>JAFMAI010000002.1 GCA_029785085.1 Nitrososphaerota archaeon | reverse complement strand
AAAGCTGCGCCATGGCCCGAGTCACTGTTCATCTACCGGGGCTGAAGAGGGAGGACGAGAGGAGGCAGGGTGAAGAGCATCAAGGTGCTTAGGCTGGGGCAGAGATACGTGAGGGACGAAAGGACGCTCACACACCTCTGCCTGGTCTCCAGGGCGTTGGGGGCCGAGTGCATCTATCTCGAAGACGCCGAGAATGACGTCACAGCTACGCTCGAAGAGGTGAACAAGACCTGGGGCGGGGACTTCCGCGCCGTGCTAGGCGCGCCGTGGAGGGGGGTGGTAAGAGAGGCAAAGAAGGAAGGAAGGAGTGTAATCCACCTTACCATGTACGGTGTGCCTATCCAGGATGTGATTCAAGACCTTCGCAACCTAGAGAAGGGCCTTATCGTCGTAGGAGGGCCGAAGGTTCCTGGAAAGATCTATCATGAAGCGGACTTCAACGTCGCGGTCACCTCTCAGCCTCACTCGGAGGTGGCAGCCCTTGCCATCATGCTCCACGAGGTCCAGGGCGGAGAAGAGCTTAAGAGGACGTTCAGCCAAAGTAGGCTTAGAATCTTGCCTTCGGTCCGGGGCAAGAGAGTTGTAGAAAATTGAAGATTGAATACGAAGACACGTTTGTGAAGGTCGCCGGACTCATAGGCGGACCTGACTATGTCAGGGTAGCAAGGGCGCTTCTAAACAATGAGAATGCTACTGACGAAGAGATTGCCTCCGCCACGGGACTCAAGATAAAGACAGTCAGGAAGGCCCTCTACGATCTGTTTGGTCGGAGCCTCATAACCGGAGTTAGGGTCAGGGACCCCAAGAGAGGCTGGTTCGTCTACAGGTGGAAGGCCCAGCGAGACCAGACGGATGGGTTCATCCAGACGCAGCGCAAGAAGGTCCTGAACAGGCTAAGGCAGCGCCTCGAATATGAAGAGATGCACGAGTTCTACCACTGCGGAACCCCCACATGCCTGACTAGGACATTCGAGGACGCGATGGAGAACTTCTTCAAGTGCCCAGTCTGCGGCAAGTCCCTGAACCGCCTTGACAATGCAGAGCTGAAGGACGCCCTGAATTGGAAGATCAAGCAACTGGAAGAGGAACTCGCTAAGTGATCGGTTCTCAAGGGGAGGCAGAGGCGCTCCATCGAAAGTATGGCAGCGACGAAAGGATCGTCTCACACTGCAGGACTGTGACCAAGGTCGCGTTGGCGCTGGCAGAAGAGTTCGGGAGACACGGATACGAGATAGACGACAAAGCGGTGGGTGTCGCGGCCATGCTCCACGACATAGGGAGGTCCAGAGTCCAGACTGTCAGACATGGCGTGGAAGGTGCAGGGATCGCAGAGAGGGAGGGGGCCGGGAAGAAGGTCGCTGAGATAATCCAGAAGCATGTAGGTGCTGGAATCTCTCCCGAAGAGGCGAAGTCGCTCGGGTTGCCAGATTTGGATTACATACCCCGGACTCTGGAAGAAAGGATAGTCTGCTTCGCAGATAAGATGGTCGACGGAGACAAGGTTCGGCCGTTCGAAGAGGAGGTGCGCAGGTTCACGGTCAAGAAGCATGACGTGGGGCGCCTCCTGGGCCTTAGGGAGAGGCTCCGAGAAGAGCTGGAGGAAGACCCTGAAAAAGTCGTCTTCGATAATGTGAAATAACGACGACCAAGCGACATAACCATGGCTTCCTGCGTCTGCAAGATCTGCAGACACAAAGACTACGAAAGCTGCTCGAGCTGCACCTGTTGCAGATACCAGCGGGCTGCATGCATGCAGATTCCTGGGCGACGACGTCAGGAGCGTCAAAGGTCCTAGATGGCTAGGATGGGAGACCCCCGAAGCATATAAGAGCCAACTCATCCGAGCCCATCGAAGCGAGGTGGGGAAGCCAGACCCCCCGTGGGGGTAAGGATCATCCCGGCGGGCTCATAACCCGCAGAGCGGAGATCGGGGAAAAACCCGACCGTGCGTTCAAATCCTCCCCTCGCTACCTTCTTACTGCGGGTTAGTCTTTCAGCGACGGAAGAGCGACCTTTCGTCTAATCTGAAGCTGATGTCCCTGGGAATCGTGTTAAAGAGACTTGTCGCCGCAATTCTCATCCAACCTGTAGAAATGATGAAGCCGCTTGCTGGATCCTCGCTCATGGCGAGACCTACCAATCCAGAGTCGCTGGGAGTACCTAGCAGTAGGTCCATTCTATCATTTCAGGAGTCTCAAACAACCATCCGCATTTTATGGACACAACATCGCTGGTGCACAAAGATGATGCCTTTCTGATTAACCACCGCTCTTCTTCCCGCGCGAATCTTAGCCTTCTACAGCCAACCGCATTCTTTCTAGGGACGCCGACCACTCTGCTCCGACATATTGTTTGGAGCAGGAGAGCAACGGGGCCGGCGTCACTCCGCCTTGACCAGGAATCGCTCCTCGCCAGAGACCACTTCAATATCTCTGCGCTTTGGTTCGGGGAGAGCAAACAGTGTCAGAAAGAGACCGACTGTTGAGAGGAGTGCCAGCACGATGAAGAGCGGCCCGAGCCCTAAGGAGGCGACTATGAAGACATTTGCAACTGTTCCAATAAATGCCCCTGTCTTTCCTCCTGCTGCTGCAGTGCCGCTTCCAAAACCTCTGACTGACACTGGGAATACCTCTGGCGGATAGATGAACGTCGTGACATTCGGACCGAACTCTATGAAGAAGTAACTCAACCCGTATATGAGAAGGAAGTCCACCACGTATGCTGCAGTGGTCAGCTGGCGAAATATGCCGAGCACTCCGAACGTGAGAGCCATCATTGCGAATCCTGCGAGTTGTATAGGCTTCCTTCCAACCCTGTCCGTGACGAAGGTCGCCAACCAGTAACCAGGCAGAGCGGCAACACCAAAGATTAGCGCGGAGTACTCGGTCGAGAGAATTATCCTATGGATTCCTTTGATGCTTGACGGGATTAGGAAAGAAAGCATCGAGCTAGACATTATCGAGTTGCCATACAGCGCCCAGTCCATCAGGAACCAACTTCCCGCAGTCCCGATTACGAGGAGTAGGAGCCTCTTGTCAGTGAACAGTTTATACCATTCCGCTTTCACGACTGTCTTCGTTCGTCCACCGTTTCCATTGGCGCCTATGTCCAAGTCGGTGTACTTCGAAAGATCAGACGACGCCTTGTCCAAGTTACCCTTGACCCCAATCGTGAATTTCGGAGGCTCCGGCATCTTTCTCCTACCGTAGATTACAGCAGCTGCTGGAATGGCTCCAAAGGCGAACAGAAGCTTCCAGGCAAGAGCAGGACTGACTCCGCTGAAAAGAAGCCCCAA
Organism: Nitrososphaerota archaeon; assembly: GCA_029785085.1. GTDB lineage: Archaea > Thermoproteota > Nitrososphaeria > Nitrososphaerales > Gagatemarchaeaceae > UBA183. The sequence continues at coordinate 119,055 of JAFMAI010000002.1, read as the reverse complement.
CGTGACGAGCGGCCCTGCGAGCAGTCCGAGGCTCTGCATCGAAAAGACCATTCCTACAAGCATTCCTCTCCTCTTGGTGTTGGAGTACTCTGCCATGATAGTCGAGCTTGTGGCGTAATCACCTCCAATTCCTATCCCAAGGAGAAACCTCCAAGCCATCAGTATGTAGACGCCGTTCACTGGCGTCAAGAACGCGCTTCCTAGGGCACCGGCGACAAGGATTATCAGCTCTAACCCATAAACAGCTTTTCGCCCCATGTAGTCGAGCGCCCTGCCAAACGTCAAGGCTCCGATAACAGCAGAAAGGAGGGCAGTAGAGCCGAGCAGCGCGGTGCTAGTGGGTGAAAGCGGGCTCCAACCTGCAAGAGGCAACAGGCTCAAGACGACACCTATCACGAACAAATCGTAAGCGTCAGTAAAGAAGCCCAACCCCGATAGGACCCAAGTCCTGAAATGAAAGCCGCTAGTCTTTGCGTTGTTTATCGTGTCGAGCAGGGCGCTTCTACCCGTGTCTACGAAAGCTCCACGCCTGGAGCCGGAATCATTTGAAATCGGGAACTCGTCGCTTACCATGGCAGCCATTGCACTTTTCCTTGATACCACGCTGCCACGGAGAGCTACAAATATCACTCGCAAATAGAATACATATGCTCTGATAGAGCACATAGATACTATAGAAACCAGATCCTGCCACGAAGATACTGGAGGTCAGAATCGCACGCAAAGTCGAATCAAGATTACAGAGAGGTTTGGGCACTAGCGCTAAGAGTTGGAGGTTGAATCGCAATCCCCATTCTCATGTCCACCACAGGTACGCCTTCGGAGACGTGCATTCAGAGGCAGATTGCAGAAGCCGTCGCTTTCCGTCTGATGAACTCGATCTGGTAGCTGTGACGTTGAGCGGGTCTCTTTGACGACTACTGGTGCATCTGGCTATTTGACGCAAACAGAATAGATAGCCGCAAGGCCTTCTCAATGGCGGGGGAGAACTTCCATGGATTGGCCTAAATCCAAGTCAGTGCGAGTAGAGGACGAACAAGAGGCCCATGAATGTGGCGTCAACCACACTTCAGGATGGTAGGTCGATCCTCCCGGCCGATCAGTTGAAAGAAGCGTGTGTTCGTAGCCGTGCTCGAGGACTTTGATGGGCGGGAAGCCCTCATGCTGGATGCGGGGAGACGCACTCATTGGCAACTGACTCCGCGGACCAATCAGGTATACCACGAGCGTGTTGAAGAAGCTGAGTTCACGGCTCGGATAGAAGAGGAAAGGCAAACCTGCGAGATTGTCTGTGTGGAGATTTGAACGGATAGATGGCCCCTTCGCTACCGCTCTGGGATGCACGACTCCGGGCGGAGGCTGGCGTGAGTCACACCCCCGGAGCATCACCTATGAGGTGATTCGTGCTTCGACTGGTGGTGCCAGCTGACGGGGCGAGTTTTATAACTGGCCCTGACTTCAAGACGAACGGGAGGGACACGTTTTGAAGGGGATAAAGGCAATTCATGTGGTGCATGCGGCGTGGTGCCCGCATTGCCACCCGACCACGGTAGAGCCGATGAAAGCGAAGGCCACCGAGCTTGGGGTTGGCTTCTACGACTACGACATTGACAATCCTGAGCAAGTGGAGAAAGCGGATGAACTTGTGAGGGGCTACGGTGACTGGGCCGAAGACTATCTGATACCCCAGGTGTTCCTGGAGATGGAAGACGGGACGTTACGCCACGTCCTGAGTGGCTATTCCGAAGGAGTGGAACTTACCAAACGTGGGGTCGAGAACCTGCTGAAGAGCCCCTACTTTGACGGTGATGCGCCTGCAAGATAACGTGACTGAGATAGCGCGCTCGCTCCTGGCGACCACGGCGAAGTGCCAGCACTGTGGCGGCCAGGCGGCGATCGAATACGCAGAGGGTGGCTCGGTCGGTCTGCACGTCTGCCCAGGGAGGTATGTCTCGAGGATAATCATGTACGGAAACGAACTCGACACAGACCGCTTCTTGGGGTACGTGCGCGGGGCCGCCCGAGGGACGCAGGGAGTCGAGGCGGGGGATGTCAGGGTAGCGAGCCGCTATGCCTGGGACCTAGGGCTAGCCAGAAAGAGCAACGACATTGTTCTAAAAGAGATGTACTGGACGCAGAACTATCGCAGGACAAAGAGCGAAGACCCTGACAGGATGGCTCTCTTCTTCTGCGCCAACGGAGACTCATTCTTCGTTCAGCCGCTAAAGAACGGCGAAAGACTCTGCGACAAATGCAGGACGTCTTAGGGAATATATCGCATAGCATCAATCGCTTGATTGCGCCATGTTCGACATAAGCGAGCTATGCCGCTACTCGTCCTCGGTAAGGAGACGGTTCCTGGAGAAACTCGAATCGCTGTCGTGGGATGAAGTGACCAAGAACCGCGAGGCCAGCTTCTATAGCATGAGGAACATACTGATCCACATGATAGACAACGAGGACTGGATTGTGAACTGGGTCATCCATGGGAAGTCAAGAGAGTACAAGAGAAAGAAGGCTGAGGAGTACACCAGCATCCAGATGATCAAGAATCATCTCGAAGACGTGGAAGGGAGGACAAAAGCGTACTTGGCCGGCGCAGGCGAGGACGAGTTACGGAGGCGCGTGGACTTGGTCCTACTCTCGTCGGGCGCTTCTTTCGACCTTTCGGTCGAGGAGGCCCTGTTCCAGTCATTCACCGAGCAGCTTTACCATATGGGAGAGCTCATCGCCCTGCTCTGGCAGGAAGACATAGAGCCGCCCAAGATGCAATACTTCTACAACCGTTAGCCTGCCCGAGTCAGTGGGTGCGGCGCCCGCCATGTATTTAGGCGCCATTAGAGAGCCTTTTGGACACTTACTTGCCCGGTGACTCGACGAGGTCCGTCCATGAGGCAGAGCCCTTCGACGAGGAGACCGGCTCGCTGATCGCTCCCATATATGAGACCTCGACCTTCGGGTTCACCAGGGCTGCAGACGTCCCGTTTGCAGTGGCAGGATCCGGCGAGAAGGGCTACACCTACTCCAGATGGGACAACCCTACGGTTGTCAGGCTCGAAAAGAAGCTTGGGGCCTTCGAGCATGCAGGAGCAGGGGCCGCGTTCTCGTCCGGCATGGCAGCGATATCCACCGCAGTCTTCGCTTTCCTGAAAAGAGGGTCGCACGTCCTGGCTATACGAGACCTCTATGGAGGAACTTTCGGCTTGCTCCATGACATGCTCCCGGGGCTCGGATTCGGTACGGACTTCGTAGACACTGGCGACGCTGCTGCCTTGGAGAGCGGATTGCGACAGAACACACACATAATCTACATCGAGAGCCCAACTAACCCGACCCTGAAGTTGGTCGACATAGGGAAGGTGGCCAAGCTCGCCCACGCCAACGGAACGCTGCTCATGGTGGACAACACTTTCGCGTCGCCTGTCAACCAGAACCCCCTGGACCTCGGGGCCGATGTCGTCCTGCACAGCGCGACCAAGTACCTCAACGGACACGCTGACCTGATAGCGGGGGCGGCGATGGCCAGCGAGGAGAGGATACGGAAGATTAAGATGATGAGGAGGCAGTTGGGCGGGACCCTCGACCCCCTTCCTGCCTGGCTCGTCTTACGCGGGATGAAGACAATGGCGATCAGGGTGAGACAGCAGAATGCCAACGCCATGGCCCTGGCTGAATTTCTGTCTTCGCATAAGAAGGTGACAGCGGTCCACTACCCTGGCCTCAAGACTCATCCCCAGCATGAGCTCGCAAGGAAGCAGATGCGGGGGTTCGGAGGGATGCTCAGCTTCGAGATCAAGGGGACCGCGAGGAACGCCATGAGATTCACCGAGAATGTGAAGGTCGCGACGCTGGCCGCGAGCTTAGGTGGGGTAGAGACGCTGGTGTCACAACCCTACAACATGACCCACACTCAGATGTCGGCGGAAGATAGGGAGAAGGCAGGTATCCCTGATACGCTTGTGAGGGTCTCAGTAGGGATAGAGGATGTGGATGACCTCATAGAAGACTTCAGGCGCGGACTCTCTGCTGCATAGCAGGTTCGAGCCAACCGTCGACCGGCTTCGCTTCTTCATAGACCTCGCGGCCATACCTGATAAGAGGCTTGGCCAGGTGCCGGTTGGCCCGCGGGGACGGTGCGTATGTCCCTGATTCCAGCCCGCGCTGGGCGTGTTTCACCTCCAGTTTCTCTAGGTTGAGGATTTTCGAGTGGCGAACCGTGGCCCTCCTAACTCCTCCGAATGCGCGAACAGTGTCGCCCTTGGTCAGCAGCTTGGCCGAACGTCTGAGGTCTCCTGTGGGTTCGTAGGCAGCTACCGCCCGCTTTCGTCCCCCGGCGATGATTGTGATATAGACGTGTCCGCCTTCTCCCACCCTCACCTGGTCTATGGTCCCGTCGACCCAGCCCGACGAGTAGACTTTCCAATCCAGCTTCCTCTGGACGTGGGCATCGGTGTACTGGTTGGACAGGTACACCATGTACCCCTCCAGCGGTTCGCCATATCTCAGCATGCCAAAGCCCTTGATTACGCTCGACGGAGAATCTCCCCTAATTCCGACGAATACCGGGTCAGGCCCATGGGGGGCGACCAAGACCTTCCTCTTCTGATAGTCGTAGCTGTTGAAGGTGTGAGGGAACAGCCTCGCGTCCATCTCCTTGACCGAAGTACTGTCTACGAAACGCCTGTTCCCCCAATACTCCCTCCTCCTGTAGCCTATCAGCTCGTAGGTGTGATCTGAGCGGCAGTCAAAGCCCAGGGACGCGGCCGCGCCGACGACGCCCATACCGTTCCCGAGCTCGATTGTCCTCCCCCCGAGTGCCTTGATGAGCTTTCGGACCCTGTGAGGACTGACCACGGCGGCAAGCGCGTCTTGATATAGGCCTTTGAAACCTTCTGCTCTGGTAGGGTCTTCAAGGAAGACCACCCCTGAGTTCGCTCCACCACTGACGTCTGACAGTTCCTTGACCTTCTCCGAGACGGACCGGAAGACCGTGTCCACGCTGTCTCCATCAAGCATCAAGCACACGGCTGCGTTCCCTCGCGTCTTGAACGGGATGTTTGGGTTGAGCCGGACTAGGCGAGGGTAGGCGCAAACCCTGATTTCCGGGGCGAGGTCAGAGGCGATGCGGTAGGCGAGGTAGGTTGTGCAGTAGCCCAGTGAAGAATCTGTATCGTCAATCCCTACGAGGAAGCGCATGGGAAGAGATGCTGCAGCGGGTCGTTTTAAGAATGGGATGGCCTACGCGTCGACCACAATCATGGTGAGGGTGCTCCTCACCTTGTCGAGGCGCCTGATGTTCCAAGTGATAGTCTCCTTGACCTTCTCCATGGTGTCGGCTTCCACCCTTGCCACGATATCATAGACGCCATAGACTACATAGACCTCCTTGACGTTGGGAATCTCTCTCAGCTTCTTCAGAAGATCCTCTTCAGCGCCGAGGTCAGCATTGACGAGTACGAACGCCTGTGGCATTGCCACCTAATAGCCCCCTGTCACCAATACCATGTTTATGACGAGTATTAATCCTTGCGCCAGCTTCGCCGAGTTCTAGCGCAGCGACCAAGCCGCGAAGGGTTGCATGACCGAGGCTGTGGCGCGCAGGAGGTCTTCTGACAGTTTAACCCTCCTTTCGGACCGAGCCCGTCGCGTCTTGTGGTCGCTCAGACTAGGCGGCCAGGACCGTGTGTGTCATCGGGGCCAGCCTCATCGGCAGCACCGACACCACCTTAAGTGACCCCGAGCAAGCCACGAATTGAGTTCGCATGCTAGGAGTGTTCGCCCTCGAGATGGGACAGGATGACCCAACCAAGTGCACCGCCAGGAAGATGGTCAACATGGACCTGGCAAAGGGAGTGAGCAGGAAGTTCCATGCCTCTGACAAGGTGGTAGTCCTGAATCCATGGGCGCACAGAATCCTCTCCCCGCCAGACAAGGGGGCGAAGGCAGTCCTTGTCGTCGACGCTTCGTGGAACCAGGCGCAAGAAGTGTTCTTCAGGAAGCTGGGGGGGAAGCATAGGAGGCTCCCTGTCTTATTGGCGGCTAACCCCACCAACTACTCCAGAGCAGGGGTACTCAGCTCTTTGGAGGCAGTCTCGGCTACGATGTACATACTCGGTGAAGTCGAAGAGGCAGAGAGATACCTCAGCTTATACAAGTGGGGTCCGACCTTCCTCACTCTCAACCATGAACCTCTAGAAGCCTATCGCCGGGCGAGAACGGAAGGGAAAGTGCGGCAGGCTGAGAGAGAATATTTTCCTCACCTGTTCGCCCCCGACTCGCTCCAGCACGAGCAGTGACGCACGCCACCATGATAGTGGTTCATGTGAGCACCTTCCACCAGGAGCCCAAGAGCGCGTGGTCTTCAGGGCCGTAGGGACGCCCTTCAATCAACTCCCCGCGTCTCAGGGTGGACGGTCCTTGTCTTTCCGGCCATGGAGAGCTGCCCCCGGGTAGTCATGGTCATTCACTAGAGAGCGGGTTGGGTAGCTGCCGCCCCTCCTAAGCTCGTGCTCCCCGGGAGAGGTTGGTTCCATGAACTTGTATAGGCGTCCTCCTGCAATGAACGGCGTGAACGGGCGGATTCTGGTTGACGCCCTCTCTCACCGTGCCGAGATATATCCCATTCCCGGCGGTGCGCTCGGCGCCGGATTGGGCGACCTCATGGGCGGACTCCTTCCGGTTGAGCGATACGGCGCGGCCGCTGCCCATGCTGAACCACATTTCGCCTTTCAGTAACGGTTAACTGGGTGTGGTCCATAATGCATGACCGACGCGAGCCGGTGGACGGGCCACGGGGATCTCCTGGGGAAGTTCCTCCCTCGCTGCAGGACGCATGGCGCCAGGAGGCGCGATCGGAGACGGTCGGCTCCAGAACAGAAACGAGACCCGCCCCACCTCGAGCAGTGATAGGGCGACCTTGAGGTCGGTGGGACGCGGGATGAAACGGCTGACCCGTGCGGAGCAAGGCCAAACGTGGCCGATGAAGTGCCTGCGACAGGCCAGGGTAGGCCGCTGAGCGGAATCCCGTCTAGAACAGAAGGAGGACTACGGCCGGCACGAGTCGATTCCTCGGCGGAGGGGAGACCTCCGCCGGGGGCATTTCACTCGCTTCCGGTCGCCGGCTTTCCGGCGTGCCCGCGAAGTGATGAGTACCAGACAGATGTTGAGAGAGGCATGGGTCGACGTCCACAAGGGTGATGAGCGGTCAGGGCAGCAGGCGCAGCGAGGAGAGAGTCAGACCAGACGCTGAATGGCTCGACGAGTTCTCGGAGGCGGATTCATGCCTGGTGATTGTGCGGTCATTTCGGATCCCCTGGGGGCCGGGAAATCCACACCCTGCTTGTAGTTTCCTCTTCTACAGTCACACAAAGCACCGAGAGGGCAAGATTTGGGCCATGTATACCACGAATCTGGAAAGTCGAGAACGACTGTAGGGGACTTGATGGGGCTTTGATGGCTCCATCCAACGGAGAGTCACCGATGCGTAGCCGATTGTAGGCACATAATCAGAGCTGATCACCAGCGGCTAAACCGTTTTCCTGCGCGAGGAAGCCATCCGGCTGGATGAATTCGTGGCCAATTGGGGCCTGCTCAGGCTGGTCCAGAGGCTCTCGCACGAGAAACATGTCAGTCTATTGATAGTCGAATCGATAGGACTCCATGAATCGATCTGATGAGGTGGGCACGTTAGCACAGAGCTACTTGGCTGAACTACGCTGACGAAGGCCAAGTCGCAGGGTCAATGCAGGGGGAACACTGGGACCGCAGATTGTAGGAAAGACAATCTATGGAATGGGTAATCTGGTGGGAGTCATATGCATCGGCGTCCGAGCAAGAGGCTAACAGAATCTGGCTATCATGAACAGCACTTTCTTCCCGGTCCTGGCACGTGTTAAGGCGCCTAGCCTCACGAGCTGATTGAGATAGATTGCCTCAACACTCCTGCTCCTCTCTGTCTTCTTGCTTATTGCAGTGGCGTCTCCCTCCCCGAGGGCATGCATGGCTCGTAAAGTCCTGGCGAGCGATGTGGGGAGGTCGTCGAACCGGTAATCAGGTGCTCCGGTCGTTGGTGAGCCTGAAAATGTGTCTGCGCCTAGCTTCAAAGACACTTCGAGGTCACTGATGCGCTTCTCGAGCATCATCAGCCTCCGCACTATCTCTTCGTGGCCAATCATGTCAGACAAGTCGTCTTCTTCTGTGGGAACTGTTCAACAATTAAATCCTTCTGAGGTTCGTGCTCCCCTAGCAGTCAAGCCCGAATCGGGTGCCACGAGCAAGGCGTGTGTTTGGATGGAGGAATCCCGACCATCGCCTGAAGTGTGAGTGCCTGAAAAGACGACCGATAGCCTGCGAAACTTCCTTCTGGCCGTTCTATTCTTGACAAAATCATGAACGTCTGCGAGGGGACCTTGGCGCTGTTGGTGGACCAATAAGCGAGGCCAGGGGCGCGACCAGCTTATAGTAGAGCAATACAGATAGGAGCAGAGGTTCAGAAAGTAACAGTCAAAGCGTCTCTCACTAAAGCAGAATATGTGGGGGGCGGACTTGCGAGTCGCTTAACGTGAGTGGCTAGGATGAACGCGACTCAGAGAAAGTGCGTAGGCTAAGCGATCATCCACCTACCTGCTTCTTTCCGAATCAGCCAGTGTCAGAAGACATCGTGGAGCGAACTGACTCCTATAGGAACACCGGAAGGACCGGGCCCGCAGAGGTCTACGTAATGCCATCTGACTCGCCAAGGAGGCGAAATGGGAAATGGTCGCCGAACTAGATTGCAGGATTGAATTCAGCGTCCCCAGGAGAGAATCGACTGGTCAAGAACTTTGGCGACCAGTCGCTGCAGGCCGGGGATTTGCTTCAAGGCGAACTGCGAAGAGGCCAAGTTCCGAGCGACAGGAGACAACGACTGTGAGTTCAGGCTCAAGCTTCCCTGACTCCAAAAGGCGCTTAAACTGATGTCGGCCCATGGTCGTGGGTTGCACAAGTTCGCCCACCTGGCAGACGCTCACCTCGGAGCTCACAGGGAACCTAGCCTCCAGAGGCTCGAGCTGGAGACCTTTGACGCGACGATGAAGAAATGCGTTGAACTCGGCGTTGACTTCGTCCTCGTGTCTGGCGACCTGTTCCATGTGGGCATCCCAGACTTACGGGTCGTAGACACCGCGTTAAGGAGCATGGTCGAGGTACGGCGACATGGGATTCCTATCTATGCCATCTATGGGAGCCACGACTATACCCCCAACGGGACTTCTGTCATTGACATCCTCAACACCGCTGGAGTACTCACCAATGTGTTCAAACCAACCTTCGACGGAGACAGCCTCAGACTGGGGGTTACTGTCGACGAGAAAACAGGAGCGAAGATAGCCGGCATCTCGGCGCGGAAGATAGGGCTCGAAAGCACGTACTTTCAGGCGCTTGACAGACCGGCGTTGGAGGGAGAGCGTGGGTTCAAAATATTCGTGTTCCACAGCGGACTGACCGAGCTGAAACCAAGCCACCTCGGCTCTATGGAAACGGTGGACGTGTCCATGCTCCCGAAAGGATTCGACTATTATGCAGGGGGGCACATCCATGAAAGAGGTGAATACAGTCTAGCGGGGATGGAGAATGTCGTATTCCCCGGCCCGTTGTTCACCGGCTACGGGCATGACCTCGAAGCCACGGCAAAAGGTGAGAAACGCGGATTCTACATCGTCGAGTTCGACGAGCGCGTGAGGAACAAGACGTTCATATCAATGAATTCGTTCGAAGGCGTCTTCAGGGAATATGACTTGACGGGGCGAAACGCCCCCGATGCAGGGTCTATGATTGAGGATGACTTTACGACGGTAGACGTAGCTGGCAAGCTCGTGGTCATCAAGGCATTCGGTGAGATTGCTGGAGGGAAAGTCTCTGAGTTGGGATTGGCAAGCCTGCGCTCTAGTCTTTTCGAGCGAGGTGCCATCCATGTCTACCTTAACAGGAACGGGTTGAAGTCTAAGGAGACCACAGACCCTATCTTCTCCGGAGAAGAGCCCTCGTCCATCGAGAGGAAACTGTTCGAAGGCGAAGTTGCGAAGGTCGAGGTGACTGAAGAGCACTTGAAGGGGGAGAAGGGCGCGGAAGTTGCGGTCGAACTCCTCAGGTTCTGGAGGCAGCCACCCAAGCTTGGAGAGGCAAAGAAAGACTACATAACGAGGATGGTAAGAGACGGGACACATGTGCTGGAGAAAAAAGAGTCGACTTGATAGTCAAAGAGCTTGAGCTCACGAACATCAGGAGCCACATCCACTCGCTGATCAAGTTCCCGCTCGGCAGGACTTTGTTGGAGGGCGATATAGGCTCGGGAAAATCCAGCGTTTTGATAGGAATCGAGTTTGCCCTTTTCGGCTTAGGGTCGGATTCTGGTAGTTCGCTCCTGAAGATAGGGACGGACAGTGGTGAAGTGAGGATGACCTTCGAGGTCAACGGGTCAGAATACCAGGTCACGAGGAGACTTCAGAGGAAGGGGGGGAGAATCCAGCAGACCGATGGGGAACTGAAAACCCCCAGCGAGGCGCTCCTGTTGTCGCCAAGCGAACTGAAGGAGAAAGTGCTCGAGGCACTGGAGTTCAACGAGGCCCCTGACCCCAAGGCCCAGAGCTGGATCTATCGTTATGCGGTCTACACCCCCCAGGAGGAAATGAAGAGCATATTGGCGCTCGTCCCGGAACAGAGGCTCCAGATACTAAGACGGGCATTCAGGGTCGAGGACTACAAAATCGCCGCAACCAACGCGGATGAAGCCGTGAGGAGCATCAGAGGAGAAGCACAGAAACAAGATGGCATCGCCACGGGCATGGAGGAACTTCGCTCGAATGTGCAGAAGCTTCAGGCAGATGAGGAAAAGCACAAGACCGAGCTGACCAGGCTGGAGGACGCTGGGACAGCTGAGGAAGAGCAGGTACGCCTCCTGAAGGCAGAGAAGGAAGATCTGCAGAAACGTGAAGTCAGTCTTCAGAGCATCAAGGCGGAGACGGAATACTACGACCGGCTCATGGCGGATGCCACAAAGGACGCGAACGAGTTAGGCGACGAAATCGCTGCGCTGAACGTGAGTCTCAGAGACTTAGAAGCCGCTATGGCTCGGGCCGATTTCGAGCGACCCTCCTCAATCGATTCCCTTGCCGAACTGGAGCGGCGAGAGAGAGCCCTCGAGGCGAAGGTGAAGAAGATCATCGAGCTCAAAGCTGCCACCGAAGCCAAGCTCGTGGATTACGAGTCCATAATCAAGAACGGGGTCTGTCCCGTATGCGATCGGGCGGCGGAGGCCCACGACTTCGAGAGCAAAAGAGAGAGGAAGGATGCTGAGCGGAACCACCTGGCCGAGGCGCTGGCTTCTCTCGATGAAGAGGTCGAATCTCTGAAGGTGAAGATTGAGCTTGGGGAATCGTACAAGGATGCGGTAAAAGAAGCGGCCCGGCAGCGGGCCGAAAGGTCGAAGTTGAAAGCCGAAATCGAGAAGAAGGAACAATCGAAACGCAAGTTCGAGAAGAGGGCAGCGTTCGCAAATAACGCCCTCCAGCAGCTCGGAAAGCAGCTAGATGAGCTGAGCGGACTGGCAAAAGAGAAGGGGGAGACTGACAAGAGGCTGGCTAGAGCGGAGGAGACTCTGAGGGCAAGTAGAGAGAGGCTTGCCAGGACCAGGGGTCTCCTCGAATCGGTCCAGAAGAGGCAGACGGAGATTGCCATAGAGATAATCGCCAAAGAAGAAGCGTCCAACAAAGGCAAGAGGCTCAGAGAGCATGAGATTTGGCTGGAGGACTACTTCGTCCCCACCGTCAGGGTCATCGAGAAGTCTGTACTGGCCACCATCAATCAGGAGTTCGATTCGTTGTTCAAGAGGTGGTTTGGCATTCTAGTGAACGACCCGGATAAGGAGGTCGGCGTGGATGAAGGCTTCACTCCGGTGGTCACTCAGGGGGGGTACGAACAGGATGTGAGATACCTGAGTGGGGGTGAGAGGACAAGCGTTGCGTTCGCCTATCGCCTCGCGTTGAATGTTCTCGCCCAGAGAGTATCGGTCGGAATGAAGCCCAACCTCTTGATACTTGATGAACCAACTGACGGTTTCAGCAAGGAGCAACTGGGAATGGTGAGAGAGGTCCTCGACGATGTGGGTTGCCCACAGACCATAATCGTGTCGCACGACAAGGAACTCGAGAGCCTTGCCGACCAGATCTTCATAGTGGAAAAGGCCGGAAGCGAGTCAGCGGTCAGGGTCTCATAGCCGTCCACTGAGACTGCGCCGAGTTTAAGAGGAGAATATCTCTGGTCAAACTGTGCCCCGGCGTATCACCTGGCTTTCTAACGTGATGGCCGTCTCGGTCACCGGGCTCGAGGAGGAGATGGCCAGGTCCATCGAAGTGGTGGAGAGCCCTCCAGCCTGGATGTGTCTGGCGTGTCGAGGGGCCAAGCTCCTGTGCGGCAAGCCGAGGTGTCCCATCATAGTGAAAGCCCAGGCGATGGCGAAACTGAGCCCGTCAGTGTCGACGAATGAAATCGCAGGATCCTCCCCTCCCGGGGTGTTTGTTGGGAGGCTCGGATACCCAAAGGTGTCCATAGGGCCCATGGTCCCACAAAGTTTCGGAGACACTTCCATCTTGGACACACCGGAGGAGTGGTTGGGCAGACCGATCGACCAGATAGTCGACTATAGGTACTCCCTGGTCAGGGGGAACTCCAAGGCGAGCGTCGAAGACGCACGCGATCCTGGGCGGATTCTCTCTTCCCTGCAGGAGCTTGCGATGGCAGCGAAACCAGTGGACGCAGAGCTGAAACTCACGAAGGCGCCGAGGCGGATTTTGACCCTGAACGAAGATACACAGCCCTACGGGCCTTCTGGCCCTCTCGACAAGTTCAGGATTGACAACCCATCTGTAGACAGGAGGATACAGACAGCGTACTACGATAGAGACCTGGGAGCGGCCAGTGCAATAGGTGAGCTGTACAGGAAGGGGGTGCTGGTCACCAAGATTCAGAAGGCGTTCTCTCTGGGCATGTTCGGTGTCGGTGGGCGGAGGAGGATTGTGCCCACCCGATGGAGCATCACGGCGGTCGACGACGCCATCAGCGTCGGGCTCATCGAGAAGCTAAAGCGGTATCCGACCATCGACGAGTACCGGGTGTACGACTTCGCGGTCTACGACAACCAGTACGTCGCCGTGCTGATGCCAGAGCCCTGGAGATTCGAATGGATCGAAGCCTGGTTCCCAAACACCACGTGGAACCAGTACACTAGTGAGCCATACATGATAGGCGACTATGAAGAGCACTTCGGGAGGACGAAATACGCCCGAGTGGGAGGCTGCTACTACTCCACCAGGCTGGCCGTGGGGGAAGCGCTGGAGAGGGAGAGGCGACAGGCGGCGGCCATCGTCCTGCGGGAGACGTACCCAGGGTTTATCATGCCGCTGGGGGTATGGAACGTTAGAGAGAGCATACGGAGTCTCTTCAGGCAGCAGTTCCAGAAGTACGGCACGTTTGCGGATGCGATGGACTCCGCCCTGTCGAAAATGCGGATCTCAAAGGCTAGATGGAAGAGGGAGAGCGTACTGATTTCGAGGGAACTGACTCAGATGAAAATCAGCGCATATTGATGCCCGTAGAATGTTAAATCCGAGAGCTGTGGAGGAGGATGGGGTTGACAAAGCGGATTTTCTGGGATGACGCCTACGTGAGAGAATTCGATGCAGAAGTTGTGGCCGCAGACGGGAACAGGGTTGTGCTGGACCAGACGGCGTTCAACCCCCGGGGAGGAGGACTGGTGTCTGATACCGGGACTCTTGGGGGGTCGAAGGTAGTCGAAGTAATGAAGGAAGGCGAAGAGATATTCCATGTCATGGACACGGCGTCCGGGGTTGCCCCCGGGGACCGAATCCACGGAGTCCTGGACTGGGAGAGGCGCCTCCGAATCATGAGGATGCATACAACCGCCCACATACTCAGTTCGGTGGTCAACCGAGAGACAGGCGCGCTCATCACAGGTAACCAGATTAGCCCGGACGGCTCGCGGGTCGACTTCAATCTGGAGAACTTTGACAAGGAAAAGATGTCCTACTACATCGACAAGGTGAATGAGGCGGCGGAGCGTGGACTTGAGGTCAAATCGTTTTTCATGAAGCGGGAGGATGCCCTGGCCAATCCGGGCTTCATCAAGCTCGCCAACGCGATGCCGCCTTCGTTGGAAATGCTAAGAATCGTCCAGATAGGAGACGTGGACATACAAGCTGACGGTGGGGTCCATGTGAAGAACACTAGAGAGATAGGGAGGGTCGTCGGAGAGAAGACCGAGAACAAAGGTAAGAGCAACAGACGGCTTTACTTTACAGTGAAATAAACAGTAGAAACTATTTAAGCCACGTAAACCTGTTTGGAGAAGCGTTGAGGGGTCCATTTCTAGGTCTGGGTGTCTTCGGCATCATCCTACTACTCCTCGGGACGGTGTTCGCGCTTCAGGGGGATGGAATGATCGGGGGCTCATCAATGACCGGTGTGCCATTCTGGATTTATGCAGGTTCAATCATAGCTCTGGTCGGTGTACTGATGGCTGCCCTCGGATTCGTGTTGGCGTCGAGGGGGAAGGTAGGCGGGGCCACTACCCCGGCGCAGACGAAGTGAAGAGGCTCGGCCTATCCAGCGTCGTTCCCTGCCCTCGCGATGGCCCTGAGTGTCCACCCACCGAGGTCCCCACTCGAAGCATTCGGTCGTAGTTGGAGCAATCCGCCGGAGCTCGGAGTCTAGCGTCCACCTTGTCATTAGGTAACCCCGGCGGGGACCTCCAGGTACGAAGCGTTGAGGCAGGCTTACACCAAGCTTCTAGTGTGGGGGCCTAATGCCCGTTGAGCCTGAGGCACGCTTCCTCCCTGCTACTGATAGGGACGTTGGCCGGTCTGGGAGGGCTCTGCTTCAACTTCCTCCTCAGGCTGGGTGGGGTCGCCCCTTTCCCTCCTGAGTCAGCCCTGGCCGCATTCCTCAGGGTGGTTCCTGCGTCGATTGAGGAGCCGATGGTTCAACGTTTCGGAGATCTAGCTGGTCAGATTGGACTGGTGATTGCTACCCTGATCGCGGCCGTTGTTTACGGCCTGGTTGTCGTTCTCTTCGACCTCCTCCTCGCGAAGAGGGTTTTCGGAGCACTGAAGAGGTTCGAGGGATTGTTGGTGCTCAGCCTCATCCCTTGGATGGTCTTCGGCCTTCTCCTTTTCCCCGCGGCCGGAGACGCCATCTTCGGGGTTGCCTCCCCTTACGCCCCTTCGAAGGCAATCTGGGTCTTCCCCCTTGGGCTGCTACTGGTCCAGGCGGTGTTCGCACTCCTGCTCTCGTCGGTGTATCGGCCGCAGGTGACTAGGCAAGGGCTGCTTGGAGGGTCCGGCATCGAAGATAGAGGGAGGAGGGAGTTCATTGAAAAGGGGACCATAATGGTGTTCGCGGTCATCGCTGGGATCGCTGGGCTCATGGGCCTGAACCAGCTCTTCGCTTCCAGTGCGCAACCAACGGGGACGAGCCAGCCTGTTAACCTCCAAGAGGCGCCCTCTATCTTCAGAGACCCGAGACTCGCTTCCCTAGTAGACTCTGAGGTGACGACTGACAGTGGCTTCTATAGGGTAGCCATAGATGTCATAGACCCCGCCGTGGACGTCTCTGCTTGGGCTCTGACAGTGGACGGACTCGTGGGTACCCCGAAGTCCTACACGCTGCAGGAACTCAGTTCCCTTCCTCAGACGAGCCAGTATACCACGCTCGAATGTGTGAGCAACGTGTTGAACGGGAATCTCATAGGTAACGCGAAATGGACGGGGGTGAAGCTCTCTGATCTGCTGGCTGACGTAGGGGGCGCGAGCCCAGGAGCGGTGTATGTCGTCTTCTACTCAGTAGATGGATATAGCGTCGGAATCCCCTTGGCAAAGGCTCTGATGCCAGACAGTATGGTCGCCTACGGTATGAACGGCCAAGACCTTCCAGTTAGGCACGGCTACCCTCTCAGAGGATTGATTCCAGGGGTGTATGGCATGATGAGCGCGAAGTGGATTAACAAAATCTCGGTAGTTGGGGTTGTCTATGATGGATACTGGCAGACCAGAGGGTGGACAAACACAGCCAGGGTGCACACCCAGGCGTTCATAGTCCCACTTGCCCCAGACCAGGCGAGCCTTTCAAAGTATGGAGGCACGATACTCCTGTCTGGATATGCGTTCGCGGGCGACAGGGGGATTTCCACCGTAGAAGTGAGCTTTGACAATGGCAAGACGTGGGAAGAAGCCCAGGTCAAACCACCGATTTCCAACCTCACTTGGGCACTCTGGGCGTACGAGTGGAAGCCGCAGTCAGCAGGAGAGTATTCAATCTTGGCAAGGGCCGTCGATGCGGCTGGGAAGGTGCAGACTTCCAATAGAGAGGGAACATTCCCCAATGGTGCCACCGGGTACGTCAATGCGGTGGTACAGATATACGACTGAACACCTGCTCTGGTGCCCGAGGCTATGGCGTCGCAGTCGGGGCACACCTAAGCGATCCCACTCTCAACATCCACGCCATGCCCACAGGTTGGGAAAAGATGGGGAAGACGCAGGCGCCTATTTCGAAAGCCATAGAGTTTTGCATGCACCCTGAGAACCTACCTAAAGTGCACCCTAACCTCGTGAAAGAGGTGGAAGTCCTTGGCTACGGGGGTGGAGTTAGGATCGAACAACATGCTGCCATGATGGGCAAGAAGATCAGCTCAATCAACACGTTGACCTTTGACGAAGCCACCCAGACCCTCTATGTTGATACTCTGGAGGGAGACGGCAAGGGAAGCAAGGTGACCATGGCCCTCAAGCAGGTCGCTGACGGAACTGAAGTGAAATATTCCGCGAGCTTGGAGCTGGGAAGGCTAGGCCTCTTCGCGAAGGGACCCGCCAAGGGACAGTTCGAGAGGATATGGTCGACGAAGACAAGGCCGCTATGGACGCGCTCTAGCCTATCTTTTGAATAACCCAATTGCAGTCAGCGCAGCCTCGAACCTTCAGGAATGTAGTTAATCCTATAGAATAGAGCGCATCTAGACTTCAAAGTAGGTTATGCCCACTCGAGGGCGTTTCCTACCTTCACCTTCGCCGCGCTACCCACATGGGCATCCGCTTAGCCGTACAGTTGCCGCAGTAAGTCTTCATAGCCCTGCTCCCTTCGTCGAAGATTGTAGTGGAGTGCGACATACACACTAAGGCTTCGCATTCTGCGCACGACGCCACTGCGTGACCCTTGCAGACCGAACATCTTGCCATTCGTTCACCCCCAATTTTTCTGCGTCCAACCTGCTCGACCCGAGCTTCAAAACAGAACTCCTCTTCGAAGCCTAGGGTAGGCACAGGCCAGGCGCAAGGTGTTCCGACTCTAGACTGGTTAATAAATAGGATGCTCAGATCGGGAGCTTGACGTCTCCAAGATAGACGGAAATCCCTTCTGCATCCAATCTCTGGGAAACCTCGTCCGCTTTCTCTGCGCGCAGCCAGGCGCTCATCGCTTTAGAATTTCCTTCGGCGTCGCAAATCACCAGGGCGGCTGTAGAGTTCCTCCCAGGGACCACCTTGTACAGCATCTCATCTCCCACAGGGGTCCACTCTGGGACACCGAGCTTAAGGATAAGCATCGGATATGACGGGCCGGCTGCATTTTGAAGCACCGCGAGCGCCCGATTGACCCTGCTTCTTCCTTCTTGGATCGCGGTGAAGTAATCCACCCCCTAGGCCCCCAGGTACAGCAATGCGAAGACGCCCAAGAGGGACATGACCACTCCGATTATCTGATTCGGCTCGAGCCGCTCTTTCAGCAGGACGAGCCCATAGCCCGCGGCCACAGCTCCTCCCATGCCAGATATCGCCGTTACGACTGGGAGAGATCCTCCAGGGACAGAGATACCATAGGTCAAGGAGAGGAAGCCCACGGCCTCCAAGATACCCATGGTGATAATCCCACTCGAGAAGACCCCCTTGGTAGGCCTAGCGCTCTGCTTGAGGGCCGGAGCCAGCGCTAACCCCATCGCAATTCCCACTATCCGGAGAATCATGACCGGGATTACCAGGCTCACCAACGGCGCGGCGTATCCGACCCCTACATAGACGAACCCGAAGAAGAGCGAAGCGGCGGCGGCAGGAATGAACCCAGCGGTAAGACCTGCGGAGCCCTTGCCAATGGTGGACCGCTTTATCTCGGAGAATCTTGTTGACGTAAGGACCACGCCGATGATAATCCCTGCGATTGCGAGGATCTCGGCGGACTGCAGAACAGTGCCTAAAATGAAGATGGAGAGGAGCGTAGTGATAGCAGGATATGTGTATGCAACCGGCGCGACGACTGAGACGACCCCTCTGTGGAAGGCCTGGTAGAGGAAATTGAAGGCGACAAAATTCAAGACCCCTGCGACGAGGAGGACGACCAATGGTATGAGAGGAGCGCTAAGCTCAGGGCTGACAACCGGAGTGAGGGCGACGAGAACTAGGAAGGTCACTATCATTGAATATGTGAGAGTCTTGTAGTAGCCCATCCTCTCCGACTGGCTCCTGGACAGATAGTCCCCAGTCCCCCAGCACAGCGCTGTTGTCAAGCCGGCGATGACCGAAAGATTCGGCAAGAGGTTGAGCCTGTCCTCGCTGGTCCGGCTTTAAGAAGCACACGTACGACGGTGCCCTTCGGTTGAAAATAGACGCAGAGGTGGCGTTGGGCGAGCCGAGTGAAGCAGGCGGGCTCGCGAGGAAGGCGGAGGAGTACGGGTTCGACGCCTTCTGGGCGAACGAGACAAAGCACGACCCCTTCGTGCAGCTAGCTCTGGCTGCTGCTGCCACTAAGCGCGTGGGGTTAGGGACGTCGATAGCACTAGCGTTCACCAGAAGCCCCACGACGATGGCATACACCTCCTGGGACATTCAGAGCGTTTCCAGGGGCAGATTCATGCTGGGTTTGGGGAGCCAGGTCAAGGGCCATATCGAGCGGAGATTCGGGATGAAATGGGACCCGCCGGCTCCAAAAATGAGGGAATATGTGTCGGCACTGAGGTCTGTATGGAAGAGCTGGCAGGAGGGCTCAAAGTTGGACTTCAGGGGACGATTCTACACGCTTGACCTCATGACCCCCTTCTTCACGCCGAGTCCGATTGGGCACCCTTCAATTCCAATCCTGGTTGCCGGAGTCAACGAGACGATGTGCATGTTGGCAGGGGGCGTTGCAGATGGCCTCCATATCCACCCTCTCCACACGCTCAGATACCTCCGTGAAGTCATAGAGCCTGCGCTGTCAAAGGGCGCGGCGAGGTCCGGGAGGAGCAGGTCAGAGGTGCAAGTGGCCGCGTCGGTGTTCGCTGCCGTGGGAGACAATGAACATGAGATCTCTGCGGTCAGAGAAGCATACAGGGAACAGATAGCGTTCTACGCCTCGACCCGTACGTATAGGAGGGTGATGGAGCTCCATCATTGGGAGGACGTGGCTGAACGGCTGCATGCACTGTCTACAAGGGGGGAGTGGCGCACGATGGCATCTGAGGTGGATGACGCGATGCTAGAAGAGTTCGTAGTAGGAGGGACTTGGAAAGAGGTTGGCGGGGAGATTGAGAACAAGTACCGAGGACTCTTGGACAGAGTGCGAGTGTACCTACCATTCGACGGGAGCCCCGCGTGGCAGAATCTGGTGGAGGGGTTCAGAGCCTGACGCTCACTTCGACAGCGTCCCCCTCGTCCGTCCCCCAGTTCGACGGAGCGTCTCTGTAGGAGCTCGCGTACCTCCCCGAGTTGCGCACATAGTCGAGATATGGTTTGACCGCGGGGTAGAAGGACTTCACGTTGTCCGCCACTACCACGCTCCCGGCATGAAGGAGCTTCTCGACTGACCTCAGGTAGTCCAGGTAATCGTCTTTCGCCGCATCTAGAAAGACCATATCGAAACGGGTTGTGAACGTAGGAAGCACAGACAGTGCGTCCCCTACGATTACTTCAATCAGGTCCGAAAGCCCGGCCTTCTCGAAGTTCACCCTGGCTGCCAGTGCCATGTCCCCGCTGACCTCGACGCATGTGAGTCGCTGGCCTGCCTTCAGGTGCCGCGCCATCCTTATGGCGCTGTAGCCTACGTTGGTCCCCACTTCGAGTATCGACGATGGCTTGTGTCTCCCCACAACCTCATCCAATATGATCCCCCTCTTGGGTCCGATGATTGGCCATCCTTTGCTGGGGGCGGCAGCCTCTATTGATGCGAGTACGTCTTCTGGCTTCGTGGGATGACACCTGCGGTGGTAGGTTGTAAACCTGCCTGAGCTCGTCCCGGGACAAGCTTTTTTTAGCGGAAGGGGCGCTTTTCAGTGGTTCTATGTCGTCAGAAGAGGTGGACGTGAGGGAGGTTCAGAGACAGGTCTCGAAGATAGTGGATCCCGAGATAGGAATGCCAATCGTGGAGATGAACCTTATCGACAAGCTAGACGTCAAAGACGGGAACGTAGACGTCGAGTATCATGCAACCACGCAGTTCTGCCCTCCTGTTTTCGCACTGAAGATATCTCAAGACCTGAAGGACAACCTTGCTCAGGTTAAGGGCGTGAAGTCTGTGAAAGTGATTGTGACCGGACATTACTTCGCGGACGCCATAAATCGACAGGTGAACAAACAATCAGGCCCTCAGGGTGCTCCTGCCGAGCAGGCGACCAAATAATAGTCACAGAAGCGTGAAAGCCGCCGAAAGGGCACCCAGCTTGGCCGCGATTTCATCGGTCGCGCCGCAAAGAATCACCACGTCCCCATCCTTTGGCGACAGTTCAGACCTGAGGGCGCGCCAGATAGATCCGGGGAAGTCTTTCTCGCAATCAGGCGAGCTTCCTGGGATGGCAAACTTCCCTTCCTTGATCAAATAGGTGGCGGCTCCGGTGGCTCCTACTTTGACCGCAGAGTCACGCTGGACAAGACCGTTGGCGGCCATATCGGTTATAGGCCGCACCAGGATAGCAACCTGGGACTTCCCGAGCTCGACCTGAGAGTCTTTGATTGCTGCCATCTTCGGGATGCTTCTCAGGATAGAAGCATGCAGTCGTCTGCCAGAAGGCGTGAGATGACACCCTAAGGTGTCTGTCTCCACATAGCCCGCGTGGGTGAACTTTCTGAGGACTGTCCGCATCGACCCCTCACCTAGGTTCAAACTTCTCGCAAGTGCCTGCCTTCCAATCTCCCCGGAAGCACCGATGGTCAGGAAAGCCAGCAGGGCGTGCTCCCTACTGAAACCAGGCGAAGGCCCCTGGCCTCTTCTCTCTACGAGCTCGAGCAGCGTCGAGACGGCAGCCATCGTACGGTACTCTGCCTTTAGCTCTCTATAATCTGTTCTTCGCTATCTGGTTTTCGAGGACCAACGCGATTAACCCTGACTCGTTGGATGATACGTCCAACTGTGGAGCATGGGACACCGCTGCGGGTGCCACTTTCGCGGTTCTTGAAATCGGCTCCAATTTCGCCCTCTATTCTCTCCAACGTCGAGCTCAAAGGCATGCCTGTCTTTGTTGCTGTCGTGCTCGTGGTATCCAGCGTGGAGAACACCATGTGACATGAAAAAGGGGCGTGTCGAATATACAGGATGAGTTCTGATTTATCCTCGTTACCAACCAGACAGGTTCTTGGAGGGCGGCCTAGTCCCGGCCGACCACATTCGTGTGGTCAACGGAATGACTTTCGTCTTGATCTATCGCGGCGGCGATACAGCCTATGAACTTCCCTCCCGCTGCTGTAGTCACCTTAGGAGAATGTCTGCGAAGTAGAACCCGTCCCTGAGTACGATTTCGCCCTTCCGAATCGGAACCTCCTTCTCGAACATCGGCCCATCGTACACGAAGGTATGGAACTCTCCGTTCTCTCCACATGGGTCCACCGAAGGCGGGAGGTCAGAGATGAACGATTCATCGAACTCTCTGCCGCAATAGCTCTTGTTAAGCGCCTTTGGATCTACTGTGCACACTACCGCCTTGAACCCGTCCTTGACGAACTGGGTGGCCAGCCTCGTCGTGTCCTTCATCCACAGAGGGAACACCCCTTCCATTGCCACCTTTGAAAGCTCGTCCTCCCGAAATCGGCGTATATCTTCAAGGAATATGTCGCCGAAGACGACGCAGCGCACACCGCGACCATGGTGCTTGAGCATGGCCTCGCGCATCGCCGAGGAATATTCGTCATTCGAGGCCCCCTTCCCGATCCAGACTTCGTCGAGCGGGAGCCGCAAATTCCTCGCTTGGATATGCAATAGAGTCCTCCTCACTCCGTGCATGCTGACTCTGTTGAAGTCTCCCGTCAGAGTGGTCAGGAGAGATACGACCTCGAGGTCCGGAGACTCCGACGCCTCCTGCAAAGCCAGCGAGCTGTCCTTTCCTCCGCTCCATGAGAGAATTGCGTTGGTCCTCGGCAAACCTATCTCCCTGGTGCGCTTAGTGATTAAACCGCTCGGTTCCCCGCGTGAATCACGTACTCTACAAGTCATCAGCCAGAGACATGATTCGCTGAGGCAGAAGCCAATCTGCACCTAGCCGCGCATGAGCCTGGTGACGCTCAGCCGATGGAAAACAGAGAGGGGGGTCCCCTGAACCTGGTTCCCTTCGGACCGTCGAGTTTTATGTGCCTTCTCCTGTTCATGCACCTCCTTCCGACCCAATTGCCAGTTGAACGGAGGAATCAATGATTGCTGACCAACGGCTCAACTGGTAACGACAGGCTCGATTGCTTAAGTGGGATGGAGCACCGGGGTTTCCAATGGGGCTCTCGCAAGAACAGATGCAGGCATATGTGGTCGCCTTGATCTTTGACTCCAAACCCGAGGAGGCCATCAAGGTCCTTTCGAAGTGGTACAAAGTTTCAGAACCCAAGCTAGGGATAGGGGTGGTCGAAGGGAAGACCAAGGGCGTCGCCGCAGTCTACTCGCAGAGGCGAAAGGAGATACTCGCTGCGCGCCGTGAGTTCCTCTACAACCCCTTCGTGATGGTTCATGAGTTCTATCACCACTTGAGATCAGTGAGCGGGAAGCATCGTGGAACGGAAAAACAGGCAGACAAATTCGCGCTCGAGTTCATATCCGCATATCAACGGACCGCTCTGGAGTAGACCTAGAGCCCGACCGCAGCCCAGATCGCCTCGTCGTCTGCCAGCTCGGTGTAGCCGCACAGGCTGCACCGCACGCCTCTGATAGTGACCTTTTCCTCACCCTCTATTCTGCGTTCATAATCTGTCAGCTCCCCGGCACGGCATCTCTCGCATGGCAATCGTCTAAGAGTCTACCATGAGCACGTATTAAGGGCGGCTTGGAAGAGGGGAACATGGTGGGGACCAACGGGCAAGTGGCGGGCCCATACCGACGGATAGGACTCGGTTCTCCCCTCAAGGAAGCTAGAAACTGTATATTCTGCCAGATTGTGTCGAAGACGGCCCCTTCGAACATAGTGTACGAAGACGAGAAGTACGTCGCATTCTTGGACATCTTCCCCTTCTCGAGGGGCCACACTTTGGTCTGTCCGAAAGAGCACGGAGAGACCATCTGGGACATGAAAGAAACGGATGTCGCGGGCCTCTTTCGAGTCGCGTCCAAAGTGTCCAGGGCAGTAGTCTCAGCGGCAGGGGCTGACGGGTTCAGATTCGTCCAGAACAACGGCGAGGCTGCCAATCAGGTGGTCGCCCATGTTCATGTGCATGTCATTCCTGTGAAGATGGAAGACAAAGGCAGATTCGGAGACAGAAAGAGGCTCTCCAAACCAGAGATGGATGAAACAGCCAGGATTATCAGGGCGAAGATGGGTCAGGCCTAAGGCACGAAGATAGATATGGTGGTTATGGCCGTGTCTGTGCTCGGGCCTGTGACCAGATAGATGGTGTAGACCCCCGGCCCCTTCTCCTTGACGAACTGGTTCAAGGAGAATGCGATGTAAATGGCAGTTGGATTGAATGCCCATCTGCTTGCGCATTGAGTGATTCCGGTTGCGAATTGGCCACAGCCCCCAAACAACCCAGTCGGAGGGAGAACGCCGCCCAACAGAGCACCAGGTCCGTATTCGGTGGGTCCACTCTCGAGCTGGGTCCGGGTTTCAGGGGCGGGCGTGGTGTCGAACGCCACGTAGATTGCGGTCGGGACCGGCGTTCCTAAAATAGGAGTACCAAGCATTGTGACTTGGTATGGACTCGCAGAGGGAGCACTTGTAACCTTGAGGCTCAGGTTGAGGTATTCGTTCTGAAACTCTTCGTCGAAGAAGACGTAGGTGCTGTTGTAGGCCACTCCGACGGACACGAAGTTGTGGAGGGGGTCGAGTATATTGTATCTGTGCCCGTTGTTGCAGCAGACGACGTCGTTGTAGACCATCAGGTGCTCTAGATTTCTGATTGCGTTTTCTATTGCTGCCGTCCGTCCAAGAAGCCCCACCGAGTACTCCGAGTATGCTATGTTCTCAAAGTCTGCTCCTCGCCCACCGAGAAGGGTGTATCGCATGTATGGCTTGTATCCCTGGGTGTCGAAGTGGCTGAAGTAGGAGTAGTAGAGCATGGAGTCGGCGTGCTGTTGGGCGGCGCGGTTGAAGGCAAGCGCGACCGGCCCTGTGCCGTTAGCCGCCCTGTCGGCGTTGATCTGCGCGAGGGCGTATCCCGCAAGGGTGCAATAGTCAGGAGGATATGCGACGACAGCGGATCCGTTTACTATGTCGGGATTGGTCAGAGGTTGGATTGTGACCGCGCTTGAACAGCTCCCTATGCTCGTTCCGACTGAAATGCTCGAAACCGATTTTCCGCCCGAGACAAGAGCAACGAGGGTCGAGTAGTCATGTCGGAGCGTGGCAGACAGCGAAGGATCGACCACCGCGAGCGCAGCTACCAGGACCAGAACTACTACAACTAGGCCCTTTGCTCTTCCTCCTCGGCTGTCCGGCGCCGGTGGAGTTGGTCCGCCCGTCGAGATGGAACGAGCGTGCCTAGCCACGAATTTCAAGCCATGACCCGATTCAGCTTTCCCGATATTAAACGAACCGAACTGATTGACCAGTCAAGGCCGTTGCAATAAATGAAAGCGTCGTTGCCTGGGGGGAATCCACTGGCCTAGGCAGTGAGTCCTTCGCCTTCGTCCTGGCTGAATACCCCGACTGGTATCTCCGGGAAGCTGTCCTTCATCCTTTGCTCCGCGACGGCCGCGGCCTCTTCGAGGACTCTCTGTGCGTCCTCGTTCGCGGCGTCGAAGTTCAAGGAGATTCCTCCTGAAGTGCTGGCGTCCACGAGGACGCTGCTGAGTAGACCTGAGATTTCGCTTATCTCCCTGTCGGCGTCTGGAAGCGCGTTGCTCAGGCCCTCCTTCATATTCTTGATGACCGAGACCGCGGGGGCCAATGTGTTGGCTATCTCGCCGAGGTCTGTAATGGTTCCGAGTCTGAGGGAAATCTGCTCCATGGCCAACTGCGCCTGAGTCACCATCTTCCCCATCTTGCGTATTTCAGAGAGCTCGTTGGCGTAAACCGCCGCATGCTGCATATCATGCTTCGCGAGAGAGGATACCACATTCTTGAATATGGTTGAGTCGCGCTGCTTGATTCTGTTGACTGTCCCATCAAGCTGAGAGATGAGCAGCCTAATCTGCCTGTTGGCCTGCTCAATCTGAGATTTCAGCGGCGTCGGAGGTCTGACCGTGCCCCTGAGCCTGTCCACCAAACCAGGCCCCTGGTCTTTCCTCTGCCACTTGGATGAAAAACTCATTGCCTGCCCCGAAAGGACACTTAGGTCGAATATACCTCGGGCTCTAAACCGTGTGCCATTTTGAAGAAATATAGTTGACAGGTGCGGTCGGAAGGAAGAAGTGCCAATGCGACCTATGCTGAAATACGAAGACCACGGAGGTCAGGAAGATGAAATCGGAACGTGGGTTCACATTCCTTTCAGCTGAGGAGATGGCTGAAGCCGACAGAATGACAATTGAATCCTATGGAATCGACGTGCTCTCCTTGATGGAAAACGCAGGGCTTAGAACAGCTGAAGTAGCCAGGGGGATGCTGGGCGGCGAGGTATCAGGAAAGGCGGTGTGTTGCCTGATCGGCAGGGGAAATAACGGGGGGGACGGTCTTGTCGCTGCGAGGCATCTGCACAACTGGGGAGCCTGTGTGCGCGTGTTGTTGGGTGGAACGAGAGGAGGAATGCGCGACGTTCCTGCCAGGCAGCTCGTGGCCGTCGAGAAGATCGGAATCGAAACGTCAGGGCCTGACGGAGATATCGGTGAGGCCGACCTCTTGGTTGATGCCCTTTTGGGCTACGCTTCCAAAGGGAATCCCCGGGAGCATTTGGCGACCCTCATAACCAAGGCGACAAAGTCTACGGCTAAGACGCTCGCTGTGGACATACCCTCAGGGTTGGATGCCACATCAGGAGAGCCTGGTCACCCATGCATTGACGCCGACTTGACACTGACCTTCGGACTTCCGAAGACAGGATTCCTTAACCCCAAAGCTAAGACTCTTCTCGGAGACCTCTACCTGGCTGACATCTCGTTCCCACCGGAGGTCTACCGGTACTTCTCGCAGGAGAACAGGCTGTTCAGCGGGGGGCCAGTGGTTAGGATTTGGTGAAAGTGTCAATGCTTTTGACTCGGTCCTATGTCGGAGACGAGTCATGAAGGCCCAGCGGGACGAGATGAAGTGCCCGAAGTGCGGGCGATTCGACCTGAAGGAGACTGGCCAAGGCGTTTCTTGCCGGGTGTGCGGCTATACCCTCTCTCCAGGAGAGAACGACAGGTTCAGACTGTACAAGATTCTCATGGAAGAGGAGAAACGGACCAAGCGCCACTGACGCCTTCTGGGGCCGGTTGCTCAGAGTCGCAACAGTTGTTTAACCCCCCTCCGAAGCGTCAGCAATTGGCAGTAAGAGCTAGCCCGATATCGAAGACAGCCGCGATTCTGATAACCATCATTGGGTTGTTCGTCTTGCTCACGGGAGTCATAGCTGGAGTTGTGACAAACGAAGTAGAAGGGGCAGCCTTCATCATCCTCGGGCTCGTGCTCTATGGCTTTCTCCGAAGGTTCACCAGGAAACTGGGAAGAGAGCTCCGAAGCAACCCAACTAGTTCGCAGGCTGCTGGACGGGAGTGAATCTGTGCCTGAGGTTCCGTTCCCACAGCCTGGCGCCGAGGAATCCTCCTACGGTCCCGCTCACGACCCCTATAATCAGGATCGGCAGATACAATTCCAGGAAAGGCGCTGAGGTACCAAAGCCGAATGCCAGGAAAGCGTAGGTCGCAGCCGCGCCTACTATGACGGTGCTCAGGGTCAACGAAGCCACGAGCCTCTTCGGATGGACTTTGCCTCCGGAGGTCACCTTGAAGACGCTGCAGAACAAGTCCACTAGGACCCCATATAAGAACGCCACCACGAATACGAACGGGCCGAACGAGAGCTGCAGCGGTGTCTCTACCAGCCCGTTGACGAAGCCTGTGTAGGTCGCACCTCCGGGACCGAGTAGAATGAAGCTGAGCGAGAGGAGTACGGCTTCGAATATGATCAGTGAGTCGCCGATTTCAAACGGTAGTGCGCCATAGACTACGCCTATCACTACGCCGAAGAGCGTGGCCGTAATCAGTTTCTTGGAGTCCACCAAGCTGGTTGGCCCAAGGATTCCGATGAAGAGTATTTAACAGGTGTTATAACTCGTCAAGGTCTCCGGGAAACAGATATCACAACGGTGTTCAAAGAAGCGCGATGATGAAGGTCTTCAGTGAAGTCCTCGGGACCGCAGTGCAAGTCCCAGATTCGCCTGAAAGAATCGTGAGTTTTAGCCCTGCGGCCACTGAGACACTCTTCCAACTCGGGCTTGGTGACAAGGTCGTCGGAGTCACCGCGTTCTGCGCTCGGCCGGCGGAGGCGAAGTCGAAACGGAAGCTTGGGAGTTACAACACGGTAAGAGAAGAAGTCCTCGATGAGCTCAGCCCGGACCTGATCCTTGCCGTCACGGGATACCAGCGCGAATTCGCAGTTAGGTTGTCGAAAAAGTATCCAGTGTTCCCGCTCGAGCTTCCTCTGTCGGTGGCGGGCATTGTAGACTTCGTGGTCAAGATAGGTCTGGTGGCGGGTGCCGCAAGGATGGGCCGGGATCTGGAGACGGCTCTCCTCAGGTCACTTGGGGGACTTCCTAGGGTTTCGAAGCTCAATTCCTATGTTGAAATCAATTTGGGGGGGCCCGTGAGCTTCGGCGCCTACAGCTACATCACAGATGCGTTCAGGCTCCTCGGGAGCTCGCATGTGTACGAGAAGGAATCTTGTGAGTGGCTGGTCCCAGATTTGAATCTAGTGTCCTCCAGGAACCCTGATGTAATATTCTATGAACCCAAGATGTACTCCAAATTCGGAGACGCGGACCTCCCGGCCCTGCTACGCACTAGGGGCTGGGCAGGGCTGAAGGCTGTCACTCTTGGGAATGTGTTCGTGACGCCCGGCCCGCTGGACTTCCTCGCGCATCATGGGCCGTCGTTCATCACCCAGGCACTCCCATGGCTTGCAGAGAAGCTTGAGCTAGCAGCTCGGCGCGCGGCCACATAATCATGGAACCATGCCGAGACATGCCGCTCGCTGGCAAGTATGTTTGGGGGGCGTCTTTGTCAGGGGGGCGTGGCCGACATCGCAAACCAGGCTGAATTCCGCTAGCGGCGAGAAACACGACAGGTTATGGCCCTCCCTTGTCCACGATTCTTTCAGGTCAGACCCGAGTAGGAGATGCGCCCGGGTTTCCAGCCTAGGGACCATGAATGGGATGCGACAAGCCCTTCAAGGCTTTCTTGGACCGCATCAAGTCTCCGCTTCTTGGAGAGAAGACGATGTCGAAGAGCAGGTATCCCAAGGCTATTGCCCATGCGGGGGCCGAGTAAAGGACTGGCTCGGCCAGAGTGGCTGCGACGGCTATGAGCAACGCCGAGCCCATCGACGCCACAGCACCTGCTGCGTACATAGCAGCGATCCCTCTACGCGAAGCCCGTGCCATAGAGGGCTTCTCCGTAGAGAGTGTAAGAGTCGGCAGAAGCCCGACGAAACGCCTCGCCTTCATTGGGAAGGCGCGAGCAAGTGAGGTTCGCCTGAAGCGGATATCCCTGAACCTTATGCCAGCGAAGGTTCCCAACAAGTAATGAGCAGGACAGTGTATCAGGTACGTGGACAACAGTTGCATCACGACGAGGTACACGGCGAAGGAGGACCCAGCTGGCACGGCCCTAGCGGATGCGAGCATGACGGACAGTGCTACTGCCTCGGCGGCAACCCCAGGAAAGGGCTTCATGCTGCAGGTGGAGCTCTCTGCTGGTACTTTAGGGTAGAGCGTACTTGTCGCGCTGATGGATGTTCCCGGTGTACGTCCTGACTCGTAGTTCGCGTTCATACTGACTGGATTTGATGCTTGGCGGAGCCTGCCTGTTCAGCGAGCACAATGAGGATTCTGAGAGAGGCAAGACTCCTGATATATCTCACCTAAATTCCAAGCGTCGCGGTTGGTTTCGTCTATGCTGACTCTCCTGCTTCCTTACCGATGATCGGGGCATGGGAGCGTGATTTTTGCTCTGCTGGCGCCGGGTTCTCAGCGGCCACGGAGCCTCCTATGCGACGAGTGGGTTGTTTGAGTCGCCGGTCCTTTGACGCCGGCAGCGGTGGTCATGTCTTCCGACGAAAGAGTGGCAGCGTCAGGTGTCATCGCGTCCCTGCGGAGGCGCCCAAACTCCCTTCAGGTTACTTGGAGTACGGCCCGATTCATGCAGGGCGCCTCGCCGCTGCAGTCTACCTCATTTCCTCCTATGTTGGCAGGTATCCGTCCATAGGGCATGTTCAGGAGAGCAAGGCTCCCGGAGAAATAGGGACACACTTAGCCCACGGCCCAGTCGTCGAGTTTTGATAGTCCCGAGGAGGAATGTTGAATGCCTGCGACTCTGACTCCTATAAGGCGCACCAGCTTTTCCCAAGACTCGAACTCGTCCAGAAGCCTTTCTACGCTTGCAAACAAAGGCCGTTCGTTGTCAGCGCGATTGATGAGGGTTCGCTCTCTAGTGTGGGTCTCGAACCCGCGGAACCTGATCTTTATCCCAGCTACCCTGTAAGAGTAACCCGCAGATTTCACCCTCCGCATCAGCTCAGTGGCGGCATCGATTGCTTCCCTTCTGACCGTCATAAAGTCGCTTACGTCGTCCTTGAAAGTCCGCTCTACACTGAGTGACTTCGGGAGCGCCTGCTCTCTTACCTCGACCGCCTCTTCGCCGTGGATTACACCCCACAGCCAGACCCCGTTCTTTCCAAACCAAGAGAGGAGTTGCTTCCCCTCCAACTGCTGGAGCTGGGCAATAGTCACAATACCCTTCTCGTTTAGAAACTCGTGCGTCCTCGGGCCGATGCCTGGGACTACTCCCACATGGAGAGGGGCGAGGAACCCGCGCACTTCCCCGAACGGAACAACGGTCATGCCGTCAGGCTTGTTCCTATCAGAAGCGATTTTCGCCGAAGACTTGTTCGGTGCGACCCCGATAGAACAGGTGAGGCCGTGCTTTTCCCCAATGGTCCTCTTGATTTCCATGGCCAAGTCTGCTCCGGAGCGCTCGTCCCCTGCTCTGCCTGTGACGTCGAGGTAAGCCTCGTCTATGCTCCCTTGTTCGAACCTATCGGCAAAGCTTCTCAGCGTAGCCATTACCTCCTCCGAAACACGTTCATAGAGACCCCAGTTTGGTTGTATGTACTTCGCCTGAGGGCAGAGCCTGTAAGCCTGAGTGATAGGCATCCCAGAACGAAGACCGAACTTCCGGGCAGCGTAAGAACAAGCGACAACGACACCCCGCCCCATCCCTCCTTCCGGGTCCGCGCCCACGACTACAGGGAGCCCCTTCAGTTCCGGGTGCTCTCTGACCTCCGTGGAGACGTAGAACGCATCCAAGTCGACATGGAGGATGCACCGGCGCTGAGGATGCATATATCAAGCACTACCCGAACAAAGTCTGCTGTCCAGTCCCCTGCGCCTTCCAGTCGAGTTCCATCAAGCCGAGGAGCCTGCGGAACTCGTTGGCGGACTCAGGGCTGAAGCCTGCAAAGTGATTGTTGAAGAAGACGTATCCGTCCTCGAACTTCGACGATCTTTCCATCACCGCTGTAGCCCAACGCTCCATGTCCTCCGATCTATCCTTCTGGACCGCCGTGAACTCCGTGATCTCCCTGTCTCCGACCATCCTCACGTAGATGAAGTCGGCTGTGAGCTCGGGAGGGGTCTCGACGTACTGGTTCAGGGACCAGATCATCGCGATGTTGTTCTTCCTTAGGAGAGAGTAGACGTCTGGGGTAAACCATGACTTGTGACGGAACTCGATCGCGTGCCTGAACTCAGGGCTCAGCTTCGAGACGAAGTCCTTCATGACCTCCTCGTGGGTGCTGAGCTTGATGGAGGGGGGGAGCTGGATGGCAATCGGGCCCAGCTTGTCCTTTAGCTTGGTCAAGACGCTGTAGAAATAGACTAGGCTCGATTCGGTTTCCTTGAGCTTCTTCTCGTGGGTGATCTTTTTGGGGAGCTTGGGGGAGAAGACGAACCCGCTCGGAGTGTTGCTCCTCCATTGGTTGACTATGAACTGGCTGGGGACCCGGTAGAAACTCGAGTCTATCTCCACGGCATTGAAGACCTTCGAGTAGTAGGAGAGGTACTCCTTGGCTGCAAGCCCTTTCGGGTAGAAGACCCCCTCCCAGTCCTTGTAGGACCACCCGCTGCACCCGATACGCAGCTTCTCAAGACCCAACGAGGCACACCCTCTCATGGGAATGGTGGTTCGCCATATTTATTTAGATGGAAGAAGGGTCGAATTTTGAAAGCCCGTGTCGCAGAACAGCCCTGATATCAGGCAGCAGGTTGACGGTAACAGGGGCATCGCCAAGAAACTGGAACTCCTCATCCCAGGTCTCAGAGGGTACAGAACTAAAGAGGACCTCAGGGCATCCGACTCCCTCCTGAGGAACCAAGTCGCCGACAAGCTCGACCATGTGAAGGACAACCTGCAGCAGCTCAGGAAGCAGATTGCTTCGAGCAACGACCTCATAAATCTAGGAGCGGTGGGCTCTCTGATAGCCCATGTCCAGGCACTCAGTGGAGAGGTGAGACACGCGGCCCAGGGATACGCGGGGTGGGTCGCCCCGATTCAGATTACTGACGACAAACTGAACAAGCTTTACGAATACGATTACTCTTTTGTGAGCGCAGTCTGGCAGCTCGATCGCGCCTCGGCGCCGGGGACCCTGATCTACGACCCCGCGACCCCCAACCCGGTCCAGGGGGTGCTGGATGGCTTCTCGCGCTCGGTGATGGATATAAGACAGAAATGGTCGCAGAGGGTCGAAGTCATAGAGGGAATTGCCCTCGGGCAGTGAGATAGATGGTGTTCGGCAAGAAGAGCAGTGGCGGGAGCGTTCCGGCGACCGGAGGGAGCGTCTTCGGGTCAACGACCTTCGCCTGGGACGACCAGTACAAGCAGCCTTCCGCCGGGGTCTACAACGTCCTCTGGAAGGCGCCTAGGCAAATCAGGCTGAATGACAACATAGTGGTCAGGGAAGACGAGATAGCTGTGTTCTACAGAGATGGGAAGGTCCTCACGTACTTCGACCAGCCAAACAGATATGCGCTGACAGACTTCAACGCACCAATCGTCGGGAAGCTTCTGAAATCCTTTACCGGTGTGACCCAGTGGGCTGAGGTCTACTACGTGCCCAAGAGGTACCTAGATGGCAAGTTCGGGAGCACGCAGCCGTACCAGTTCACTGACCCGACGTTCGGGATTGTGAACCTCAGGGTCTTCGGGGAGTACAGGTGGAGGATCTCTTCGCCCGAGCTGTTCATCAACCAGTTCGTAGGGACGTTCGCATCGGAGTCTTCGGGCGATGTAGAAGACAGGATTAAGGAGCAAATGGTGATACTTGTTTACAATTCCCTGGGGAAAATGAAGGCTCAGGGGCTGAAGATTACTGATTTGGCGGCCAATCTGACCAACATCGAGCAAGAGGTCCTCTCGTCTGGGCCGGATAACCTCGGACAGTACGGAATAGAGATTAACAAAATCTCCGGCCTGACTATCAGCCTCCCCGACGAGGTGCAGAAGGCGATCGACACCAGATCTCAGATGCAGGTGCTAGGCGTCAACTTCATGCAATACCAGACTGGGAAGGCCATCGACGACGCTGCCAAGAACCAGTCTGGGGGAGCTGGGACGTTCGCGGGACTCGGGGCAGGCATAGGGGTCGGCGGAGTGATTGGAGGATCCATGGCCGCGGGGATGGGCCAGGGGATGAATCAGAAAAGCTGTCCCAACTGCGGGTCACTTGTCGCGGCTTCGGCGAAGTTCTGTCCTAACTGCGGTTTCAACTTTCCCGCTCCGGAAGGAGCTCCCGCCCCTGCCGGAGGGAGCAAGTTCTGCCCCAATTGCGGAAGCCACATTGCAGCCGGGGCGAAGTTCTGTAACAACTGCGGGACAAAGGTGTAGGTGAATCGTGCTGAACTGCCCCAACTGCGGAGTTCAGCTCCCTGACGATGCCAGCTTCTGCTACAAATGCGGGACGAAGATAGGGGTACAGGAAGCGGCTTCCGGGCATGAGCCGGGACAAAGGCAGCAGGTCATAGCACCTCATGGAGCGACTTCGTTGAAGTGCCCCAATTGCGGGGCCCCGCTCACCCCCAAGTTCGGAGAGATGGTAATCACCTGCGAGTATTGTGGGAGCGGGGTGACCCTTGGCGACCAGGGGTGGACGGGCGTACAGAAACAGACGATGCTGCCGATAAAGCTCGGAGACACGGACAAGGTCAACGCGATAATCACGTCAATGATGGACAAAGGGTTCCTTCACAGACATCTGCATGAGGAGTCAATCCAAGAAGAGATGAGCCTCTCGTACGTCCCCTACTGGATCGTCGGCGTCTCGGCGAGGACGACAGTTGTGGCCACGAACTTGGCTGCCGAGGTGGGCCAGACGGCGACGACCGCGGCGTTGATGGGAGTCATACTCGGCGGAATGGGGGGCGGGTTCGGCGGCGGGAGACGGCTGTTCAGGGGAGGCATCTCCGTCCCCAGGCCGACAAACGGGTTTCTCCTGTCAAGGTGGTTTATGCTCTACGGAATGGGGATGGGATACGGAGGAGGGACGCTGAAGTCAGAACAGATGGACGAGAACTACAACTTCCCGGTGGTCGCCCTGAAGGCGCTCACTGAGTACCAGCCGCGCGATTACCAGTTCGATCTTGAAAGTCGGACCCTCTTCGACATCTCCAAGATTCCCAAGAACGTGAAGGTTCTCAATGGGGACATCGGCGAAGATGTAGCGAAGTCGCAGGCAAAGACCCTCGTCGACCAGCTCCAGTCAGAGAAGGCACACGCCAAGTACCACATGATTCAGAAGCTCACGACGGATTCCGATGTGGGCGACGTGGAGCTGCTTCACGCCCCGATCTGGTTCGCCAGGTATGACCACAAGGGAAAGAAGATTGTGCTCGTCTTCGACGCGAACTCTGGGAAACTGATCAATAGCCTGGGCCTCTAATGGACTGAAATAGGTACCGACCGCCTGAAGGCCGGGAGGCTCAAGGTTGGTCGTGATTGTCATCATCAGCCTCATGGCGGCGATTTACCCGGTACTTGTACTGACAAAGTTCTCCTGCAATCTGCGCTTCGAGGCGAGAATCCATTACATGATGCCCCGTTCAGGTGGATGGAACGTACTCCATAGGAGGAGGCCGGCGCTAGTGTAGTACGTCGACAATGTATTGTGCCTGATGTCCCGACCGGAGCTCTATCGGCGAAACCGCTCTGGTGCGGCACGCCTCCCTCTCCACCCTTCCAGGGTTGGGTGCCCAATCTAGAAATAGTGCTTTCGGACCCACCGGGGCTATGGGTCTTAGCAACAAGGGGGTTCCTGTAGTCATCCCTGGTGATGTTTGGCAGCCGCTCATGGAGATCAGGGCGCAGATTGACTCGGATTGCCCTGGTGCCCCCACGCCCATCGAAGAGCTCCTCCGCGAGATAGTAAGACATTACGAGCGCTGCGACATTGCAGCGAACGAAACTGAAGAGTTCTGCAAAAGGGCGCAAAACTGGAAGAGAAAGTAGTTCCGGCTAGACAGAACATAAGGTCGCCCGGCTGTTCACCACGCCCCTTTGGCGACCAATTGATTTAGGAGGACGCACCATATCCAGGCTGTCGCAGTTTAAGGTGACGACGTTGGTTGGAGGGGCATGAGCGGGGTGTTCCCTCCGAAGAATGCCCTCACGTTAGGCCGGAACAGATACCATAGTATGGATACGTCGATGACTAACCCCACGATGCTTGGAATCGAACCCAAAACGAGTGCAGCGAGGCTGGCCAAGACTCCTAGACCAGAGAGAATTATAGCCAATATCCTTGCCCATCTCCTCCCAGTCCATAGACCCCATCCCACTAGGAGCCCCAGTAAGCCGAATATGACTACCACGCCACCTGCGGCAATCCCTATCCCCGCGGGTACAGCGAGCCCAAGGGCCGAAAAGAGCGTCCCACTTATGGCAGCCACGGCCAGGCCGAGTAGAAGTATGAGCAAGCCTCCGAGAATCTCCAAAACTGCCAAGATAGCTATACCCATAGGTCTGGGAGGCCTCATCATAATCACAGAGGTTCGTGCCATTGATACATAAGCCTAATTTTCATCCCGCGGCTGGGGCGTCACCGCTGCGGCTATCTGAATTCGAAGCCGCACTTGACACAGACCCTCATGCCAGGCGTGTCCGTGATGACCTGCCGTGTGCCACACTTAGGACATTCAACGGTCATGTTCGCGTGCTTCACGGACTCTGAATGTTCTGAGCGGACCCGGTTTATGGCATCGTTGTAAGCGTCGCGCCTGTAACCTGGTGCCATGGCCATCCATCGATGGCCCTCAACTAAAGGTTACCCTACCTCTTCCAGTGTGAATGTGAACCTGGCTCCGGCGAACTCACCGGTGCTCACCCTCTCCCATGTGACATTGTACGTCTTGGTGACGTTCGCCCCGATTATGCTCACTTGCTTCGGGACGTCGGAGAAGAGCTTCTCGACTTTGGCAAGGTCCTTGGTGAATATCAGGCTCCGCCTGCGCTTCATGAGATATTTCACTGCCACGTTCTGGTGGGTGTGGCCTTCCACCGGTATCTTCTCGGTTCCGGTGTCTATCGTGAACGATCTCTTCGCCATCTCTCGGCGTCTGGGCAGGGTCGTCGGTGGTAAATAGCTTCGGGGTCAATGGGAGTGCACAATGAACTCGAATACCAGGCTATATCTCAGCGAGTCAGGGCCTTTTGATGTTTGTGACGAGGAGCCTGAATTGGAGGGTCTTCCCAGCCATGGGATGCCTGCCAGACTTCCCATAGGCTCTCTCCGGCGGAAGCGTGATCTCCTTGGTTTCGTTTACCTTCATTCCAACGAGCGCTTCTTCGAAACCGCTTATCACCTGGTGCTGGCCGAGCACGACTTGAAGGGGTTTGTAGTCCCGCGCCGGTGTGTACAGCCCTGACTTTGTCGCCTCGGCCTTCATACTGGTGTCGAATACCTTCCCACCAGGGAACTTCCCGACGTAGTGGACTGACACTGTGTCTCCGTTCTGGGCCTTCACTTCGCTCATGACTACGACGCTGCTCTGATGGAAGTAATTAAAGAGAAGCCGCCCCTCGCTGCCTTCGTCTGCCCCTGTGCAGAGTCAGATGAGACCAAGACTCCGCGTCCGGCTCCAGCTTCAGAACGCGTTGCAGAGGTCAATCTGCACTCTGGATTTGGCTCGCGCTCTGGATTCTGGCTCTTCTTGGGTCGAGGCGGCGCTAAGCATGGAGCTCCACACCCCACTCGACCGAAGAAGGGTCTTCCCCCATCCCGCGTTCCTCCTCCTTCGTGCTTCTCAACCCTGCCCGCGCTCCTCCACTTTCCCCGGGCACGGTCCCCTGGCCGCACCGGGCTCTGGCGAGCACAAGGCTCTGCTCCTGACCTGAGAGCAGCCCGGAATATTCCCAGCCTCGCGCGTATAACCGGCGTCGACTCGGGCTGCACCCCAGGCCATCGGCGGAGCCGACAGCGAGAGAGCTGCGGCTATCTGGGTGCCCATCCCTGTTATCCTAGCTTGACTCTTGTTGCTGACAAAGAACAGATATTCTGTTGACCAAGACATCAACCCACCGAAGAGTCGGGAGCCTCTGACATGGGGGCCCGGGGCGGCCGGCCTACTGATGTGGACACCCAGTGAGACGCCGAGCCCAAGCAAGATATCACTTGGCGGTCATGCAGCTTCGGCATGATGGAGTCAGCGGTCCATGAGTCGATGAAGAAGATGATGTGGTTGGGGCTCAAGCGAAAGCGACTCACGGTAGTGGAGGAACCATCTGCCCCTCCCTCGGCGCAGAGTGTCATGGACAGCCTATCGCCCTGACCTGCTCCGCTACCGGTCGCAAGATGGAGCCGACGAAGTCGTCTTGGAATGTGAAACCCCCTTGTGTGAGCACGCTCTAAGCCAAGGATTGTTCGACGGTACGGTTTCAATCAAATATCTTCCACGGAGTGTGGTCAGGAAGGCATTGCTCTCCCGCGGAGGAGGCTCTGCCAGGTCGACGTGCGATTCGGGCGCAGTTAGGATGCCTGGGTCCTCGGCGGGGACACGACGATGGCAAGATTCCATGTGAAACCTGAGATAGCAGCAGTAGCCGACGTTTCCCAGGATTGGGAATCGAAGTAAGCGCTTAATATCAGCAGTCCGTTTAATATGATACTCGTCCGGTCAGGAGAAGGATGGATTCGCGGAAAGGAAGAGGTGTCGGGGAAAGCCCTGGCGCCTGATACCATCCGCGAGCGGGATGGTGGCGCGTAGAGCCGGGGAAACCTGGACTTCACGAAGGCCAAACCGAGGGCGAACCGGGACGGCGGCGGTGAAGGAACGCTACGAGGCCGCCGTCGGAGGAAAGCCACATCCCTCCTGAGAGCCGGACGAGGCAACCAAATATCAGAAGATTGAGGCCTATGGTGGGGTCCTTGCTGTACAAGAACCGAGTAGACGCAGGGGAGCGCCTCAGCGAGGCGCTCCTGAGCCTCAGAGGAGAAGACGTAGTCGTACTCGGGATTCCCAGGGGAGGCGTGGTGGTAGCGAACGAAGTGGCCAAGGCACTGGACGCCCCGCTGGACGTGGTGGTCACAAGAAAAATCGAAGCGCCAGGGGAACCTGAGTATGCAATCGGAGCGGTCACCCAAGAAGGTGACGTGATGATGGACAGGCAGGCTGCCGAGTCATTGGGGGCAAGCGCGTCTTACTTAGAAGACCAGATCCGCCAGAAGAGAGAAGAGGTCAAGGACCGGATGCGAAGGCTTCGAGGGTCATCACCTTACCCTGGACTAGGCGGTAGAGTGGTAGTCATAGTGGACGACGGCATCGCCACGGGGAGTTCGGTCAGCGCGGCTGTGATGTCGGTGAAGAAGCGTGGACCAAAGGAGGTGATAGTAGCGGTCCCGGTAGCTCCGGCAGACGCAGTACAGGCATTGATTGAAGATGGCACCAAGGTTGTCTGTCTGTCGACCCCAGGACCGTTCTTGGCAATCGGCGAGTTTTACGAGGACTTCGGGCAGGTGGAAGACATCGAAGTGAGACGGATCCTTGACAAGAACGTCTCTCGGCGTCGGTGAGGTCCCTTTCGCCCTGGCACAGCGAGGACCAAGCTAGGCTTGGACGTCCGAAGGTTCAAGGACGACCTCTATGAGCTGGCCGGGAGGGCCTGCTGTAATGACAGCGAAGAAGTGAGGTTGAATGTTTTCGCCATCGCAGACATCCTGGTGAACCTTTACAGGAAGAACCTAGTGAAAATCAACCACTCGGCTCTTGAGCTGGTGTGCGCCAGGGCCTTGATAAAACAAGGCTATGAGGTTAAGGTGGAGCACAGACTAGACAAAATCTTGGTATGCGACGTAATGGGATCGAGAGGGGACGAGCGCCTCATAGTCGAGATTGAGACAGGATTCATACCGCCGGAAGCGGCCCTAGAACCTTCTGGGTACGCGCGGAACAGGATCTCCAGCAAAATCACCAGGTACAGCAGATATGCGGATAAGTTCGCCTTGGGGACCACACCATCATACACACTGGATGTCCCCTGCTTCTTCGTCAAGCCTCCTCGGGACAGGACTCGCGAAGAAGCCACCCAAATCAAGACGCTGATCGATGTCATCTACAATGAGCCTGAGACATCCATGGATGACCTGATGCAAGCGAGGCTTCACGTGGTGTTTGTCATAGACGTCGACTCGGCGAACGTTCAGGAGATCGACGCTGAGACGTACGATAGGATGGCCCTGTCTGTTTTGGATTGGCACCGGACCGTCCAAGGCTTAAATCCACGCTGAAGCCTAAACTTAGCTTGGGTTCAATTACGCGAGTGTGTGGAAGCTGGCAGGACCCAGTTTTTGGGAGTTTGATTCTTGACTGACAAGATGAACGGCAGGGTCGCACTCGCCGAGGCCCTCTTCCGGATAGGTTCCCTCAGGTTCGGAAAATTTACCCTGGCCAGCGGCAGAGTCAGCGCCTACTACCTCGACCTGAGGGTGGTCCCAAGCGACCCTCAGGCATACGAACTAGCTATCGCGGCATACCTGGCCATGGTCAAGGAGATGGGCGAGCAGAACTTCGATGTCATCGCAGGAGTGGCTACAGCCGGCATAGCCATCTCTTCGCCTCTTGCCTACTTGCTCAAGAAACCGATGGTCTACGTGAGGAGCGAGCGGAAGGGGCACGGATTGGGCAAGCTAGTGGAAGGGGCCGTCACCCCTGGTTGGCGGGCTCTAGTGGTCGACGATTTGATTACCGATGGGGGGAGCAAAGCGGCCGCGGTTGAGAACCTGAGGAGGGCAGGATGCTCGGTTGATGATGTGGTGGTGCTGGTCGACAGGCTCGAAGGTGGGAAGGTAAGCTTGGCGAACGCTGGAGTGAAACTCCACTCGTTCACCGACATCAAGGACCTCGTAGAAACGCTGTATGCCCAGAAGAAGGTCACGAAGGGGGACTATGAGTCAGTCCTAAGGCAGATGGGGGCGAGGTAACCTGGACCCGGATGCAATCGAGGTGAAAGTAGGGAGTTTGCACCTGCTCAATCCCACCATGCTAGCTTCCGGTGTGCATGGGAGCTCCCTTGAAAGGGTAATCCAGGCCCTGGAGGTGGGTGCAGGGGCCGCTGTCACGAAGTCGATAGGGATCGAACCGAGGGATGGATACCCCGAGCCGACCTTGGTCGAGGTGGAGGGCGGGTTGGTAAATGCGGCCGGGCTCCCAAACCCAGGAGCGGAAAAGTTCGCGGAGAGGCTTGCGGAACACAACGGCAAGGGGTTGCCGATATTCGTCTCCGTGTTCGGGGGGGAGGAGAAGGAGTTCGAACGGGTGGTCAGGGTAGTGGACGGTAACGACTTTGCCGCATACGAACTCAATCTCAGTTGTCCGCATGTTTCAGGCGTCGGCACCGAGGTTGGGCACTTCCCAGAGGAAGTTAACAAGGTAACCAGAGCAGTGAAAGCCGCCACTGGAAAACCGGTGTTCGCCAAGCTCTCGCCCAACACAGAGAGGCTGGTCGAGGTCGCTAGAGCTGCCGTGGACGCTGGCGCCGACGGCCTTACTGCCATCAACACCGTGAGGTCGTTCCCCATTGATGTGGAGAAAGGGGGAGCCGCCCTTTCAAATGGCTTCGGCGGGTTGTCTGGGGGGGCTATCAGACCCATCGCATTGCGTTGCGTCTATGAACTGAGGGAGCAGTTGGATGTTCCCATAATCGGATGCGGCGGAGCAGCCACCTGGGAGGACGCTGTGCAATTCTTCCTGGCTGGCGCGAACATGGTGCAATTTGGCACCTCGACAATCAGGAAGTTTGATAGATTCAACGATGTCAACCTGGGAATCCTTTCATACCTCGAGAGGAAAGGAATTGCGAAACTTGAAGACCTCGTCGGGAGGGCACATGCCGGATGAAATCTGAGAGTACGACGCTGGGCTTCAGACAGAGGCTCCTTGAAGCTTCACGCCGGAGAGGCTCGAAGCTCATCCTAGCCCTCGATCTCTTCGGCCCCTACGATGGAAGGCTCGACAATGCAGTGCGAGTTCTCAATGAGACGAAGGAGCACCTGGCCGCGGTGAAGGTGAACCACCATCTGTTGCTTCCATACGGCCTCCAGGGCCTACGGAGCGTCATCAGCGCCTGTAAAGACGAAGGGCTCCCTCTGATAGCCGACCTGAAGATGAACGATATTGAGTCCACCAACCTAAACATCGTCGATTCGCTCCTTGATTACGGCTTCGACTCAGTCATAGCGAACCCATTCGTCGGCAGAGAGGAAGGTCTTGGAAGTGTGATTGAGAGGGTTCACTCCAAGAACGGGGGCATACTTTTCCTGGTCTACATGAGCCACAAAGGAGCAGGCGAGGGGTATTCCCTCCGTCTCGAGGGAGGTGAACTTCTGTACCGCGTCTTCGCACATAGGGCGAGAGACTGGGGGGCTGACGGGGTGGTCGTGTCTGCCAAGTCAGCCGACAAGATAGCAGAGACTAGGCAGATAGTAGGCGAGGAGTGCCTGATATTCTCCCCAGGTGTCGGCGCTCAGGGCGGGGATGCGTCATCGGGGATTTCCGCTGGGGCGGACTTCGTGTTTGTGGGGAGGTCGATTACCGAGTCCCTGGAGCCGTCGAAGACAGCCGCCAAACTGAAGTCATTCCAGGAGCTGCCCCCGGCACAGACTCGGAGTCACTCCTGGGTGCCTGAATAATAGCCCCAAACCCTCTTCTGAACGTCCTTGACATAGTTCATCTCTGCTGCAGAGAGTCTATAATCAGAGGCATTGAGTAGGGGCGCCTCAGCGAGGGAGGCAGTTCGTCGTCGCAGAAGAAGCCCTCACCTGGGAAGCCAGTGTCCTTGTGGACGATGATAGCGGCGAATTCCTGTGCGCCTCTGGCGTAATCCACTCTGTCAACGGCAGCGATTGAGTCGAAGAGGGGTTTCCCCTTGGGATTCCATGATGCTATCAGCTGGCCATGGGTTAACGTCCCATGGGATTTGGGGGCACTGAGGAGCTGTTGCCTGAGGCACTCATCCCGGGCGCCACGTCACCCCTTCCTTCACGGCTACCTGATGTTTTGGCTGGTCGCCCTCCAGGGAAGCTCAGGATTCCAGACTCCTCGCCACTTTGAACTGGTCCCCCACCACTGACCTCATGTTGAGAAGGCCGAATGGCTTGCCGTGGTCGGTCACGAATAGCGTCCTTATCTTATGCTTCGCCATCAATTTTATCCCTTCGGACAGTGGCTCGTCTGCCTCGATCGAGACCATCGGAGAAGTCATTATCTTCCTTACGGGCACGACGGAAGCGACCAGGTCGTCTGCTGCCACGTGATTCAGTATGTCTCGCTCGGTCATGATCCCCTTCGGTTCACCGCCCACAAGGACCAGTATATTCCCTACTCCCTTCTCACGCATTTTCTGTGCTGCTCTCAGGACGGTCTCATTGGCGTCGATCATAAGAGGGTCGGTTTTGACGAAGCTCCTGATCGTAGGCGGCTTAGTCTCCGTAGCTTCAATCCAGAAT
This sequence comes from Nitrososphaerota archaeon, assembly GCA_029785085.1. Lineage (GTDB taxonomy): Archaea > Thermoproteota > Nitrososphaeria > Nitrososphaerales > Gagatemarchaeaceae > UBA183. The sequence goes on along the minus strand of JAFMAI010000002.1, from coordinate 76,457 downwards.
GTGAGGGAGTACTGACAGTTAGGGCACTCGTCGGGTGTTCTATCCCCTTCGAAGATGTACTCACATCGGTAGCACTGCCACTTTGCCATCAGCGGCTAAATGACTGGCCGCCTTATATTAAGAGTTAAGCGCGGGATGGCTCCGGTGGATAAGCTGAGGGGGCCTGCTGGCCAGTGTCGCGCGGCGGCTGGGCAAACAGCGTCTCTGCCCTCCAGTGGCAGAGAGACGCGTCGCCAGCGTAGCAATTCCATGCAGAATGTCTCGGCTCAGCTTTGGCCGGAAACAACAGGGGTTCTACTGTCTGAAGATGCTGTGCTAACGTGTGCTTTCCGTTCCCCGTCACCTCCTCGGGCAAAGCATCGCGTATCAGTTGTTCCGCATCCCAACTCCCATTGTGGAATCGATGGAGACATAAGGAAAATATCGAGTCAGTTTGACGATTTGGGGAGACAGGCGGCCCCAGCTTACCCTAAATGGATGACCTTGCCGACGGCTGTCTCGTTCGGCTTTTGCGAGCCTCCTCTTGCTTCGATGACACAATCCGCCTCGGAAGTCGGCCTGCATATGGCCAACGCATCCCTATGGTGGCAGGAGGAGCAGAAGCGACGAGGAAGACTGTCCGACATGAGTGGGCTGAAGCGTTTACCCATGATGTCGAGACTGGCGTTTGCGTCATCCATCCAGAACGCCCCTTCCTGCAGGTAGGGAGCACGGATTATGTGGCAGTTGCGTCAGTCACCCTCGCGCCCATAAGCACAGATTCCCTTTCTACCTTGTCCGCGGCTGTGAAGTTGAAGCCGAACGTCTTTCCGCTTATCATGAAGATCGACGGCACCGGAACGGCAGCGGCTCCGGATAGCATTTGTAGTGGATTGTAATTGTAGGCGAGCAGAACGATACCGGAAAATCCCCAACAGCACATCACCAGCAAGACACCTTTCGTCCGGGCCACCAAAGGAGGCTTCGTCGGAGGAACCAGTTGTATCCTTAGAAGTGAGGCGCAGAGGCCATACCGATTTTAGCACGCGCTTGTTTTTTAAGGGAGTGAGAACGAAACGGTAGTGAAAATCCTTGTCGGCCCGCGAGAACCGTCTTGCCTATGGCAACGACGTTGATAATCCTAGAGATGCCGAGGTCTTGCGGACGATAGAGGACGAAAGGCTCGCGGTCTTCACCTTCGATGGACTGCGGCGGATCACCCGGGCGCATCCGGAGACGCTCTCGAGAGCCCTGGAAAGGCTGGAGGAGAGCGGCATGATCGTGCGCTCGCCAGGAGGTTATACACTCGCAGAGAGGACCAAGGAGGCTCTCTCGTTCAGGTCTGCCGATGCCGGCTCGAAGAGTATACCCATACTCCATACGTTCCTCCCGTATCCTGCCAGCGCAGGGAAGATTGCGGGCGCGCTGAAAGGGAGATGGTTCGACAATGCCAGGTGGGTCGGAATGGCTGAGGTGGAAGACGGGTTCGTCATGAAATGGGTGACGGACGACGGGACCGCCCTTATCGATGCGAAGTTCTCGTTGAGTCAGCTCGATATCGAGGCCAAGGTCTCTCACGACTCCGACCTGCCCAAAGCCGTGCGTGCAGCCCATCAACTAGTGGCGAGGATTTCGAGGCTCTACGGCGGCACGAGGCCAGGGAGCAGGACGGCGTTCATGCGCCTTGGATACGTGGCACCTACCGCCATGTGACCGGATATCCTTCGAACTAGCTCAACAAGTAGCGCATTCACCTGACCGTGCGGTATGAGTCAGGACAGCGGAAACAGAGGGAGGCTGCTTTTGCAGTCGTTCTCGGACGCTGTGACAGCGCTGGCAGAAAGCGCTTCGCGGTCGGTTGTGAGCGTAGACGCAGGGAGGAGGGGGAGTGGCGTGGCTTGGTCCGAAGGCATTGTCGTGACAGCCAACCATGTGGTAGGCCGCTCGGCCACCCCAACCGTCACCCTGCATGGGAGGACTGAAACTCAAGCCAGGTTGCTAGGGAGGGACCCATTCCTCGATGTGGCCGCCCTCGAGATAGGTTCGTCTGGAATCCACTCGGCAATGCGAGGGAACACCGGGGAGGTCTGCGTCGGGCAGTTCGTCCTGGCCCTTGCAAATGCTCGCGGCAATGGAGTTTCAGCGACTCATGGGGCAGTCACGAGTGCGAGGAGGAAGGTGCGGGGCTATTGGGGGGCGGTGGTAGAAAACGCCATAGTGACAGATGTTAGACTCAACCCAGGCTATTCGGGCGGGCCGCTAGTCGACGCCTCGGGGCGGCTCCTCGGCATCAACGTCGCGCACTTTGCGGGCCGGTCGATCGCCGTGTCGGTAGACTATTTGGAGAAGACTGTGGTCAGGCTGTCGAAGGGTGGCGGGATGAAGAGAGGATACCTGGGAGTGATGGTCGAACCTATAGAACTCCCGCAAGAGCTGTCTGGGTCGGTAGAGGCGGGCCAGAATGGTGGGCTTCTCGTTAGGTCTGTGGACCGTGGATCCCCCGCCAGAGCAGCAGGCGTAGCTCTGGGGGACATCATCCTGAGCCTCGGCGAGACGAAAGCTACAGACGAGTACTCCCTGTACCAGGCCCTCGAAGGCGACGCGGTCGGGCAGGAACTTGCACTCAAAGTCTTGAGGGCCGGGAGGGTCGTCGAACTTCCGGTGACACCGAAGGAGTATGAAGCATGAGGCGCAGCAATCTCCAAGCGTCTTTCCCGAGGGAACCAGGTTTCCCTCGGCCGGGGAGCCCCAGAGAACCCCTGCCTCCCATTCGACCCCCCTCTAGGACGACTCAGTTGGATTGAATAGGAAGCGCGGAGAGGCGTCTCGTATGAGCGAAATCAAGGCAAAGACGCCCCACGGTGAAATCACCATCGACCAGCTCGCGGCAGTCCAGCCTGGGATGGCAGCCCTCATGAAGGAAACAGGAGACAGGTTCACGCAGACTTACTACGCTGCGAAAGGAGGCAACTGGAAACTGGCCGCCCACCATCTGAACCAGGTTAGAGTGTCTTTCAGGACCGCGAAGGTGACGAGGCCGAAATACGCTGACGACCTCACAGCGTTCGACAATGAGTATCTCCTCCCTATCTTTCAGGCCATCCACGACCAAGACTGGGATAAGTTCGATAGCGCGTTCAGGAAGGGCGAAACTGGCTCTGACCTATATCACGATAAGAGAGGATACCCTCACATCAGGTATGTCCTCCCGAAGGAGTATCCCACCAATCTGTATCTGGGTCCACCAGACAAGTTCCTCAGAGGGTCGAACGAGACCGGAAAATCGTAGCGGAATCCCTGCTTAGGGTAGTGTGCATGTATTTCGTAGCGGAGACTAGGCCCGGAGGGGCTGCCGGGCGACACCAAGCAACACATGTAATTTATAGCGGCAACGTGAAGCTGCCAGATGAATGTTGAGCTCAACTGTTGATACAGACCTCCTCGGCAGATTCGATTCCGAGGTGATGAGCCGGGTCCCCCGACTGAGGGACGGGGCTGTGGTCAACCCCACTCCATTGGTTGAAGTGACTGACGACTTCATCAGTTGCGCCGACTCGGAATATGGTATCAAACTGGGCTCGAAGGGGGTTAGGGTGTTTGCCAAGATGGACTCGAAATTGAATGGAGGCTCGGTCAAGGTCAGGCCTGCTGTTGTCATCTTGCACGATGCGATAGCATCAGGGAGACTTACAAAGGGACAGACGGTGTTCGAGGCGACATCAGGTAACTTCGGACTTGCCCTGGGCGCGCTACGCAGCCTCGGACTCGATGTCGTGGTCTTGGTCTCGAGGAGGCTGCAGCAGGGCGTAATCGACAGCCTGCTCGCAAGTGGGGTCAGGCTCGTGAACTTGGATATCGACATCTGCCCTGCGCCAGGGCTCGGGGGCGACGCGAACTTGGCTGTCGCGAAGGGAGTCGCGTCGAACGTCAGACAGCAGCTTGCCGAGCTCAGTCTGGACCCAGCGGTGTTCGATGGAGTCAGAGGGGAGGCCGAAACCCTGCTCGCAAAGCAAGACGCAATCGGCCTTGCCAAACTGCTGGCCAAGGCCTATGGTGGATTCTGCACCGAACAGTATGAGAACGACATGAATGCCGAAGCCCACAGGACATTGACCGGGCCGGAGGTGGACATGCAGTTGCGAGATAAGGGAACTTCTCTAGGAGAGGCTGATTTCGTTTGTGCTTTCGGCACAGGTGGGACCGCTACAGGAGTTAGCAGGTATGTCAGCTCGAAGTATGGGAGGAAGGGCGTGAGGGTAATCTTCCCAATTTCTGGCCAGGATGTAGCTGGCATAAGGACCAGGGAGAAAGCGCTGGGCCTGAAGTTCTACGAACCGAGTTCCTATGCGGGAGAACACGAAGTCGACTTCGAGGAGGCGAGCAAGTTCTTCGAGTTCATGAACAGGAAAGGGTATGACGTCGGTGAGAGCGGAGCGCTGGCCCTCTATGCGACCATGCAGCTCGCGAACTTTGGGGCTGGATCGAGTTTCGTGGTCATGGTGGCCGACGGCTCTTCGAAGTACCTCTCAGAGGTCAGCGCAGTGGCGAAGAAGGGAAGAAGGGACCAAGTCCGACTGGACGAAGCCGCTTCGAGCATCAAAGAGTATGGACGTATAGTGTGGGTTCACAACACATTCGTCCCTAGAGAAGAAGGGAGGAGCATCATCGCCTCTGCCCTGGGCGTCGATGAGGGGAGTATCAAAGTAGCCAGCACCAAAGCCGTCCAGGCGGTGCTGAATGGCGCCAATCCGTCGGAAGTGTTCGAGGGCATTCTCCGGAATGATGGCAGACCCCTCTTGCTAGTGTGCGTTGGCGGAAGCACGTCGATGATGGTCGCCAAAGTGCTGGAGAGGAATGGAGTAGCCGCCGAGAGCCTCATTGGTGGCATATCAGGCCTGCCTGGGACCAAGGGGAGACAAATGTTCGACCTGGTCCAAATCGCAGGGAACTGATCCGTTCTGGTAAGCGCGCATCGTGGGAAGGCGTGTACTGTGGGACGCCGACCCTGAGCCGGAATTACCGTCGGCTTCTTATGCGAGGGCGGACTAATACTTTCGTGGGTTTCGGCCCTAGGGAAAGTACCGTCTTCTCGTAGTCTGACCACCTCACCCCGAGCTTCTGGGCTACCATCATCTCGATGGTTGTAGCAAATGCGTGCTCGTTCCTGTACGGCGCCTTTGGATGGTCTCCCGGCTCCGCGTCAATCGGGTGGAGGTTCATCTTGCGCTCGGCCTCGAAGTTGACGTCGAAGGCGACGACCTCCTTGTCTGAGATACCATGCATCTTGCACAGCTCGTACTCAATCATCTCGTGCAGGGCTACCAAGAACACATATCTCTGATCTTTCATCCTGCTAACCCTGATCTGGGCAGGTCTGCCCGGCATCCAGTCGCCCACGGTCTCGTATCTCTGCTTCCGGTGCGGCACTTGTGAAATGGTGAATATCGGCCTGATGCTCCCCCTCTCTGGACTCCGATGCCGGAAAGTGGCAAGAGACCCACGGCGGACAGGTCCGCTGGATCGAATCGAAGGGCGGTGCGGCCCTTGGGAAGTCATGTTCATCACAAAATCCCTCTGGGAACGGCCCTAAGGGATAGGCTGTCAAAACGACATCCCTCTTTGGTTAACCGAATTTAGCCAGCCTCTATGGCCACGTCTCTAGGGACCTACTTCGTCGACCGTCGATGCATTATTCGATGTTTGTTCGCCGATCGTCAAACCAATTAACTAGGGGTCTCTGTGGATATTGAAACGCGCCAGCCGGCAGCCGCCGGCCCGCTGCGGCGGGTCGTGCCCCCCCTTCGGAGCCCACGGCATGCCTTCGCCTTTTCTCTACTTCCTAAACTCCAGGGCCGCCGAGTTGACGCAGTAGCGTAGCCCGGTCGGCATGGGGCCGTCGTCGAACACGTGGCCAAGGTGGACACCGCAGGTGGCACAGGAGACCTCGGTCCTGACCGTCCCGAAGCTGCTGTCCGTCTCTTCCTTGATTATGTCGTCGGAAACCGGCCGGAAGAAGCTAGGCCACCCTGTGCCTGATTCGAACTTGGTGTCCGAGCTGAAGAGCGGGGTACCGCAGACCACGCAGTGGTAGGTTCCAGCGCTGTGGTTGTCCCAGTACTTGCCTGTGAAAGGCGCTTCTGTGCCCTTGAAGAAACAGACGTTCACCGCTTCCCGATTCAGCTGCGCCTTCTTCTTCTCCATCTCTTCCTTCGTGAGCATCAGTCAGAGGGTGGGGTGCCATGAGTATAAAGTTGAAGCCATCTTGCGTGGAGTTGCCGGATAGTCTTAAGAGGAGCCCAAGTCCTAATTTCGGGCATTCATGGTGAAGTTCAGCTCGGCTCAGGAGAATTGGAAGGAGCAGTTCGGGAGCGTAATGACTGTCGAGATATCGAAGCTTTTCGTCGGAAAGACCAACGTCCGTAAGTCTCCTGGAGACGTGGGGGACTTGGTAGACTCAGTGAAGGAGAAGGGCATCCTAGAACCGGTCCTCGCCCGACCTATAGGTGGAAGATACGAGCTGGTCGTCGGATCGCGACGCTTCGAGGCATCCAAGATAGCTGGGCTCAAGAAGATTCCGACGATAGTCAGGCCCATGACTGACGAGGAAGCAATCGTAGTCTCATTGGTCGAGAACATACAGAGAAGGGAAATCGAACCCGAGGAAGAGTATGATGCCATCCTAGCGCTGAAGAAAGCGAACCCGCGCGCCTACGGTACGTCAGACCAGGTCGCCAGGGCCCTGGGCAAGTCTAGGAAGTATGTGGATGACAGATTAAGTGCAGTCGAGGCAGTACGGAAAATCAGGAGTGAGACGAGAGCCGACATCACAGTGAAGCAGGCCCCCCTTCTCAGTGAGAGGAAGGAAGGCGTCCTGCCGGTGAGGCACGCGACGTTCCTCCACCGGGCCGAAGCGGCGGCGACAGTCCAAGAGCTCCCCAGAAGAGAGAGGGCGACTCAGCTGAAGGAGCTGGCCGAGACCATCGCGCCACTGACTAGTCCTGAGGCAGAGAACGTGGTGAGCCACTTCGTCATGGCCCCGCAGCGTCCCATTGAAGACATCAAGAAGGAGGCGACATATCTCCATGCGGTCAAGCTAGAGCTCCTTCTTGACCCACGAGTCGCCGATGGCCTTCGCAAGGCAGCCGAAGAGAGGAACACCACGATGGAAGCGGTGGCCACCCTTGCCATACATTCTTGGCTCAGACAGCAGCGCTACGCCTGACCCATGCTGACCATCGGTCGGCCAGTTCGCCTACCCGACCTGCACAGAAGTCCTCCTCAGACGGAAGTCGTTGTAGACAGCCCGAGATAGTCCGCCGCTCTCGCCGCACTTGGCGCCTAGATCAGGTGAGAAGTACGCGTTCTTCATTCTTGTGCCGCCCACGCCTCGGCCCTTCATGCATTGTGACCAGAACCGCCGCTGAAAGCTGTGTTTGGCAGTAGCGCTGAAGTTTGCGCGTTAGTCCCGAGGGGAGGGAGCCTTAGTCAAATCCGGGCGACTTGCGAAGCGCCGGAATCAGGGGACGGCTTACCACCGATTGGTAACTCCCTACGATAACTCGGATGAATACCATTTTGATGCCGCACGAGAAAGGCATGGTGTATGTGACCCAGCACAGGGCTTCCATCTAGCTATAATCGATGAAAGTCGTTCGTCGTGACTTACTTATCCCTAGAGTTGCCGCTTCTCTCCCAGTCGCACAAGACCCCGCGCTTGCCGAAGGCGAACGTGTGAGGGGCATAGGCGCTCTCGTAAACCTCCACCGCTTTCTGCCCCTGATCCCTCAAACACGGGAGGTTGAAACCATCATCCCTCGTCCTCTGGACAATCCCAGAGAGGTGTCTTCTGGATCGGCTTGTTCGTAGTTTGTATTGACGACACGAGCTGGACGCTCCTGCTGCGTGCACTGGCTGGATTGCGAACACAGGTCTTCGCGGTCCTTTAGGTAAGGGCGGTGATTAGAGATGAAGATTACTGCAAGCATCGGCTTGCTATATGTCCTGGAGTTCGGAGCCCTGCGCGGCGGATTCAAAACTAACTGGGCATAGAAACCGTCAGAGGTTGACTGATGGACACGGCCTTTGATGCGCAGTCAGAAGGATTTGTCCTGGAAGCGGGTCACCGAACCTCTCCAAGAAGGCGATGGCAGACAGCGGCTCCCTCCTCTTACGGCCGGCGAGTTTCCTCCTGGGATAGCCAAACCCCACTACTATCACAGAGCTCAGACCCTCTGGGATGCCGAAGTCTTTCCTCGTCTCCTTTAGTTTCACTCCAGTGAACACGCCCGAAGCAACTCCTTCGTTCCAGGCCGCCAGTTGCATGTCCTGGGCTGCCCTCCCTGCATCGATGACCGAACCCGGGACCTTGGGGTCGATGTTGACAATCACCGCGAAGTCGGCCTCCTTCACCCAGGAGCCGGTCGTGCTATCTTGAGCAAGCATCTTCAGGTTCCCTGGGTCGCTGACAAGGATGAACCGCCAGTGCTGCGAGTTCATCGACGAGCCTGTGAGACGTGCGGCTTCGAGTATCTTCGCTTTGGTCCCATCAGCTACGTGCCTTTGAGCGAACTCCCTCACGTCGAGCTTGGTCGCGATGGCGTCGTAAGTGTCCAAATTAGTCGCTGGCTCTCAGGTCCGGCTTGTTCTGGAGGACGCTGTCGATGCGCTCCATCACATCGGGTTTCAGGGCAGAAACGAAGTCCGACGAAGCCATGTTTTCCTCTACCTGCTCAGGCTTTGTGGCACCTGTAATAACGGTGCTCACGTCGTCGTTCTTCCTAGACCAGGTTAATGCGAGTTGTGCCATTGTGCAGCCCAGCTCTTTCGCGATGGGTTCCAAGGCTTTGACCTTCTCGATGTTCTCTCGGGTTATGACCTCTTCTCTGAGCCAACTGTAGCCGTCCAGGGAAGCCCTGCTTCCAGGAGGTATTCCATCGTTGTATTTGCCGGTAAGGAGGCCAGAGGCGAGAGGACTCCAGATTGTAGTGCCCAGGCCTATCTCCCTATAGAGAGGAAGGTACTCCTTCTCCACACGTTCGCGGTGAAGCATGTTGTACTGAGGCTGCTCCATTTGCGGAGGAGTGAGCCCCAGCTCCTTCGCGACCCCGTAGGCACGCATGATTTCTGCTGCGCTCCACTCTGACGTCCCCCAATAGAGCACTAAGCCCTGGTGCACGAGGTCGTCCATTGCTCGGACTGTCTCTTCTATAGGAGTATTCGGATCAGGGCGGTGGCAGAAGAATAGGTCGAGATAATCGAGTTGGAGGCGTTTCAACGATTTCCTACAGGCTTCGTAGATATGCTTCCTTGAGAGGCCGGTGTCGTTGGGGCCGTCCCCTCCCCAAAAGACCTTGCTTGAAATCACAATGTCGGATCTCCTCAATCCGAGCTTCTTGATGACATTGCCCATCACGATCTCGGCGTTCCCTCCCGCATATGCCTCGGCGTTATCGAAGAAATTCACGCCTAGTTCGAATGCCTTTGACGTGCACTTGGTCGCCGTCTCTTCACCCACCTGGCCGCCGTAGGTTACCCAAGCACCCAGCGAAAATTCACTGAGCCTGATTCCGGCGCTGCCAAGCCTTCTATACCGCATGACTGGGAGCACCCGAACCCAGGTACGTATTAATCTGATGTGGACAAAGCCCAGCCTTCCGACCTAGTTTATCATAGAAGCGCCCGAGGGTGGGCAGGATGTCCCCGAGAGCTAAACTTCTGATTACCCTCCCAGTCATAGCCGTAATCGTAATCGTGCTCGTTTATTTCAGACTCTTCGCCAGTCCCGTGGTCTTTGCTGTCATTTTCGCACTCTATGTCGCCGTCAGCCTCAGAAACAGGCGGAAGTTCAGAAAGCAGGAGCGGAGTGCCTAAAGTAGAGATGACGCCCGCGGCTCGGGTCGCAGAGCTATGGGGCGAACAGGTCGTAGGGCGCGAACAGGTTAAGCTCTTTCTCCAGGTCCCGGAAGTCAGGGAGGACGGCGCCTAGCCTTCTCCTGAAATCGGCTGAGTGATTGAACTCGTGCAGGTGTGTGAGTTCGTGGAGAATCACATACACCCTGAGCCGGTCCGGGAGGGCTATGAGCTGCCAGCTGAACGAAAGCCTCCCGCTCCTGGTGCAATAGCCCCACTTGACCATCTCCCTCACATCCACCTTTGCCGGCTTCGCACCCACCCTCGGTGCCAGTTCTGCCACCCTCCGCACTACATATGCGGACGTTTCATGGAGGAACCACCTTCGGACGAGTTCCTTGAAACGCTTCGGGTCGTCGGTATAGACATCAACCACGCCCCGCGCGAGGTCAGGGACCAGCATGTCCGCAGCCCAATCGTGGAACACGGCCCTAAGCATTATCCCACCCATCATCACCGCATCGGCACGCAAGATTGACTTCGTCATTGACATCCGCTCGTACTCTCTCAGCAGCCAAGATGTCTTTTCTCTTATGGCCCTCTCGACGTCTACAGGCCTCCCCTTTGGGAGCACCACCTCCAGTGTCAAATCAGGTCGGAAGCGAAAATAGGTGTACCTGCAGCTTGTCCCTCTGACAACCGAGTACGCCACTTGGTTCGGGCCGAGGTTGAAATACGGCAACGTGTCTCGCATTTCAGTCAGATGTGTAGGATTTCAAGTTGTCAGTCGACTCGTCGGCACCCAGGCGAGCCGAGGTCAGAGGGATTCCCTGCCTCTGCTGTACCAACCTTGCGTCTGTCGTTACACCAATCGTCAAGATTGATGGCACGTAAAGCCTGAGGTCGAGCGCTTTAGTCTCCATTAAGTGATGGCGAGTGATGTTGGGGCCACGATCTGAATACCGCAGGCAATTGGGATAAGGGAGAAGTCTTGGAACACCATTCCGGATGTTGCAGTCATGAGCGGAAGTCATGTCGTTGACAGCGCCGATAGCGGCGAGGTTTGAGAATGCAGCCACGTAAATGTCGAAACTGACGACTCAACCCCACCACCACCCCGCCAGTTGTAAGCCCCCAAACCAGCTCATCTTCTGCGGTACGGAAGCATCGGGGAGCGGACAGACTATTGGGTAGCTGACTCGGAAGGGGCACCCGAGACTATAAGCTTGACGGCGACCTGGGCTATTTAAGCGAGGCCAGGTTTTTGGGGGCCGGGAACATCTTGCGAATCTTCGGACACAGAACCCCAAAGGTCTATGTCGATGCGAAAATTCTAAACATGCATGACCCGTCGCTCCGTCGGGAGGCCTACGTCGGCTACGTGGTCGAAGGAAGCGAAATGAAGAATGTAAAACGTGTGGAAGCCCAAGAGAGCGACGACGCTGAAGTCCTGGCAGTGCTCTTTGCTATAGAAGAGCTCGGGTCCCTTGGAGGTTTCACTGTGGTATGCGACCACGAGTCGGTGGTCTCTGAAGCGCGGAGGGACCGTGTAAAGAATCCAAGCGCGCTCCTTCAGAAGCTGCGGGAGACCCTGCGCGCGCATCCCAGAGTCAGACTAGAAGCGCTGCAGTCAAACCCGGCCCACCAGGTGGTCACAGAGTATGTCAATGCAATGAAGACCTCGGCAGAGAGCTAGTGTCACTGTCTGCCTCCGGTCTGGCCCCTTGGGTGGCTCCGGAAGTACCTGACAAGAGACAGATCCTCCTTCGAAAACTCATGTTCACCTGCCACCTTTCGACACCCGCGTCCTCGGGAGACCAGGTTGCAGCCGATATCGTGGCGTTCGAGCCTCTGGGAGGAGGCGGGCGAGGGACACGTTCTTCAGGGAGAACTTGACGTACGGATTGGCGGGTGTCTGATTCATGCCGGTCCTGCTCCGCCTGCGCGGGGTGGAGACCGCTTAGACTTTGAGGCCACAGAGTACAGCCATAGGAGCCCCTCGAACTCCTGTCATCCCACCCTCCCAGTGGCGAGGGAGTAGCATCTGGGTACCTTGTCACGAGACTCGAGCATGACTGCCCTGCTAAATCTCGCCATGACGTTCCCCCTAAGGAGGGCGTTCAAGAATCTATAAGTTGGTCTTAAGCCCACAGCTTGTCCGATTGGTCGGATCGGGCCCATGTTTTTAGACGAGTGCGTACTCGCTCAGCCACTGGCTTGGAGGTATTTCGAAGGGTCCTCGCCGAAATTGATGGGCAGGTTCGCGCGCTCGAAGCTTTCTCTGGAGAAGAGCTCCCTGAAGCGCCTGTGGGATCCGTCTTCGTGGGTGCAGGGGACTCCTACGCCGCCGCCCTTGTGGGGTTCTACGCGTCGGGAGGGAAGTGCCTGGCCGTTGACCCCTACAGCCTGGCGAGCGACCCAAGGATTGCCAGAGGGAAGGACGTCTTCTTCATCTCTGCGTCAGGGAGGACCGCATCCAACGTCTACGCAGCAAAGGCGGTCAAGTCCGAAGCGAGGAGCACCGCCGCCCTGACGGCGGACGAAGGAAGCCCTCTAGTGGAGCAAGTGAGCAAGACATTCAAAATCCCCATGAGATATGTGCCAAAGACACCCGGTATCCTGTCATTCAGCCTCTCCGCCCTTGCGGTGCTGGTCATGGTTGGGGGGCGCCTACCCTGTGACTTCGCAAGGGTCCTAAGGGCGGCGAAAGAGGAGAACGTTGAGTTCTCACTAGGGGGAGGCGTCACATATCTCCTCGGCAACTCACTGGCATATCCAGCTGCCCTCTATGCCGCAGCCAAGGTATACGAGCTCCTCGGCGCCTGCGCTCACGGCGAGTTGCTCGAAGAGTTCAGCCATTTGGAGCTCTTCTCACTCAGGAAGGGCGACGCTGTCAACGTGTTCGGCCATTTTGACGGTTCAGGAATGTCGACGAAACTCGCAACGGCGCTTCGTAATAACGGGTACGTTGCCCGTGTCGCCCCTGCGCAGGGAAGGACGAGTACAGAACTCTTCTTCCACTGCGTGTTCCTGGCTCAGCTCTGGTCGGTCGGGCAAGCGAGAATGGCAGGGCTCCAAAGACCCCGCTTCCTGGATCAGGGGAAGAAGCTGCGCATCAGTGACATGATGATCTACTGATGCGAGAGTCCGCAGGGCATGGCGGGCAGGCCCACTGGTCGGCGCATCTTGGCGGAACCGAGCGAAGCCACGGATAGTCAGCCGTGGAGCTTCCGCTCGCCTGCTTTCACTGCGATCTTGAGCCAGTTCTCCTGCGGTGGGAGGGGGCAGACGTAGCCGTCGGAATAAGCGCAATATGGGTTGTACGCGTAGTTAAAGTCGACCACGTACTCATCATCGTGCTCAACATCCAGGTCCAGATAGCGGGCAGCCGCATAGCTCTCCTTCCCCGAGGTCGCATCTCTGAATGGGATGAACAGGGTGGATTCAAGGCGCTCAGCAGACTGGTAAGCGCTGACCCTGAAGTTCTCTCCTCCCATCGACAGGTCGAAGTGTCCCACCTTGTTGAAGAGCTGGCGGGTCCCCTTGCTGGTTCCCATAATCACCCCCTCGGGGCTGTGGGACCTCTGCAGCCTCACTTCGAATCGATATCGATAGTCAGGGTCGAAGTGGTTTAGGCCAGGAAAGACGAGCCTAGTCTCTTGGGGCAAGGGCGAGCTAGGATCTGACCTGAAAAATTCATCCTTCTCTTGCCTGAACCGAATGAGCGCTCTCTTCCAAGTCTCCTGGTCTTCAGGTGTCATACCAGCACATTACTCCTGCCTTGACTAGAACCTTTCCAGACCTGGCAAACATAAAAGCCTGGGAGACGGACCGTTGGAACAACTTTGGCTCAGAATCCTGTAGTCAGAGAAATCTTGGAGAAATACCATAAGGTGTGGGCTCTGGGTCACTCTATGGCCGTCCTCGGATGGGACACGGAGACTCACATGCCCGAAGCCGGGGCGAAGGCAAGAGGGATTGCGTCTGGTCAGCTTGCCATGATGGTCCAGAATTCAACCGTTGGGCTGGAAGCCCTGGTGAAGAAGGCGGAGAAAGCAAGGGACTTAGATGACGTGGAGAAAGGAGTTGTGCGGGTACTAACGAGGAGCATAGACTATTTCTTGAAGATTCCACCGGAGCTGGTAGACGCAATCCAGAGAGAGACCACGGAAGCGACCGTCGTATGGCGGACCGCCCGCGAGAAGTCCGACTTCCGAATCTTCAAGCCTCACCTTGAGAGGATTGTCGAGCTCGAGAGGAGGGTGGCCGACAAGCTGGGCTATGAGAAGCACCCATACAATGCCCTGCTCGATCTTTATGAAGAAGGGTTCACGGTGAACGACGCAGACAGGGTCTACGCGGTACTGATACCGGAGAGCAAGAGACTCCTCAAGAAGGTGGCAGCCAACGGCATGTACCCTTCGAAGCACCCGCTGGAGGCGGTCACCTATGACACTGCAGCCATGGGAAAGGTGAACGAAGAGGTCCTCAAGCTCCTGCAGATGCCCATGGCCAGATTCCGGATGGACGTCTCGACCCATCCGTTCACGACGCAAATCGCACCGGACGACGTGAGGATTACTACCAGGTATGAGGGGAAAGACTTCAAGGCGTCCCTCTACTCGACAATCCATGAGAGTGGTCATGCTATCTATGGTCTAGGGCTGGGTGCGAAGCTTGCATACACGCCAGTCGCCGACGGGGCATCATATGGGATGCATGAGTCTCAGTCTAGGTTCTGGGAGAACGTCGTAGGGAGGAGCAGAGGATTCGTCAAACTGATCCACCCCATGCTGAAACAGAACCTTTCTTTCGTAGAGGGGTACGACGCAGAACAGCTCTACCTGTATTTCAACACAGTCAGGAAGAGCGTCATCAGGGTGGATGCGGATGAGCTGACCTACAACTTCCACACTGCAGTGAGGTACGAAGTCGAGAAGAAGATAATCGGAGGCGAGGTGGCTGTTGCTGAAATCCCAGAGGTCTGGAACGACACCTTCGAGAGCTACTTGGGGATTCGACCCAAGAATGACGCCGAGGGCGCGCTCCAGGACGTGCACTGGAGCGGAGGTTCATTCGGCTACTTTGCCACATATACCCTTGGGAACATTGTGGCTGCCATGATATGGCACGCGATGGGGAGAGGTACGCTAGTAAAGGAGGTGCTGGATGGAGGAGACATCGGAACGCTCAAGAAGTGGCTTGGGTCCAAGATCCATCGGTTTGGGGCGATATACCCGCCCAAAGAGCTTCAGGAGAAAGTGTTCGGTGAGTCGTACAATGCAGAAAGGCTGTTGGCTTATCTGAATCAGAAATTCCTCTACTGACCTAGGGGAAAACCGAGCTCCCATCGGGGGGCGGACCTCCTCACCAGAGCAAATGGGTTCTTTTAGTTTACTGGTTCATGCATTCTGGTTCATTGTCTCGGATGAGGTGAAGAGTCGACGGAGCCGAGCGGAACAGCGTCCAAGATAGGGCTAGAGCGGCCGGCGGCTGCCGGCTGTAAGCCTAAATCAACCTCCTTTCGATGTGTTACGAAGTGATTGATGTATGACGTTCGACGATGAAGTGCGGAAAATCAACGAGAAGAAGTTCGAAGAGATGCTGAGACGCGCGAAACCCCAATCAGGCGACGCCATTGGCGATGGAAGACCAATCGAACTGACAGACACCAACTTCAGAGAAGAGTTGAGCAGACATCAGGTGGTGGTCGTTGACTTCTGGGCACCCTGGTGTGGTCCGTGCCGGGTGGTGTCCCCGGTGCTGGAGGAACTTGCGTTGGAGATGGCGGGCAAAGCCACTTTTGGGAAGCTGAACGTTGACGACAACCCGCTGACTTCCCAGCAGTTCGGCATCCAAGGAATCCCAACAATTATGGTCTTCAAAGACGGCGAACCTGTGGACGGCCTCGTCGGCGCCGCGCCAAAGCAGATGATTGAGGCCAGAATCAGACCCTATGTCTCTGAGGCAAAGGGCTCTCCCTATCAGTGAATGTGGGCTATGATTCCTGGGACGTCACATAGGCAAGCCTGGCGTACGGCCTGACGGCCTGCAATATCTTCAACTCCGCTTTTCTGAGGTGCTCTTCATAGGTTGACCTCCTCATCCCCTGCTTCGCTGCGATTTGATCCAAGGTCACCTCTTTGGGCATCCCATAGTAGCCCAGTTGCAGCGCGGCGATGAACGCTTCGAGCTGCTTTTTCGTCAGTGCCCCCAAGAACTCATCGACTGGGATGGTGATGGCCCCTCTCGCTGATTCCCTTGGCACCACTGACTTGCTCTCAATCTCGACCTTAGAAACCTTCGAGAGGGCGCTTAGGGCACCACTTAGAGTATCTTTGGTGAAGGCCAGCAAGCGGCAGTGTTCAAACCCTCCGCGATAGGTGACTGGCATGACCGGTATGCACTCCGCCCACTCGATTAATGCGACCGTGGAGTTATCAGTGGCGCATTTGCATCCCACCACCGCTTCCATGTTCTTGGAAGAGTATCGGTTGAACCGTATCAGGCGGGCGCCCAACGACTTCAGCATTGCGCCCAGGGCGGGCTCAAGTTTCTCAGCGTCCTCTTCTTTGGAAACCTGGAGCTCCAAGATGTCTACCTGCAAGTTGCACCACCTTTGAATCCCAACTGTGGGGAAGAGTTTAGAGAAATTGGAAAAGGGGAGTGAATGGTCCAGCCTTAGTGATACGTCGAACACACTGGTGCTTCAGTAAGGGTGCGCTAAATGGTTTCCATTGACGCAAACCGCGCTAGCGAAGGGCCGGTTTGTACGCTCGATTCACAGTGCGCGCCGTCACCTACTAGGCCCCGGCACCAGAGGCGCTGTGTCCAGCCTTAACTTGGCTTAGCCAGGCTCTCCTCTCTTCAGGAAACAGGTCTGCGCGGGAAGGGATGGCTCTGCCAGGCTCACCTGTAGCAGCTGCCTGCTCATCCCACAAAGCTTCGGGCGGGAGAGGCCGGGATTCTAGGCCAGCGAGTGTCATCCTGAGCCAGGCGAGAGGCATTATCTGCCCCTGATACCAGCCGCCTCTCTCTATGGCGGTCCCTAGGACGGCTTTGTAGTATTCTTTCATCCTGACGTCGTTCGTCTCCCTCTCGCTGGTTGGTTTCGCAGTAGTCAGCAGGACTGCCGCTCCACTATGGAATTCGGAGTCAACTGAGACCTCGGGCTTGAGTTCCTGGTCTGTACTCCAAATGTGTTCGACGTTCCCCGAAAGCCTTCGCCTTAGTCCTCCAATCATAGCGTGTGGTATAGTCTGCCAGGTTTTTGAAACGGCAATTTTGAAAGTCGTGGCGGGCCCTGTTCAACCTCCTTGTACAACACGATTCGTCGCTGCGGGCGCTCCACGGCCGTGCCTCAGAGCGACTTTACCAAACCAGAACCTTTCTGAGGACGTCCTTGGAGATATTCCCTCCAGAGACCACGAGGACGACCCGGTCACCCAGTCCTTCCTTCTTTGACAGAAGCGGCGCTAGTGGGGTGGCCCCCGAAGGCTCGGCGAAGACTCTTGCCATGTTCACCATGGCCCTAGTGGCGCCCATTATCTCCTCCTCGGAGACCGTCAGAGCGCCGTCGATGTATTTCGAACAGGCCAGATATGTGAGATTGCCTAGAGCGGAAGGGATTAGGCCATCGGCTACTGAGCCAGCTGGCTCGATTCGGACTACCCTCTTCGCGGAGAGGGCGGCGGTCAGCTTCGGGGCAACAGCTGGTTCTACTCCGAACACCCTTACAGGGGCCCTTGTTCCTTTTAGTGCTATCGAAACCCCTGATATCAGCCCCCCTCCCCCCACGGGGACCAGTACGGCATCGAAGTCGGCTAGCTGCTGGTTGATTTCGAGCCCGCAGGTCCCCTGACCCGCAATCACGTCGCGGTCGTTGAAAGGGTGTATGAAGGCTGAGTCGCCTGCGCGCGCAATCTCCCTCGCCCTGGCTTCGCGCTCTTCGCTGAATCGTCCGGCCTTGACCACGATGGCCCCGTAGTCCTCTATCGCCTCTACCTTCTCCTGAACAACAGTCTCAGGCACGACTATCGTACACTTCTTGCCCAATAGTCTGGAACTGTATGCCACCGCGATCCCATGATTCCCGGAGGACGCCGCGACCACGCCCCTTTCTTTCACCTTGGACACCTTGTTGTAGGCTCCCCTAATCTTGAAGACTTTGATGGGCTGGAAGCACTCCAGTTTGAGGAAGACCTGCTTCCCAGTCAGCCTGGACAGGGGAACAGATTCGACTAAGGGCGTCCGGCTCACCACTCCAGCAATCTGCCTGGAGGCGTCCTCGATTTCCTTGATGTCAGGAAGTTCCTCTTGGCCCATGCTGTGAGTCACCTGGCCGCCCACCGTCCGGAGACGGTGCCAATCGCACCATATTTCTCCATCAGACTGACCGCCTTTGGTCTGATAGGCTATTGAGGGTTCTCAATAGGACTTTTCGATTTCGACCTCAGAGTAGCCGAGGACGTGGGTAGAGTTGGAGTCTATCTTAATCTGGACCATGTGAGGTTTGACCAGCAGCACTCCGGATGCGAGTTTGACGTTCGCCTTTACCATCCAGTGGTCGCTTTCTCTCATAACCTCGACGAACTTTATCTTGCCGAGCCTCTTCCCGTACTTTCTCTGCAACCAGGACTTCGCCACTTGCTCGGCGTCTTCGGTCGTTGCCAGCAGAGACACGCCCTTCTGGGCGAGGCCGGAACCTATAGGGTCAGGTGCGTGATTGATTTGAACAAAGTGTTAGAAAAACTGAACTGGCGTCTCGCAACGGCCCGCTAACTGCCGGCTGTGAGTGAGGCTTAGGCTTGTGCGCCTTCTGCGCTTGCCTTGGAACTCGAAGGGTCGCAAACAGCTCGATAAGGAGAGACGAAGAACGTTGGAGGGCCAGCTCGGTTTGTTATCGCTGAACTGGCCTTGTTGGGTACGTCTGGGGAGACGGTCTGCATGTTGTGTGCAGACTTGGCGTGCACGACAGCCAATTGCATTACCTTGTCTCTCGGCGAGGCTCCATGCACCTCGAATCCACACTGCATGCCGATGTCTTTGCACTTGGATGCGTATGTCGTCAAGTCTTCTTCTGTCCCGGCATGCCGCCTTTCTAGAGTAAAAGTGTTCGGCCGGTCCCAGCCGGCTCGCCTGGGTGAGCTGCATCATCGGCGGCGCGTGCGTCATCCCGACCCAGACCGGGAGCCCCTGGAAGGCTCAGGCTTCATCGGCGGAGGAACAGGGCGTAACCTGACGCGTGGGTTGTCTCCGCGTTACGCTCAGATTCTCTTTTCCTCTTCGCGTTTTCTTCTGACATGGACACGGATTGGGTTCATTATTCTAAATATTCACGGCGCGCGAGGTAATCACTTTATGTGAGTCGCCGATATATCACCGCCAAGTTGGCGAAGACCGAATGAGCGGATTCGAAGAGAGGGTAGAACGCGGGAAGACGGCTACCATCTCGGAGGCGGATGGCGACCTGCTCCTCGAAGGTTCCACGGTGATCCCCTTAGGGATGCAGGTGGTGGTACACGGAACACTCGTTGTCAGGGGCCGGTCTACCGTCAAGGGGAGCCTAAAGGCGGAAGAGGTGAGGGGGGACGGAGATCTTCTGGTGGAGGGTGGCCTAGAAGCCAGCGACGTGAGGCTCGACGACGGAGCGAGCCTCGATGTGAAAGGCGATTTCAGGGCCGGCGATGTGGACGTGCCTAATGCCGTCAGGGTGGGCGGGAGAGCCGAAGTGGATGATATGCGAGTGGGGGGGACTGCAGTGTTGGCTGGCGACGCCAAATTGGAAGACGTCAAGGTCGGAGGGACGCTGGAAGCGAGGGCGAAGCTTGAGTCGGATGACGTGAGAGTGGGAGGGACTCTCCAAGTTAAGGTACTGATTTCCCATGACGTCCGAGTAGGCGGAAACCTCAGGGCGGAGACCATCAAAGCGGAAGACGTGGACGTAGGGGGGACGGTCGAAGTCTCCGGTGACGTGAATATTGGGGATCTTACCGTGGGAGGGACTGCCGCGGTGGGTGGCGGAAAGGTTGAAGACGTCCGCGTCGGTGGGATTTTCAGGTCCGTGGGAGAGCTAACCTTCGAAGAGATACGTGTCGGAGGGCAGCTCACCATTGGCTCGGGGAAAGGAGAGAAAGTCTCGATTGGGGGGATTCTGGAGGTAGTCAAGGACCTGAAACTCGAAGACAAGCTTTCGGTCGGAGGGGATGCGAAGATCGGAGGAGCTTTGGAAGCTGGATCCATAGGCGTAGGTGGGAATCTAGAGGCAACGAAGGTGTTGGCGGATGAAAAGCTGGAAATTGGTGGAGGACTTACTACTTCGGCGGGGTCCAAGGCCCGAGAGGTTGACATAGCAAGGAGGGCCAGGGTGAGAGGACCGATTGTAGGGGAGACTGTCAGGATCAAGGAAAATGCCGAGGCTGAGGATGTCTATGCAGAAAGCCTCTGGGCCGAAGCTGGCTGTTCTCTCAGGAGCGTCTACGTCAGAAGGGCCGAGGTCGGCAGGGGGTGCAGGATATCTGGACCGCTGCAGTACACTGAAGCCCTCCACCTGGGCAAGGACGTCAGCCTCGCCAGCCAGCCCGAGAAGGTCTCTGGCCTTCCAAGCCCTCCAGTATGAAGAAAGTCAAGCGGTCGAAGCTGGATATCTACAATTCTCTGCTTCGCGCCATAGACTCATACGGCGGCTCAGGGAGGATAACCCACCTCTCGTACGCGTCCAACACGCCCCTGGATAGGACGAGGAAGTACCTGCAGTTCCTTGCAGACAAAGGGTTGCTACGAGCCGAGGAAGGTGATGACGGAGTAGACTACATGATGACGCCCCGAGGGTACGAGTTTCTGAGAGCATATTCTATGGTGGGAGCCATCATTGAGGTCGAGCAGAGGGAGCAGGAACTGGGCCACTTCGGCGAAGAGACTAGATAGGCCGGGTCGTCATACCTTGCACGAAGACTTAGGAGGCCCCCCGTTCCGGAGCGTTGGGACGTAGCTTTGGATTCCGGACCGATGGGTGGCAGGGTCTGCATGGTAACTGGAGCGAGCTCAGGTATCGGCAGGGCAACGGCCGAAAGGCTCGCCATGCTCGGTGCGACTGTGATCTTCGTCTGCAGGGACAGGGCCAAGGGTGAAAGGACAATCACCCGCATCAGGCAGAAGGGAGCAACCGGCGCCATGGAGCTCCTCCTCGCAGATTTCAGCTCTCTAGAATCGGTCAGGGAGCTCGCCAGGACGTACCTCGAGAGCCACGACTCACTGCATGTCCTCATAAACAACGCTGGAATAGCCAAGCTGACGCGGTCAGTGACAGTCGACGGTCTCGAGACCACGTTCCAGGTCGACTACCTATCGCAGTTCCTGCTGACCAATTTGCTCCTGGAAGTGCTGAAGAAGAGCGCTCCTTCGCGCGTCGTATTCGTGTCGTCTGTCGCCCACTACGACGGACGCATCGACTTTGACGACCTGCAGATGGCTGAAGGGTACAGCGTGATGAAGGCATACTCGAGGGCGAAGCTGGCCCAGGTCATTTTCAGCTGCGAGCTCGCTGAGAGGATCAAAGGTACAGGGGTCACGGTGAACTCCCTTCATCCTGGCGCCGTGGCAACGAATATCTGGGGGAGGCCTCTCGGGCGGTTTTCGTTCTTGACTAAGGTCACCAGGCTCTTCCTCGCCAGCGCTGAAGAAGGGGCGGAGTCCCCGGTGTTCCTCGCTTCGTCTCCTGGGCTCGAAGGCGTGACCGGTAAGTACTTCGATCGTAAGCGGGAGAAGGAACCGGCTGCCGCGTCCTATGACAGGGCCCTTGCTCGGCGCCTCTGGGATACGAGCGCAGGCTTGGTTGGGGCGGTCTAATAGGCCAAGCCGTCCAACGCCAGATGTGCTTTGCGCGCCTACTTCAGGTCGTCTATGTGGCCCTTGAGTTCCGTCCATACTTCCTGACCAGCCTGGTCAGGGTGGTAATGACATATTCTTCCCCGGCGAGGACCTGACTCGCGCTCATCCTCGTCGCAGTTTTGAACGTGGGTTTCGATTCATAACCCACGAACCTCGTTGTGCAGAGATGGCCCAATCCTTCTCGGCGTCGCTCAGTTCGGCGAAGAGGCGCTCAAGGCCTACCATTATGATTCCGGCACCGCGGGAGTGAACGACACCCAGATCTTGACCCTAGAGACGAGAAGCCTCTTCAGAATCGCCACCCTCTTTTCCAGCGGCTGGACCCTAGGTTCGAACTTCCTGAATGCTACAATGGCTATCGACAGACCGACCCTGCTCCATTCGAACTCCCTTCAGATTCAGCTCCCTCAGAACCGGAAGCGACTTCAGGATACAGGGGATCCGTGCCGTAAGAGCCCTACGAGGCAGCTTCGCGTCAACTGGCATCTGGACTCGACTGGCTTGTGCGGGTCGGATGCGCTCGACAACAACACTTCGTCTTTTAGCTTCCTGAGTTTCTGTTCGAGGACGTTCGAAGCATTACCCTGGTGTCTAGGTATATCTCCTAGGACCTGTCATCATGCGTCACGGACGGCGCATTGCAGTACTTGCGACAGTGCGTAAATCTCTTGTACAGGTCGGCGGTGTGCCCTGCGGACTAGCCGCATCCGATTTTGTGACGGAATGTGCTGTGCCACATCCCCTGATTGCTATGAATAGCTTCATGGTGGCTGGAAGGAGCGGGTGCGACACCCTCCTAGGTGGATTGGTGAGTCATCCATCATTGATAGAATGCAGGCTGCGGTCGAGGATATGAGTGTCATGAAAGTAGATTTTGGGCTTTTGCGCGCCGCTGACCGCCCATCCACGCGGTCGGGTGTGCAGGGCACACCTGTTACATAATGCCTGATCTAGACTGGTGCCGTGCAGACTCCAGGACTGGCTTCGTGGCTGACGGAGTACATAGTTCCGGTGAACTCAGCCCTGGAGGATCTTGCCCCGCAACTCGCGTCCACCCCGCTGGAAAGAGCGGCGCACGACGCGGTAGTGGCGGGAGGGAAGCGGGTGCGCGCCGTGCTCGCCCTGCTCTGGTGCGAGGTCTTCTCTGGAGACTACAGGCCAGCAATACCCCTGGCCGTGGCATACGAACTTGCCCACGCGAGCGCGCTGATCCAGGACGATATAATCGATGGGTCCGAGATGCGTAGGGGGGAGAGCTCGATTGGAGTGAAGTATGGCTCAACAACAGCGTTGCTGGCTTCCGATCTGCTCCTCTTCAACGTCCCCAAAATGATTGCGAAGTACGAAAATCTGGAGAGCCGTAGGCTCGCAAGGGCCCTGGACCTGCTGGGCGACGCATGCAGAGCCACTACGTGGGGAGAGTTCATAGATATGGAGATGGCCTACGACGAAGAAGGGACTGAAGAGCGGTACGAAGAGATGATCAGGTTGAAGACTTCAAGCTTGCTGAGCGCTCCATGCGCCAGTGGAGCCCTAGTTGGCGGGGCATCAGACGACGAGGCAGCGGCGGCGGGCAAGTACGGCGAGGAGGCAGGGCTGGCCTATCAGATTCAGGATGATACGTTGGACATCATGGGCGAAGCGTCTGAGCTCGGAAAGCCGATATTCACGGACCTGAGGGGAGGGAAGAAGAGCCTCGTCCTGATGCACTGCCTCGGCCGTTGCTCGGCCGAGGAACGGAAGTTCGTGGTGGGGCTTACGAATCGCAGGGGCGCCTACACCCAGGACGAAGTTCAGAGACTGCGCGGGCTGATGCTTGAGAAAGGTTCACTGGATTACGTACGCAAGAAGGTCAGGTTGCACACAGACAAAGCTAGGGCCGTACTGGCATCGGTGCCAACTGGACCTGCCACGGCCCGCCTCGATAGCCTGACCGAATACCTGGCTGCAAGATACTACTAGAGTGCGGTTCCTATCCTCTGGGACGTCCTACTGAGTTGAGCGCATTGGACAAGATGCTAAAGTGAGGCAGGATACGTGAGCGCCGCCCGCCGCCAGTAGTCGGCGCCGCAAACGCACCATAATAAGCACCTGGCGCCGGCTTTGGGGAGGATATGGACGGGACGCTATCCCTGAAAGAAGACCTCGCCCGCACCATCAGGAGGATGTACAAGCGGGGGCTGGTCTCTGGTGTAGGAGGTAACGCCAGCGCCCGCCTCCGTATGAAGAGCCAAATCTTGATTACCCCTGCGGGCTATTTCAAGGGTGGAGCGGTTCAGGGCGACTTGGTCAGGGTTAGCCTCGAGGGAGAGGTAATCACCAGAGGGAGGCCTTCTAGCGAGCTCCCCACTCACCTTGTGGCCTACAGGAATAGGGAAGACGTGAACGCAGTTGTCCATGGCCATCCACCAAACGCCGTAGAGCTTGTCAGTGTGGGGATGAAGATACCTGTCATGACTCCTGAGCATGCTGTCATGATCGAGAAGATGGAGGTGGTAGATTTCGTTGTTCCTGGAGAAGACGGAGCCATGGCGATAGCGACCAAGCTGAAGAGATGCGACCTAGTCGGAATAAGGAACCACGGATTCTTTTCGATGGGGAAGGACTTGCACGAGGCGGCGTCCAGACTGGAGGTGCTTGAAGAGAGCTCCAAGATATACCTGGCCGGGAGGCTGGCCGGGAGCGTCACCGGACTGAGCGAGGCGGAGCAGAGGCGGATCAGAGAGGCGTACGGCCGCGAATAGCCAAGCCGATGTCGATGCTTCCAGCCTTGGAAGGGCCAGGGGGCTGGCGTTCACTTCCCTCGGGCACTTCACCAACGACGGCTCGGTCTTCCTCCTTCCTCTGGTCGTAGACCTTCTTGGGAGCCGGTACGGAACCACGCACTTCGAACAGTCGATTCTTCTCTTCTTCTTCTACTTCAGCTCGATGGTGTCCAGCGTCTTTGTCGGCAGGCGGGCAGATAGGACGGGGGCATCTGGGAGGCTGATGGCCGTAGGGATAGCTTTCTTGGCGATGGGGCTGATCGGCTTCTTCGCTACGATGGTCTACACGGCCGGCACCGAGCTCTTCGCACTTGCGTTCTTCTTCGACTTCGTCATGGGGTTTGGGAGCGCATTCTACCATCCTCTGGGCGGGAGCATATTGCAGGCTTCGTTCGAGCGTAGCAATACCGGAAGGGCGCTAGGCCTGAACGGCGCCCTGGGGAGCGTTGGCAGGGCGGTGTACCCGCTGATTTACGGGGCGGCAGTCCTGGTGGTTACGATACCCGACTCCCTGGCGGCCTTCGGATTGGTGGGCGCGGTAGCAGCGGTTCTCATCTGGGTCGGACTAGGGGAGGCCAGAACGGGCAGGAAGCCTGATAGACGCGAAGGGGAGTCTCTCCGGAGGTCGCTCACCAGGCCGATGATAATCCTGATGATAATCACCTTCGTCAGGTCGGCGGCGATATTCGGAGTCGCGGCGTACGTTCAGATCTTTCTCACCACCCAAAGGGGAGCGGGAGTAGGGTCCCTGCTCGGTATCCTGACCACAGTCTACTTCGCACCCGCTATCGTGGGGCAGCCTCTTTTCGGATGGCTTGTGGATAGGGTCGACCATAGGCTTGTGATGGCCCTCTCAGCAGCCGGCGCCTCCGCATCCATTGTGGGCTTCGTCAGCTTGGGCGGAGCGGAGAGCTACGCCTGCCTATCGCTATTCGGATTCTTCGCGTACACTGGGTTTCCGGTACTGCTGTCCCTCGCAGCGGACTACGCCCCTGTCGGGGCATCGAACCTAGGCAACTCGCTGGTCTGGGGTCTGGGGACGACTGGAGGGAACGCCCTGGGACCCCTGATGGTCTACGCGTTTGTGCTCAACGACTACGGTAGGCTCGGCGCCTCCTTCGAGTACATGGCCGTCTTGGCGCTGGTTTCCGCCATAGGGGCAGTTCTGATTCCTAAGCCGAAGATGGTGGCGTCAGTCCCGGGACAGTGATGAGATACGCCGGAAGGCCCTTCGCGACTCTATCCTGACAGTCAGACAGTATTCGATGGTTCCTGCTTCCGCCGGAGATAGGGAGCCACATGTGTCCCGTATTTCTTCTTCAGCCCCTCCGGAAGAAATCGATATGCTTTGATCACCTTCCTGCACTGCGGCGCGCCACAACTACACCGCATCCTGAAACCGGGCCAGTCCACGTCGGTGGAGTAGTCGAAGGTCAGTTCCTCCCCCTTTCGGATACCTCTCGCGGCTACGACAGACATGCCTGAGACCACACAGTTGGGGTCACATGAATGGTTGAGGTACCAGCCGAGTCCGTACCTCTTTGGCACAACATAACTGTCGTAGTCGACCTGTATGGTGTATGGCCACACGTCGCGTGGGATGTCCCAGATCCACTTCGCCTTCCCTTGGAATCTGACCACCACGTCCGAAGCCCTGATTGCCCTGTCCGCGAACACCCCCTTCCCTTTGGGCCCTGCATCTCCTACCCTGAAGCGCGTCAGGTACCGCTCCCTCCTCTGGTGGTCGCCGTCGGGCGCTCGGGGAGGAACCGGATCATCAGCGCGACGCAGGCCAGGGTCCCTGCGAGGCTGGCCAGGATGGGGGCATCATAGCCTAGATACTGGTAGAGGTACCCTCCGAGTATCGGGGCTGGGAACGCGACCAGACCTCTGAAGGCCGCCACTTTACCCCCTACACCTCCTCGTGTCTTCGGGGGGGCGTGGGTCATGAGGAGCGAGGAGACACCTGGGACCCAAGTGGTGACCGAGGCTCCGAAGACGACGGAGAAGACCAAGAACTCGGGGAGGCTGTTTGAGAGGGCCCAACCTGTCATCAGCGCCGTCCCAAGGGCTTCGGAGGCTATCAGGGTCTTCTTCGGCCCGAATCGGATCAGGAGCCGGGTCGCAGGGTACTGAGAGACTAGCATGGCCAGGTACCACACTGCGACAAGTAGACCAATCTCCTGAGCGGAGAAATGGAACTGGTCCTGGGCCATTGCATAGATGATGTTGGAGCTGATGCCGAAGGCGAAGGCGTCGGCGGCTAGCGCACCGTAGAACCCCCATGCCGACCTCGGAAAGGCGAACGCCTCTCTCAACGAGAACTTCGGACCCTGCTCTGGCTCGACGGGCATGACATGCTCCGTCTCGGAGAGTTCCCTCCAGTAGAGGATGAGGTCGAATGACTCCAGGAGCGCGGCCGCAGCGAAGATAGCCAAGTAGCCGGTGGTCCCCACCGCGGAGCCCGCCAGGGCAGGAGACACCACGCCGGGGACGGTCCCCAGGAAGAACACAAGGCTGTAAGCGACATCCATCTTGTGAGGGTCGAGCGCGACCGACTCGGCGACCATGGCTTGGGATGCTGGGCTTCCCAGTACTGACAAGCCATAGAGGACAAATGCGATGATAACCAGATACCAGTCCCCGGTAAGCGCTGACCCCACGAAGCAGAGCATGGACGCGATCGTAGTCGCGCTTCCCAGCATGATCGAACCCTTCCTGCTGTGGAGGTCGGAGTAATGGCCCGCGAGAGGCTGTATGAGAGTTCCCGCCGCGCCTGAGAAGCGGCTCCCCACGGCCTGAAGGATCCCAATGGCAGGGATCCCGAGGCCAATAGACAGAGGGAAGAGCTGAAGGGCGAAGTTGAGCATGCCAATGTAGACCCCGGAGATCAGGCCGGTGACCGCAATCGCTCGGATATTCCTGTTCAGCAGCAGCGTGCGAGAGACGGCGAAGACGCCTTTACCCTGGTTGCCCATTTGAGCCGCCGCGAGGTCCGACCAGGAGGCTGGATTATCCTTTGCAGTTTTAAATGCGCAAGACGCCCAGGGCGATTCCGTGCTGTGGCATCTGCGAGGTGGAGTAATGAAGGTCGGACTGGCATCTACCTGGTATGGCTTTGGCGCCTGATCCTCGCCGCCGGATCCGCCTGTGTTGTAATGGACACGAATTTGGTGTGGGTTGGCCTCGGTTGACTTACGTTACGAGCTTAAATTGCCGGTGGAAAGCAGAACCAGTCCTTGGTAGCCGTCTCTGAAGAAGACGCCCAGGCAAGACGGACGCGCCTCCTTTTCGCTGCCACGCTGGTAGGCCTGGTCCTCTATCTCGTCCTAGATTCGGCCGCCCAGGCCCTCCCGCCCCATTACAGTCCGGTCAGCCAGGCGGAAAGCGACCTCGCCGTAGGTCCGTTCGGCTACGTCATGACGCTGAACTTCATCAACAGAGGAGCCTTTTCCCTTTGCTTCCTGTTCGCCCTCGCCTTGGCCGCGACCGCCGGCGACGTCATGGGGCGTCGATTCAGGAGAGGAGGCTACCTCTTCGCCGTCTGGTCGGTTGGGGCCCTGGTCTTGGCAGCATTCCCCACTGATGTCCCTGCAACCCCCATCTCCTGGCACGGCGCGATACACCTAGCCGTGGCCGTCGTCGCCTTCCTCGGGGGGGCCTTCGGGGCCGTGTACCTTTCGCTAGGCATGGAAGGGAACAGGCACCTGTCGAGGGTCCGAGGCGTGGCTCTCCCCATCGCCTATGCCGCAGTCGTCCTTTGCTTGGTGGATCTCCTCGGCGGCTTCGTCGTTCCTGGCGTCTTCGCCCATTACGGAGGGCTCGCGGAGAGAGCGTTCTTGGCTTCCATGCTTCTCTGGATGGGGTGGGTGTCAGTTGCGATGCTGAGGGGTCGGGCACAGACCGGGGCCGGTTCCTTGGATGGGCAGGGGTCAGGGTAGCAAGCACGGAAACAGTGGTCTAGCGGCGGCAACCAGGTGGCATGGGCCAGGCACGTGCGTTCGGGTCCAAGGATGCGCCGGGATGGCGGGGCTGTTCCTCGTGGGTGGAACCAGCTCTCTTAGAGGGTAGGATTATCGCGCTCTGAAGATGCCCCCTCATGAGATGTGATTGCGACCCTGCGCCTGATCCTCCTCGCCTCCGACATCGCATCCATCCCGAACACGCTGACCGTGTCGGAGGTGGGGGCAAGATGGATGCTCGCCATCCTGAGGAACGTGGTCTTCCGCTCCGTCCTCCCTGACGGTGTGAATATCTTCCCCTGGCTCGCGTTGAGGTCCAGACTGTTCAGGGCAGGGTCTGGCTTCCCTTGTAGAGCTTGACGATACTCTTGGCGTCAATCACCGTAGACACGGCGGGTCACTCCGACGCCCGAGGGCTCTGCTCCTTCCATTGACGCCCAGCACGAAACCGGTTGCCTCCCTCCAACTATATAACTGGCCTCGGAGAGCCATTCCTTGAGACCGCACCCGAGGAATGTTCCATGACCGTGAAAATAGATGAAAACGAGGTATTCAGGATAATCGAAGACAAAAGGCCCAGGGTTGTCCTGGTCAATGCCCCCGGGGGCCTGCTTAGGCAGACCAAGGAGCTGATGGAGAAGGTGAAAGAGAGGTACGGAGTGACTGTGATAATGTCAGGAGACAGCTGCTTCGGGGTTTGCGATACCATCGATGACGACGTCGAGAAGTTACAGGCAGACCTTGCCCTTCATATCGGGCACAATGCGGCTATCAGAGAGGTAGGGAATTACACGTATCTGATTGACGCCGTTGACGATGTGGAGTTCGGGGAGGTGGTTGAGACCGCGGTGAAAGGCCTCGCCCCCTACAAGCGGATTGGGCTCGCGACGTTCAGCCAGCACCTCCATCAGCTCGGCCCAGTGAAAGAGAAGCTTGAAGCCAAGGGGTTCCATGTTGTGGTCGGCAGGAGGAACAATTTGATGCTCGAGGGGCAGGTGTTCGGTTGCGACTTCTCCGCGCCCTTCCCCACAAGGAGCGAGGTAGACGCCTTTGTCTTCCTTGGAGAGAGCGAATTCCACGCCGTAGGGCTCGCCCTGTCCATGGGGAAACCCACGTTCATGCTCGACCCCTACACCAATGAGGTGACCGATATGCAGGCTGCCGCCAACGAGAGGAAGAAGAGGGCCATACTCGCTGTCTACAAGGCCAGGGATGCTCGGGTGTTCGGCGTCATCACAGGGCTGAAGGAAGGTCAGAAGATGCTCGGAAGGAGCAACTGGATAACAAAGCGCCTAGAAATGAATGGGAAGAAAGTGGTTCGGTTGGCAATGAGGGACATTACCACGGAGCGGCTCGCCCCCCATAGAGAAATCGAAGCTTTCGTCCAGACAGCCTGCCCCAGGATATCGGTGGATGGGTTTACCTTCGATAGGCCGGTGCTATCCATCCCCCAGGCGGACGCATTAGTCGCACTTATTGAGGGGAGGGATCCGGGGGAGTTCCTTGAGCGCGCGAAATGGATCGAGCTCACAGTGGGGCTCATAAAGCAATGAAAGAGCGGAAAGTGCCGATTGCCCTCCCAGGGGACAAACTTGCAGTATCAGAGGAGTTCCTCCCCGGCATGCACACATACGACGCCTCCGGACTAATCAGGGCCTTGAGGGCGGGCTCCGTGGTGAGGGACATAAAGAATATGGAAATTTCAGTGCAGCCTGCTACGGAGCCTGAGTTGTTCCGCGTGGACGACTGGGTCACAGGCCAAGTCGAAGGGTCTCAGGCGAACTCCGCGAACGTCCATATCTTCTTCCTCAACGGAAAACCCACTCACAAGGACTTCTCTGGCATGCTCTCTCTGAGAGGCCTCTCTGGAGGCGGGAGGGGGGCTAGAAGGACCACCCCGGTCAAACCTGGCGACATCGTCAGATGCAGGGTCTTCAGTCTGGTAAATGGGATAATACACCTGACCGTTGACGAGCCTGACATGGGAGTCGTCGCTGCACTGTGCGGGAACTGCGGAAGGCCCCTTCTAAAGGGGAGCGCGACCAAGCTGAAGTGTGATGAATGTGGCAATGTAGAGGAGAGGAAACTGGCCAGGGACTTCGGGACAACCCCCATCGAGCCGTAGCCACCGAACTCGGAACATTGCTTGACAAGCTGCTATCTGTTTAATAACAAGTCGGGGGGCGGCCAGACAAAATATGCAGGTTCAGACCACGAGTGAAGACGAAAAGGGCCTCACGGTGGAGATCACAGGGGAAGATTACTCCCTCGCTGAAATCGTACATCATGAACTGCTGGAGGAGAAGAGCGTCACTTTCGCTGGAGTACTCCCGCCTCACCCCTTGATTAAGAAGCTCGTGTTGAAGGTCAGATCCCAACGGGCAAGGCCGGAGAAGGCGTTCGCTATCAGTGTCGACAGGGCCATGGAGACCACCAAGGAGCTCTACGACGGCGTAAAGAAAGCGCTCAGTGGTGGGTCAAGCTGAAGTTCTGCCCAAAGTGTGGGACTCGACTCAAGCTGAAACAGGTGAAGGGAGTTAGGGAGGTGTCAGTCACATATATTTGCGACAACTGTGGCTATTCTAAGAAGGAAGCGAACGCGTTGGTCCAGAAGACTGAGGAGGAACTCTCCAACACTCCACAAATAAAGGTGGTAGGGGAGAAAGAGGAGAAACTCAATTCACTCCCGACGACGAAGACTGAGTGCCCCAAGTGTGGTCATAACGAGGCCTTCTGGTGGTTTCTGCAGACAAGGAGCGGGGACGAACCGCCTACGCAGTTCTACAGGTGTGCTAAGTGCAGCCACACCTGGCGGTCATATAGCTAGCCTGTGTGCGAGACCCACCTAGACGTCGTCTCTGGTGGTGACTTCGATTGCATCACCACCCGCTATTAGGATATCTGCGCTGGCGGCAGGAATGGATGCCACGTCCTCGGGCTCGAATGGGCCGTAACGCCTCAGGTCGAGTCCCACCAGCTCGTTGACGTGTTTCACGAATCGCACTGTGATGTTTCTCTGGCTCTCGGTCATGTGGGCGAACTCTAGGAAGGATGGTTGACCCCCTGAAATCGCCTCTACTAAGGTCTGGAAGCGCTTCTCGAACTTCTGCTCTGCGGAGCACACGTACCTTTCTTCCGGGAGAAGTTGTAGGATGGCGCCCTGTCGCATCGCCTTCGCAACCCTGAGTTGCAGCAGCTCCCTGACCATGGACTCAATCATCCTCGCCTGGACGGCAGCTAATCGGACGGTCATCTCTGACGCCCCTGCGCCTGCGGACCTCTTCAGTTTCTGGGTGTACGCTGACATGCCCGCATAGAAGTCAGCCGGGAGCTGGAGTAGTCCTCCTGACTGCGTCTCCAACTCGAGCCTACGCTTCAGGTGTTCGAGCGTCGCTTCAGGCATTCAAACCACTTCGCCTAGACCTCTAGTCAGGATTTGTACCGCCGCAAAGGCGGGCAACTCGACTGTGACTGATTTGTACGGGCCAAAGTCCCTGTGCCTGGCCCTGAATTGGGGGTAAAAAGATACTGCGACATTCACCGCCTTCGCGGCCAAGACGTATGGATCCTCTTGGGGATCGAATCTATCCTTGGACATCACCCGCGTCTTGGACATCCCAGTTGTCCCGTGCAGCGTCCCTGCTAGCCTGAACACCCGATGGATATCTGTGGTCACCGAAGAATCGACCAGAGCACGCTGGGAGGCAATCGCCTCGGAGACGAGCTTCTGTGTGGTGCCGCTGTAGCCTTCCCTGCGCTGTTCGATGTATGCAGTTATGCGCCTGGTCCATCCTGCGCCGATGGCGCCGGTCTGCGTCCTTCGCCTGAGAGTCGAAGTTATGCTTTGGCTGGGTGGGAGAGAGGTCCCACGGACGTACTCCGCTATCTCACCGCGGGCGAGCTGATCCAGTTGTTCGAACCTATCATCGTATACTTGGAGATGATATCCTCTGTTGCCCGAGAAATAAATCCTAATCGCTTCTCGTTCGACCCCGAAGTCGTCAGTAAGGAAGCAGACCACTCTCATAGTGTGTTCCCATGCCGCGTCCAAGCAGGTTTCGCAGATTCCGTGGAACTCCGTGGTGGGCCCCCCGCACTTGGAGCATTTGGCCGGCCTGGGGAGTTTCCCCGAGGCGTGGCATTTCTCGCAGTACCAGAGGTCGTGTTCCTTTTTGCACGGAGTGGGGATGTCGGTGGCATCTATGTCGAAGATTAGTTCGGCGCCCAGCCACCCTTTCTCATCAATGGGCATAGTGGGGCGTTCATAGCGGGCGTTGGAACAATACACAGATGACGGCGACTGTCTTAGAATCTCTGCGACCGCCACCCCTTCGTTCTTGAACGACAGGTGACGGACCATCCCGGCGCCGAACGGGATGTATCCGAATTCCCTTCCCTCGATGTCAACTGGGAACTCGATAGAACTGGCCCAGCGGAAGTAGTACTCCTTGTAAGCTGACCTGAGGAAGCTCTTCGTGAATTCGTTCATCTCGGCGTTGCAACCTCAGACATGGGAGATAAGAACTCTGAGCCCGTTGTCCTAGATTAATCCGGAGAGCAGCACCCACGTCTAATCCTGCTCCTCTGGTGCAGGATGTGCTACGTCTGATTCGGCTGTCTGTGCTAGGACTGCCGTCATTCTACTTTCGGATAGACTGAGTCGTACTTCTCTGTCTTGGGGACTATACAGAGGAACTCCGCGTCCTGGTCCCCCGTGTTCTGGTACCAGTGCAGAGTGCCTTTGGGGATGTAGATGGAGTCTCCCTTCTTCACTTCGTGGATCTGGTCACCGATCCCCACTTTGTACCGCCCCTGCAGCACATACTGTTCGTGCTCTATCGCCGGATGGAGGTGCTTCGGGATGCTCCCTCCCGGTCTGATCCTGAATCTCCTCATCTCGAAGTTTGGCGCGCCATCGTGTCTGTCGACCAGCCACTCGATCTCTGTATCGACGGCGTTCTCGACAGGCTGACGCCTCACTGACCCATCTGGCTTCACCGTCATTGTGCGTGGTCACCCGCACGGTCCGCTTTAAGATAAGCGCCCCTGGGCACAGTCTACTACATCGAGTTGGGCGAGAGCGCGGCTTCCCTCAGCATCATGAAACCGTTGATCGCCATGAGTCCTCCCACCAGCAACATTCCGAAGCCAAGAAAGGACTCCGGCCCCTTGGCTGACGCCATCCCTCCCATGGATGACCCTGTCAATACCATGAGGAGTCCATAGACAATCATCAATCCCCCGAACGCTCTCATGTGGGCGGCCCCGAAGGCCGATATGCTCGCCGCAGCGGATGCAAGTACAAAAATCCCCAATGCAGCGCCACCGACCCCAAAGAGGAACCCAGGCCCGACGAATTGGATAGTCAGCATCCCCGCAGCGGGCGCGGGCATGGGATTCTGAGAAGGCCCGACCATGAATTGATATGCTGAATACAGGTCCAGGGAGGCGCCCACCAGTCCGAGGAAGAATCCGAAGAGCACAGAAGCACTACGGATTACAACTAGGCGGGGGCCATCGTGAAACAAGGCTGTCTACTATCGCGAGCCGCTATTTCAGGAATTCAACGAGCCATTCCGTGCCGGAGATAGACCACTGAAGCCGGTGTTCGCCTGCACTGGCCGCAAATGCTCTAAGACCCCCCGGTCCACCCTTTTGAGCATGAAAGTTGGCGGTTGCGAATACAGGGATGACATGCTGTATGATCCCGAGTTCGGGACGTGGGGGCGCCTCGAGGGGAGCCTATGGAGAGTTGGTGTCACGCCTCTAGTCTCCTGGCTTTCGGGGGGGTTCACTGCTGTCTCGGTGAAACCTGAGGAATCCAGGATTGCTGAGGGACATTCGCTGGCCGCTGTGGAAGGCCCCAGACACTTCGACGTGGTCCGGGCGCCGTTTGAATGTGTCGTGAAGAAGCCAAATGAGACGCTCGGGAAGAATCCGCGCATCGTCAACAGGGACCCCTTCGGCGACGGGTGGCTGGCTCTGGTGGAGAACGTGGGGGGACGGTGTAGGCTTCGCTCTCTCGAAGTCGCCACCCCGACACTTGAAGAGAGACACCGTTCCATGGGGGTCCGTTGCTTCGCCGCCTTCCCTGATGTCGAGCTTTACGAAGTAGGAGCAGAGTGTTCTGTCGTCCTCGCGCGGCTGGACGAGGAACTGGCCAAGTCAGCCAGGGGAACGGTTATCCATTTGGTCTCCGATGACCCCACTGCTGAAATCGAGATGGCCAGGTGGCAGGACCAGACTGGAAACTTCCTCCTAGAGGTGCGCCCAGAAGGCGCGCTCAGTCACTTCATAGTGAAGAAAGGCTGAATATCACTTCTCTACAGGATAGAGTATGGAGTTACCCCACTCAGTCCAAGAGCCGTCATAGTTCTTCACGTCTGGATACCCAAGCAGGTACTTCAGAACGAACCAGCTGTGTGAGGAGCGCTCTCCTATCCTGCAGTAGGTGATCACCCCCTTGTCTCTGGTGACACCTTTGGCTGTGTACAGCGCTTCAAGTTCCTGCCTTGGCTTGAAGGTCCCATCAGCATCGTTTACCGCCATCCCCCACGGGATGTTCTTCGCGCCGGGGATATGGCCCCCTCTCTGGGCTGCCTCGTTGGGATATTCCGGCGGCGCGGTTATCTCGCCTGTGAACTCCTTCGGACCCCTGACATCGACTAGGACCTTGTCAGGCTTCCCCACCGCCGCCCTTACTTCGTCCCGGTATATCCTGACCGCCGTGTCTGGCCCGGCGACACTGAACTTGGCGCGCGGGTACGATGGGATGTCCTTGGATATCGGCCTGTCTTCCAACAACCACTTCTTCCTCCCTCCGTCCATCAGCTTCACCTTGTCGACCTTGTAGTATTTGAGGTCCCAGAACGCGTATGCAGCGAACCAGTTGTTGAAGTCACCGTAGAGGACCAAGGTGGTGTCGTTGGAGATGCCGTTACGTTGGAAGAGCTCCTCCAACTGCTCCTTGGAGAGTATATCCCTTTTCAGAGAGTCGTTCATGTCCTTCTTCCAGTCGAATAGGACGGCGCCGAGGGCGTGCCCCTGGTTGTAGTTCGCCGCCGGGTCATAGTCGACCTCGGCGACCCTTACCTTTGGGTCGTGCAGGTGTTCGAAGACCCACTGTGTGGATACGATGACCTCCGGATGCGAGTAGCTTTCACCCACACTATAACATATGTAATAATCCTGATTTAAGGGTTCCTCGTGGAGGATTTGGTGCCGCAGCGAAGACCATGGGGGGACAGCAGGTGGTACGGCATCTCTACTCAGAAGCCGTTGTTGGAGGGTACTTTGGAGGGGTCCGGTGGCGGCTCGCCTGCTCGAATGCATAAGCGAGCCTGATCAGGATAGGCTCGCTGTAAGCCCGACCCATAAAAGTGATACCCACAGGGAGACCGAACACGAACCCAGCAGGAACGGTGATTGCGGGGTAGCCTGCCAGGGCGGTGGGCTGGGACGAACCCCCTATGCCGTGGTCACCGTCGACGTGATCTATCACCCATGCAGGCGCCCCTGTCAGGGCCACCAGGGCGTCCAGGTGGTGCTTGTCCATGACATAATCAATCCCCTCCTTCCTTGACAATCTGTGGTTCTTTTTCAGCGCAGTCTGATACACTCTGTCCTTCAGGCCGATGGTCGCCTCCGCCTTGAGGAACAAATCCTGGCCGAAATATTTCAATTCCTTCTCCTTGTGCTTCTCGTTGAACGCAATGACATCTTTCAGCGACCGCACCTTCGAGGACGCGAGCCGTGAAAGATATCGGTTCAGATCGGCCTTGAACTCGTGCAAGAGGACGGTCATCTCGCCTTCGTCCATATGCTTCGCCGAAGGGATGTCGGCTGGGTCAACGATTGTGGCACCCATCCTCCGCATCACACCTATCGCAGCTTCCGCTATGGCGTCGGCTTTGTCACTGTACCCAAAATATACCTCACGTGGGACTCCAAGCCGCACCCCCCTCATCCCATCGCAATCGAGGAACTTGGTATAGTCGCGATGCGACTTTCCGATGCCTGACCGGGTTGACGGGTCCATTCTGTCTTCGCCCGCCATCGCACCCAGAAGGACGGCGGCGTCTTCGACCGTCCTCGCCATCGGGCCAACTGTGTCCTGACTGTGGGCTATTGGTACCACCCCTGCGCGCGAAATGAGTCCCAAGGTGGTCTTGATGCCTACGATACCATTGACCGAGGAAGGGCAGAGCACCGAGCCGTCGGTCTCCGTGCCGACGGCAGCCGCAGCTAGGTTGGCAGCCGCGGCCACTGCCGAGCCTGAGCTTGAACCACAGGGGGACCGATCCAGGGCATATGGGTTGCGTACCTGTCCTCCGCGGGCACTCCATCCGCTGGAAGAGTTGCTGGAGCGGAAGTTGGCCCACTCGCTGAGGTTGGTCTTCCCGAGTATCACTGCTCCCGCCTCACGGAGCTTCTTCACGACATATGCTTCCCGACTAGGCCTGGAGCCTATCAGGGCTAGTGAACCTGCGGTGGTCTCCATCTTGTCAGTAGTGGCGATATTGTCCTTCAGAAGCACAGGGATACCATGCAGCGGCCCTCGCGGGCCTGTCTTCACCCTCTCTTCGTCCAAGCGTCGGGCTATCACTAGAGCGTCAGGGTTTACTTCGGCAATCGAGTTCAGCCTAGGTCCAGCCTTGTCTAGTTTGGCAATCCGGTCGAGATATTCTTGGACCAAGGCTCTCGAAGTGAGTTTCCCAGCCTCCATGGCTGCTTGCAGTTCTAGTATCGTCGCTTCTTCGAGGCGGCTGATCAACGACCTGTGAAGGTACGATTGTGAAAGGTAAAACCGTTTGCAGAAGGATGCCATATTGTCGAATATGCGCGGGCGACCGGGCTAGTTTTCGCGAAACCCCCATGATGCGGAGCCACAAGCATCATGCGAGTCCAAGTATACAGGGTCGGCAGCGACCTCAGTCGGATGAGACCCTAGGCGCGAGGAAGTACGCCATCTTAGCACCCTGATCGTTCAACTTCAGCATCAGGCGGACTGGCTTCTTGGTAGAATACTCCAGTTCGACCGTGTCTACGACCCCGCCCAGGGCCTTTAGAATCCCCGAGATGTAGTCAGTGGAGTAAGTAGCCTTGCTTTCGGCATTGGACTGCAGTTCGAGGACATCTGCGTCGTTCTTCGCGAGCGAGATTTCGGCCTTTCCGATGTCGCTCTTGCCTGAAAACGTCAGCTTGTCCTTCGTCGCTGTGAGTGTAATCTGGTCGGAGACGACTGACACGTCTCCGAGAACTTTCTCCAATATGCTCTTTGTCAGTGTCATCTTTGTGTCAAACTCGAGCTTGGGGAGCGGGGCGGAGGCTGCGGTGCTCTCTATCAGGTGTATGTTGAACTCACGCTTGTAACCGTTGGTGAATTTTATCATGATGCTGTCGTCCTCTCCTGATGAAATCTCTACGCTGTCCTTGTTCTCAGCCCGCCCGATGGTCCGGACCAAGTCTTCGACGCGTATGGAGAACCGGAACGGCTTGTCACACTCATAGGCAGCCCATGCAGAGACCGGCCATGCGAGATCGACTAGTGCGACGTGTGAGGGGTCCATGGCCCGGAAGGTGATCCCCTCTGAATTCGCGTCAAAAGTCGCTTCCTCGACCAGTGTCTTGACTGCTGCAGCTACCGCCCGCCATTCAACAGAGCTGGATGTCCTTGCTAGAAACAAGGTGTGTCGGGTTCCTTCGTCTTAGTCAACTGGGATTGGATAATAAGCGTTGGCAGGAATACTTCGAAGCGAACATACACCGCCTGAAACTGAAGACCCATCAACAGCCTCATGGCATAATCTGAGGCGAATGACCAGAGAACGGAGAACGAGCCAAACTTAAATGCATGAGCGAGACCGGGGCCAATCCGCTTCGGTGAGAATATGAAATTCCCAAAGGAAATGAGCACCTACTGCCGTTGGTGTAAACATCATACCAGCCACTCTGTCGGGCTTTACAAGAGAGGGAAAGAACGCGCGGGGTCGTGGGGAGCCAGAAGACAGGCGGGAAGGAAGCGCGGGTATGGCGGCCAAAAGTTCCCCGAACTGATTCGAACAGCAAAGACTACCAAGAAGGCGACCCTACGTTTGAAGTGCAAAGAATGCAATCGTGAAAGCATGCGCGACGGCATCAGACTGCGGAAAGCGGAGATAGCTGCATGAAACGCGACCGGGAGCCGATACCCAAGACAAGGAGTTCATTTCTGCTCGTCAAGTGCCCCGATTGCGGCGAGGAGAGGATACTCTTCACGAACTCGGCCAAGGACATCGGATGCAGAGGGTGTGGGAGGAAGCTCGCCGAGAGCAAGGGCGGCAAGTCGGTGGTCCTGGCCACTGTGGTCAAGCGGCTTGGCTAAACCGAGAAATACCACCTGAAAGGCCGATGAAGACGTGGGCGAAGATAGGTCACTCCCCGACCCGGGCGAGATTGTAGTCTGCACAGTCAGAGAGATTACGTCACACGGCATCTATGTCAACCTGGACCAATACGATGGGACTAACGGGTTCTTGCACGTCTCTGAGATTTCCACCGGCTGGGTCAGGAACATCGACAGGGTGGCCAAAGTCTCACAGAAACTCATCCTGAAGGTAATCAGGGTGAACAGGGTGCGCAGGGAGATCGACCTTTCACTTAGACAGGTGACCAATGAGGAGAGGCGCCAGAAGGTGATTGAGTGGAAGCGTGAGGAGAGGGCGCTGACTATCATCGACGCCGTGAGCAAGAAGATTGGGATTGATGAAGTCCATGTAAGGGAACTGAAACAGAAACTCGAGGGGGAGTTCGGAACATTGTACGCCTCTCTGGAGACAGCTGCTAGGAGAGGCGCCGAAGGGCTCTCGGGGGCTGGGCTCATGGATAGGGAGACAAAGGCCATAGCCGAAATCGCATCAGAGAAGATCATACCCCCCAGGTACGAGGTTGGAGCGCTGGTGGAGGTGTCTTCAAGGTCCCCTGAGGGGATAGAGCAAGTGAAGAAGACCCTCCTGGCGGCTGCATCCACTCCGTCTGCGGATGTCCGCATCACCTATGCAGGGGCTCCGCACTACAGGGTGAGGATAACAGCCGACGATTACAAACAGGCCGAAAAGGCGATGGACGCAGTACTCGAGAAGATCAAGGACGGCGTGGGTAAGCATGACGCCTTCAGCTTCAAACGAGAGATATCGAGGAAGTATGGCGGGTCGTCTTGAGGGGCCTGATGTTGAAGTGCACCCAGTGTGGCAGATACACGCTGGCTGATAGCTGCCCCATCTGTGGGGCAAAGGCCGTCACGGTCCATCCCGCTCGCTACTCGCCTGACGACAGATACGCGAGGTATCGGAGCCCGCTGGCTTACGAAGAAGGACGGTCGGAAAAGCCGACAGATGCCGCGAGCGCCTGAATCTCCGAACCCGCACCTGAACATACGCCACTTGACCATGACCTGTCCGCAGAGCCTAACTGAAATAAGGCTGAGAGGACTCAGGCGGTGTAGTTGCCTGGGACCAATTGATAGACCAGAATTGTGTTGAAGCACTGGAGAGACGTGTCACCTGGGCATGGGTTGCCTGCAGAAGTCCCCGAGATGCCCTGCTGTGCCAGGGAGAAACTGGGAGATATGTACGCGAGCCTGAACGGACCGGTGCTGTTAGACGGATAGGTGAGGGTGCCCGGATAGGCGAACGCCTGGTAGGGCGGAGCACCGTTACTCGCTTGCTGGTAGGTCGAAGAGAAGGAGCAGTAGAATAAGTTGGCACAGACGGTGCCGGTGTTCGACGACGAGGGGACGAGCCATCCTGCGTAACGGAATGGGAGGAGCTGGCCGAAGAGTGAGCTATCTGCTCCGTAGGGGGTCAGGTTGAAGTCATCGACGCCGGTGCATGGTGGAGCGCCGGCTGTGGGGCACTCTAAGTAAGTTGACTCGTTCAGCCCGCCGATGCGTATAAACCACTGCTTCTTGCTCTCGTCCCCGCCGCCTGCGGTGAACCCGCCCCCGCTCGGGACCTGCAATATGTAGTAGTAGGACGTGCCAGTTGTAGACGAGGAGACGGGCATTATGCTGCCCGTGATGAATATGGCGACATAGGTCGGCCTGCCGTCTGTCATGCTCTGAGCCATGGCCGCTGCCTGCGTGGAGTTGGACATTAAAAGCCGACCCACCTGCGCAATCCTGGAGCTGTTGATGGTGGCGTTATCTATCAAAGTGGTCCTGTTTCCCATGACCGCAATCCAGTAGCCGTAATCCCACCAGGCGATGATTACGGAGTTAGTCGGCGTGTTTTGTCTCATCCACTGGAGTGTGTCTATCCAGTCAGGGAACCCGCCCCGAGAGTAGATGGTCGCCCCGTTGGTGATGCTCACCCCAGAGTCGGCAGGACTGTTGTCGCAGAAGAGCTGCCCGCTGGAGGTGCACTGGACAGGATTGGGAATCCAGTAGGTACCTGCCGGTAGTACGAGCAGGGCTATGACAGCTATCGAGAAGACGACTTTCATCTCGTTGCGTGAAGTCGGCACCTGTTTTTTCTTGACCAGAGCGGTAGCGTTCGGCTTTACCAGGGCAAAGACGAGCTCGGCGAAACCAATCCCTCCCAAGATTCCTAGCGCGAGAGAGGAATAGACCAGCAGGCGAGAGAACGAAGCTGAGAAGTATAGGCCCGTCAGGCCGAACACAAGGGCGTAGATCATCGGAATACCTCTGCGTTTGAAGGCCACCAGAGCCCCCACTATCCCAAAGGACATGAGAATCGCATAGGAAGTGAAATAGTCAGCTCCCGTAGGCACCACCTGCTCTGCGACAGACTTCACGAGTTCGTCAGAAGCGGTTGTACCTGATGCGACTATCCCTGGGTCCAAGACGGTGAGGTATCTCAGTGACAGCCCTCCGACCAGGCCGAAGCTCAGTAGGGCGAGCCCGCCGAGACCGAAGCCGAAAAGGAGTTTGAAGAGAGTAGGCCTGAACTCGGTCGGCTTCGCCCAGCCCTTAACCCATTGTGCGATAAGGAAGAACACGGTCCCTCCGATCAGCGCAAGACCCACAGGGTCGGTGATCAAGTGGACGCCGGGGAAGGGGAAGACAGCGCTCATGAAGAGGGTGGCCGAGGTGAATGTGACAATCGCAGGCGAGTAACCGCTGAGGTCGATGTTCAAGAATGGAAGGATAAGGAAGACTACGCCGAACGCCGCGGTGAAGTAGTTCCCACCGCCCCACGCGGTGTTGCCATACCCCATCATAATCCCACCTGCGAGGGCTCGGAGGACCCGTCCTCTCGCGGGCCTCTCTTTGTCGAAGACGGTGAGCAACATGTAGCTCGCAGCTACGAAGAGGAGTATGGTGAAGGGCTCTGACTTGTACCATCCCAGGTTCCCTCTTTCAATGAGGGGGGGAGAGACCGCGAAGACGAGCGCAGCGAACAGACCAGCCGCGTCGCCGGCTATCTTCCTCACTACGAAGTAGAATAGGACTGAAGTCAACGCTCCGAAGAACACAGGCAGTACAATCAGGAGGTCATAGAGGGTTATCTGAACGCCGAAGATATCGTGGACCAGCAGGTAAATCATCGCCCCGCCGATTTGGAGGCCGTCCTGGGAAGTCGCGGCTACGTTCCGCCCAACTGGGAACCATGTCTGGATGTCATGCCAGAAGAAATAGCCCTGCAGGTTGTGACAACTTGTGAGGATGGTCGGGCCGCACCCTGCTGGGTTAGCGAAGAAGGCCGCGTACAAACCCTCTTCGTGAGCGAGGTTCACGATGTGCTGGGCCGCATAGTAGTCATAATAGGGGTCGAACTCATTGAGGTAGAAACCATACTTCGCGGCATAGGATCTCATCAAGACCGCGATGGAGAAGATTATCGCCAGCGCCATCGTCAGCATTACGGAACGGCGTGAAAGGGTTGGCCGCCTGATGGAAGACCGTAGGGTGTCGAGCGCGCCCAAGTCTTGACTTCGACTTTCTGCGGCCTATTTTAACCGTGCTCTTTTAGGCTACTTCTGGAGCAGGGTTTCCAGGTACGCAGTGTAGGCCTTCGCATCGAGGAGGGACTTCCGCTCGGTGGACAGGTTCAACGGCTCGACCACTATGAGCCATCCTTCCACATAGGGCGATTTGTTGATTAGCTCAGGGTGAAAGTCAAGGGCGCCGTTGGTTTCCACCACTCTGCCTGAAAGGGGTGCGTAGACCTCTGAGACTGCTTTGATGGATTCCACCGTACCCATTGGCTTCGACTGCTCAACCGTGACGCTCACCTTTGGTGCACTGACGTAGACCACGTCGTTGAGGGTTTTGGCCGCGTAGTCTGTGATCCCGATCCTTATCGTCTTCCCCTCCTGTTTGGCCCACTCGTGCTCCTCCGTGTACATCAAGTCGTCTGGAATCTGATATCCTTGAATCTCCATTGGGCCCACGCCGCACTGTGTGGCTAATTACCCTTCTGTCTCTTCCACCCGTATGACCGCTCTTCATAGAACGGGGGTCTCGTGACCGCTCCCGGCTGGTTGTCACCCCTGATAGTCACGCCGACCCTTGAGCCTGGTTCGGAACTGGAGTACGCCAAGTAGCAGAGAGCGATTCCCTTCCGAAGGATGGGAGAGAAGGTGCCACTGGTTACTACGCCAATCGGCCCAGCGTCACCTATTACTTCGAAGCCGTGCCGGGGTATTCCCGAGTCCAGCACCAACCCTCGTCTGATTCTAGACGGAGGTTGGGCCGCCAACGCTTCCATCGCATCCGAACCTACAAAGTCCCGTTTTCCTGCGGCAACTACCCATGCGAGGTCCGCCTCGAACGGGTTCGTGGTTTGGTCTATGTCGGCGCCGTGGAGCGGGAAACCCGCTTCAAGCCTCAGGGAATCCCTGGCGCCTAGGCCGCAGGGCGTCGATGTCTCTGCCAGCTTCTCCCAAACATTCACCGCCCCACCTGGATGCTCGTTGGTCGCATCGTAGACGGTCACTTCAAAACCGTCTTCGCCTGTATACCCAGTCCTTGAAATCAAGGCATTCCCGCCTGCCACCCTGGCCTCGGCGCACCTGAACCGCTTGAGCTGGCCCAGGTCTAGGTCGGTCAGGCTTTGGAGGGAGGTGATAGCACCTGGACCCTGCACTGCAATCATGGCAGTAGAGGCAGTCCTATCGTCGACACTCAAGCCCTCAGGAGAATGGGCGAGCATGTGGTCCATGTCGGCCTTGGTGTTGGCCGCGTTGACTACGACCATATACGCGTCCTCCCTGAGCTTCTCAATTATCACGTCGTCAATTATCCCGCCATTCGAGTTGAGGAGGAGAGTGTAGAATACCTTCCCCGGGGGCTGAGTCTTTACCGCAGTCGGGACCAGGCTCTCCAAGAAGTCTGTGGCATTCGGACCCTCTACACCGAACCTCCCCATGTGCGAGACGTCGAAGACCCCCGATGCGTTCCTGACTGCCATGTGCTCTGCCATGGTGGTGGTATACCAGAGCGGCATCTCGTAACCCGCGAACTCCGTGAGCTTTGCGTGCGTAGAATGGTAGCCGAAGAGCTGGGTGGTCTTGAGCACGACGTAGAACTGGCCCCGATATTATTTAAGTGGACGACGCACTGGCGGAAATCGTTGCTCATCCTGCGCCCGGTGCGAGTCCCTGTGAAGGTCACGAGGTTCGACATCGTCGCGGCCATCGAAAAGAAGATTGGCGCCGGACTGAGAGACGGTGACGTGCTCGTAATTTCGAGCAAGTTCATCGCCATGTCAGAAGGGAGAGTGATAAGACTCGGGAGTGTGAAGGCGACGGCCAAGGCGAAGGCGCTGGGGGTGGAGTACCACATGGACTCGAAGCTCTGCGAGCTTGTCCTCCGCGAGTCCGACCATGTGATAGGCGGGATACCAGGGTTCCTGCTAGCCAGCAAGGAAGGGCTCCTGACGCCCAACGCGGGCATAGACAAGTCGAACGTCAGACATGGGGCAGTAATCCTCTACCCCAGGAAAGCCGATGTCGCCGCCCATATGATCAGAGAGGCCCTGATGTTTTCCAGGGGCGTCTCCGTGGGTGTTGTGGTTTGCGACAGCAGGCTCTCTCCCACTCGGAAGGGGACCACGGGGGTGGCGATAGGGGCGTCGGGGATAGACGCAGTACGGGATATGAGAGGCAGGAGGGACCTCTTCGGCAACGTGCTCAAGGTCACCTCTCAGGCGATAGCCGATGACCTTAGCTCGGCGGCAGAGGTGCTGATGGGCGAGTCGGACGAGTCCACGCCCATCGTGTTGGTCAGGGGGCTGAAGAGAGCTCTTCGGGATGGATTGGAGTACGGTCCAAGGAGGTTCGCAGTAA
This sequence comes from Nitrososphaerota archaeon, assembly GCA_029785085.1. Lineage (GTDB taxonomy): Archaea > Thermoproteota > Nitrososphaeria > Nitrososphaerales > Gagatemarchaeaceae > UBA183. Next base: position 31,726 of record JAFMAI010000002.1, on the reverse strand, counting down.
GGATAGAGGAAGATGTCTACCTCAGGAGCCTCGGATTTGCTGGTCGCGTATAGGCCTAAATGCCCGCGCCGAGCTGGCTTCGATGTTGACCTATGAGATTGTTTGCAACTCCTGTGGCGCCCCGTTGTATTCTGGGTTTGACCTACGGTCTCCGGGCGACGTGTTGAAGGCAGCAGACTACCGGTGCAGGAAGTGCGGTGTCAAGCTCGCTCTGAGCAGGTTCCAGGTCGAAGTCAGGAAGATTGACGGCTCTTTCGACTAGAGTTGGCGGATAGGGAGGTCATAGGTCCGCGCACCTGGAAGTACCCATGGCAGCCGACGGTTACACCCTAGTCATCTGCGAGAAGCCGGATGCGGCAAGGAGGGTATCCGACGCCCTTTCGGATGGGAAGTGCGCTGTCTCGCAGGTGGAGGGTGCCCCCGTGTTCAGGTTCATGAGGGAAGGAGAGGAGTTCGTTGTCTGCTCCGCCCTGGGGCACCTATACGGCGTGTCAGACCCATCACGGGAAAGGACAGTCTATCCTGTCTTCGATGTGGAGTGGTACCCCTTGAACGAAGTGGACAAGGGGAGCACGACGGCGAGGAGTCGAATTGCGGCCATAAGGAAGCTAGCAGCTGGGGCTGCCAAATTCGTCAACGCCTGCGACCTCGACGTCGAAGGGGAAACCATTGGATTCAATCTATTGAGATATGCCTGCGGAGGGAAGGAGAAGGGAGCGCTCAGGGCCAGGTTCTCGACGCTGACAAAGGATGATCTGAGGAGGTCCTTCGGCGATTTGAAACCTCAGGAAACCGACGGCCTTGCGAGGGTCGGGCGGACGAGACACGCGATTGATTTCTTGTGGGGGATCAACCTGTCAAGAGCACTATCGCAGTCCCCGCTCGCCTCAGGGCGCAGATACAGGACGATGAGCGTAGGCAGGGTCCAAGGGCCCACCTTAGGATTCTTGGCAAAGAGGGAACGAGAGATACGCGAGTTCGTCCCCATCCCCTATTGGAAGGTGACCGGGCTCTTTCGGAAAGACGGCAAAGAGTTCTCGGCTGGGTACATCGAAGAGAAGGTTAAGACTAGAGTGAAGGCTGAGGGGATTCGTCTCGCGTGCAGAGGTGGCATGGCAGTGGTCGCAGCGGTGCGGAGGAGCACGGTCCAAGTGAGCCCGCCCACACCATTCAATCTCGGAGACCTCCAGAGGGAGGCATACAGAGCGCTCAGAATCCCTCCGAGCAGGACACTCCAGATAGCCGAGAGCCTATACCTGACTGCCCTGATCTCCTATCCTCGAACCAGCAGCCAGATGCTGCCTGCCTCTCTGGATTTCCGGAGAATACTCGACGGCATTGGGAAGATGCCAGCGTACTCCGACGCGGTTCAAAAGATATTGAAGCACGGGACCAGAACCACACAGGGGACGAAGTCTGACCCTGCTCACCCCGCCATCCACCCCACCGGCGAGAGGCCCCGGACCTCTCTCGGCGCGCTGACACACTCGCTGTTCGAACTCATCGTCCGGAGGTTCCTCGCTGGATTCGGGCCACCGGCAAGAAGTGAGCTGGTCGACACCTTGCTCGAGGTGGAGGGATACCAGTTCAGGGCGATGGGGAGCAGGACCTCATTCCATGGATGGATGGAGTACTATGGCAGTTATGCAGGACGCAGGGACACGGAGCCTTTCCCAGCCGCGGAAAGTGACATAGTAGAGGTCGCCGGGGTGACCGTCGCAGAGAAGTTCGAACAGAGGCCTCAGAGGTACAACCAGGGCAGCCTGCTTGGGAAGATGGAGAGCGAGGGGATTGGAACGAAGGCGACCAGGGCAGACATAATCTCGACCCTGCTGTCGAGGGGTTACGTGTCGGGGGAAAGCTTGGAGGTGACGGACCTCGGGTTCGCGGTGATCGAGACGATGGAGAAGTACTCCCCCTCGGTGGTGAGCACCGACCTCACCCGGAAAGTCGAAGAGAGGCTCGAGTGCATCGAGGATGGGACAGAAGGAGAGTCGGGCATCGTCAGAGAGACGATACGCGCGGCCTCCGAGCAACTCATGAAGCTCATCGCTAACGAGGAGGAGGTGGGGAAGGAGATAGATGGGACACTGGCTGCTGAGGCGGCCAGGTCTGGCATTCTAGGGAAGTGCCCAATCTGCAAGAGCGGACACCTTAGTGTCGTACGCTCGAAGGCCACGAAGAAGAGGTTCGTGGGCTGCTCGAATTACTCTAATGGGTGTAGGGCGTCCGCTCCTCTACCTCAGAAAGGGACCCTCAGGCCGACCGCGAAGGCTTGTGGGAAGTGCTCTTGGCCTTTGGTGTACATCTCAGTGGGGAAGCGACCATGGACGCTCTGCGTCAACCCTGACTGCCCCGGACGGAAGAAACCATGAGGTGTGCCATCTGTGGCAGGCAGGGGCAGGAAAGCCTCTGTAGGCGCCACGAAAGTGCGAAAGAGAGGCTGGAGGCGGCATTTCCTCGGTGGGTCATGGCCTATGGAGGGATTAGTTGGGAAGACTTCTTGGATAACGTTATACGCAACGCCCAGACGGGCCCCTGGGCAAAAGAGGTAGCAGAAGCCCTGCGTGGTAGTTAGATGATCAGACAAGCAATCCAGTCGGCCTACAAGAAGAGCGTAGGTGCCCTGAAAGACTGGCTAGTGGGCACCGTATCCTCCGCGACCAGAGGGGGGGGCCTCATCCAGCTGCTCTACGTCATAGTCATAATCGGCCTCATGGCAGGGTTTGTTAGTGCAATTACCTACCCTGTAGCCAACGAGACACTGATTCCTTACCCCAGCGGCTCGAACGAGACGGTGCCCGAAGCCGTGGTCGACGCCATGGTGATCGTCATGGGGGGGGCGGGCATTTACCTGACCTACATGAGCGGAAGGCAGACGGTCAGGTCTAGGGCCGTAAACTTCTATCTCGGCATCGCCCTGTTGCTGCTCATAGTTTCGCTGTTCATAGGATTCAACCTCGCGATCCTCAAGGGATTCGGGTAGAGAACACTCCTCCCGGCCAGGCTGAGCCTCTCTCCGCTCTAACAGTCAGTTCGGATTCCCTCACTTCCACGGACGCCGTTATGTCTGAAAGCCCAGAAATCGACCTGGCGGTTCCAAGCCTTCCGAAGCCCTCACGTTTGTACATACACAGGATTACTGCCTTGGAATTCGTCCTTGCCAGATATGAAAGGCTCGCCAGCGCGAATCCCATCCTTCTGCCGCGGGAGCTGCCGTCCTCAAGGGAGAACAGGTGATAGAGTGTGTTGAGGCTGTCTAAAACTATGGTGCGTTGGGGGGCTTCGAAGAGTTGAGACATCTCAGCTTCGATGTCAGAGCCAGGGTAGGGGACCCTCAGAGTCCACGAGTCGTCCCCGACTGACGTGGGGGCGAAGACCACGTCGGCGTAGGAGGAGTAGAGAGCGTCTAAATCCATGAAAGTACATGTTCTCCCTGAAGCTCTCAGCAGCCCTATGACGGCCCGCGCGAACGCGAGGTTGTCCTGCCTGCTCCCCATCAGGAACGTGGAGGTCTTCCCTGCGAGTGGCTGAAAGAAGGACAGGGGATGCTGCGGTCCGGAGCTCATCCCTCTTGTCAAAGGTCACGTCACTATAAGAAAGCGCCTTGGGGCCGCTCGCAGCTTATGGGCTGCGTCGCCATGTTATCTCTGCTCGCCCATCTGCTGGAGCTGACGCCTTTGCGGCGGACCCACGCCCACGTCGAGGACCCAACAGGTATGGAACCAACCCTGTGTTCGGCTTGGGAAAAAGCGGCTCGATGTTTCCGTAAGGGCTCGGACCAAGACCGCGCAGCGAGCCAAATGGCATAAATGCCCCCATACAGGCAAAAGATGGTATGGCAAAGAGGGTGGCTGACATCATAGTTGACTCGTTTGTTTCTCAAGGGGTGGAGCGGGTGTACGGTGTCGTAGGCGATTCCCTCAACGGAATAGTCAGTGCAATCCGGTCAAGGGGCGACGAGATTGAGTGGGTCGGCGTCCGCCACGAGGAGTGCGCCGCCTTCGCAGCCGGCGCAGAGGCACACCTGACAAGGAAGCTCGCGGTCTGCGCGGGGAGCTGCGGGCCGGGGAACATGCATCTAATCAACGGTCTCTACGACTGCTACAGGAACAGGGTGCCCGTCCTTGCCATAGCATCCCACATCCCGAGCAGGGAGATTGGCAGTGGTTACTTCCAGGAAACCCACCCGGAGTTGCTGTTCAAGGAGTGTTCTCTGTACTGTGAACTGGTTTCCCACCCCGAGCAAATCTGCAGGGTGCTCGAGATTGCGATGCGGAAGGCAGTCGCCGAAGGGGGCGTCTCGGTGCTGGTGATTCCTGGTGATGTGGCCCTCCTCGACTCGACCACCCAGCGCCCTGTCCCTTCCTTCGAGAGGCCGTCTCCGTCGGTGTGCCCATCTGAAGCGGAGCTCCAGAGAGCAGTGAAAATCCTCAATTCTGGCACGAAGATCACAATCCTTGGTGGGGCCGGGTGCGAAGGAGCCCATTCTGAACTGATCGGCATCGCTGGGATCCTGAAAGCCCCGATAGTGCATGCCATGAGAGGGAAGGAGTTTATCGAGTATGATAATCCGTACGATGTAGGGATGACTGGGCTCCTGGGGTTCTCGTCCGGATACTACGCTATGATGGACTCCGACGTCCTCCTCATGCTGGGGACTGATTTCCCATACCAGCAGTTCTACCCTCCAGATGCGAAGGTGATTCAGATCGACGTGAGGGGAGGGCAGATCGGCAGGAGGACGAAGGTCGACCTCGGCATGGTAGGGGATGTCAGGACGACCCTTGCGGCGTTGATGCCGCTGCTGTCCCCGAACAAACGTGGAGGCGGCCACCTGAAAGCGAGTGTGGACCACTACCGGAAGACCAGGGCCGAGCTTGATTCGCTGGCGATGGGTACGCCGGGGAAGATCCCGATACACCCGCAGTTTGTAGCAAAAGTGACAAACGACGTCGCAACAGATGACGCCATATTCACCTGCGATGTGGGTACCCCCACAATCTGGGCGGCGCGGTACCTGAAGATGAACGGGAAGCGCAGGCTGCTGGGATCTTTTTCACATGGTTCTATGGCCGGGGCGCTTCCCCTGGCAATCGGCGCCCAGAAGGTGTTCCCCGAGAGGCAGGTGATCTCCTTCTCTGGTGACGGGGGGCTTACGATGCTCTTGGGCGACATGCTCACCCTCAGGCAACAGGATCTACCAGTGAAGGTGGTGGTCTTCAACAATGGTGCCCTAGCTTTCGTCGAGCTCGAAATGAAGGCGGCAGGCATACTGGAGCACGGCACAGACCTCCTCAACCCAGACTTTTCGAGGCTCGCCGACGCAGTCGGCCTTCTTGGCCTACGGGCCGAACTTCCGGAGCAGGTGGAGCCTATGTTAAGGCAGGTGCTGCAGCACCCAGGCCCCGCCCTCCTCGATGTCGTGGTCAACAGACAGGAGCTCTCTCTCCCTCCGAGCCTGAAGCTCGAAGAGGTCAGGGGGATGACCCTCTACATGGTCAAGGCCGTCCTCAACGGTCGCGGGGACGAGGTCCTCGACCTGGCACGGACCAACCTCTTCAGATAGCAAATGGCTGGGATTCGTCACATCGGAGAACGTCTATAAACTCGAATCCCTGATTCTGACCATGGAGTACGTCAGACTTGGCCAGACGGGCCTCAAGGTGTCGCGGATCTGCCTGGGGTGCATGTCTTTCGGGACAGAGGACGATTGGAAGGTCGAAGGCGAGGATGCGAAACGAGTGCTCGCGCGCGCATGGGACCTTGGGATTAACTTCTACGACACCGCAAATGTGTACTCGAGTGGCAAGTCGGAGGAGATAGTCGGGGAATTCCTCGAGGGGCGCCGGAACGACGCTGTGCTGGCCACCAAGGTCCGCGGAGAGATGGGCCCGGGGCCGAACCAGCAGGGTCTGTCGAGGGTGCACATCATGTGGCAAGTGAGCCAGTCGCTTCGGAGGCTGAAGACCGACCACATCGACCTCTATCAGATTCACAGGTGGGACTACGAGACGCCCATCGAGGAGACGCTCTCGGCGATGACCGACCTGATCAGACAGGGGAGAGTGCACTATATCGGCGCGTCCAGCATGTGGGCGTGGCAGTTCGCCAAGGCCCTCTACACCAGTGATTTGAAGGGGTTCGCGCGGTTCGCAACCATGCAAGACCTCTACAACCTCCTCTACCGTGAGGAAGAGAGGGAGATGATTCCACTCTGCAAGGCTGAGGGGATCGGTCTCATCCCTTGGAGCCCTACGGCTGGAGGCATACTCTCAGGAAAGTATCTCGAGAATGGGAAACTGGTGACCAGGGAAGGGGACAGCAAGCGGGTCAGCCCCGGCTCCATGGGGCACACGCGCTATGTCGGGAAGCCCCAGAATGATGAGATAGGTAGGAGGTTGGTCGAGCTCGCGAAGCAAAAAGGGGCGACTCCCAACCAGGTTTCTCTCGCGTGGCTGCTAAAGAAAGGAGTGACTGCCCCTATCATCGGCACCTCAAAAGTCGAGCATCTCGTGGAGATGGTAGGTGCGATAGACGTGAAGCTGTCGGACGAAGAGGCGAAGCGACTGGAGGAGCCCTACATCCCGCAGCCGGTCGTGGGTTTCACCTAGGCTAGTCTCTCGCCTGCGGTCGGCTCATCCTGCAGAACATTAGCATGTAATCGCGCGGCCCGACGACGGAGTGGCGAGCGCACCCCTCGTAGCAAGTCTCGAGCCGGACCCTCCATCATTTCTTATCCTTGGTCAGACGATTCGCTTCCTCTTTTTGTGGGCAGAGCCGATTCCTTCGAACCCGCCTAAGCCTGCCCGCTCGGAGCGTCAGCGTCAGGCCGCACCTCGTGCTGCTTGCCGCCCAGTTCTTTTGTCGTTGAGATGTGTCTGTTGACTCGGGCCGTGCGTCCTCCGCCGCCCCCGACCACTCTGATATGTTCAGGTGAGATCTTACACCGGGACTACTGATGCCTGAATTTGGAAATGCTCTTCGTCCCGTGTGGAACGTCTGTGGGAACCGGATGGCCGAAGCAATATTCAACCGGCGTGGAACCCCACATAGAGCTTCGAGCGCGGGCGTCGCCGCAAGATATGCGGGCATCGAAGGACGCCGACTTGTGGAAGTGCGTCCCGAAGTCGTCATGACTAGAGACGTCGGCATAGACGTTTCCGATGCAGTGTCGAAGCGGTTGACCGAGGAGATGGTCAGGCGAGCAGACCTAATCGTCTATCTCGGTGAAACGGAGCACGTTCCTTCATACCTCAAGAAGTGCAGGACGCTGTTGCCCTATGGAGTCCAAGACCATGTGAGCATGACGCATGCAGAGCACGCGGAAACGACGGAGCGCGTGCAGGAAGTGGTCTCCGATGTAATCGGAAAGTTCGAGAGACTGTGACGTGCCTCGGCGTAGTACCATCCTCCCCTTGGGATGACCCGAATCATATTACTGACGCCTGTAGCCCAACCTCGCTGCCTGAAGAAACAGATTTTCAACACTGGCCCAAGCAGGGTTGCCATCCTTGGAACTCTCCAAACAGGGAAGAAACCTGACCCTCGTCGTCGTCGGGGGCCTGGTAGCCGGGACAGCCCTCGCATCGGTGAGAGTGGACGGTGTACCTCTGACCTACCTGCTCCTCCAGTTCAACAGTCTGGTTGCGATGGGATGGGTGTGGCAGCTTGCCACCTCGGTGGTCGTCGCCCCTCCGACGCTGTCGGGTGTGTTCGACGTTGGGTTCAACGCCATGGCATTGGTCTGGCTCGATAGTTTCTTCACCCTTGCGTACAGTAGGAACCAGTATTACCTGGTCTTCGTTCTTACCGCCATCGCAGGCAACATCATGAGCCTAGCTGCCGGGCCGGATGCAGCGAGCTTCGGAGCGTCTGGGGGGATCTTCGGCCTCCTCGCTGGGGTCATATCGTTCGACGTGGCGACAAGTAGGAGGGTCGATTTCACCCTGGTCGCCTGGTTCGTTGTCGTCTTCGTGGTCAGCAGCTTTCTGTTCGCCTCCGTGGATTGGTTGGCCCATGTGGGAGGGGCACTGCTCGGCCTCGCCCTTGGGTATGCCATAGGGGGACGGAGAAGGAGGGAGGACTATGCCCTGCCATAGTCTGGAAGAACCAGTCTGTGTCGAGTGCCGCTGTCGGCACGCCCTTGCCCCGAGTGCGGTCAGGCTAGACGTGCTAATCGAACATCATGTCGTTCCCATCAGGGTCGGTCGCGAAGCCTGCTGGTCCAATCTGAGTCCACCCCTCTCACCTCCTTGAACTCGGTGTCCTTTGGCCATGGCGTCTAGGTGTCCCTTGCGCATGCCTGTGGATGCAAGGAGAGCTTCGAGTTTCCTGCGGGTGTCGAAGCGAGGTGTGTTCTCTTCGAGGGCACCTCAGACCGCGATTCGAGACTCGGTCTTTCACCGCAAACCAGTCTTTTGAATTAGTCCACGGATAACATGGTGAAATGAGTTTCTCACGGGATCTCTTGCTCGCAGGTCCTCAACGGCCAAGCACATCCAAAAAGAACCCAGGTTCCAGGATGTAATGCAATCTCGGAACCTGTAAGTGCTGAATGTTGTTTCGGTGGGTTTGCGTTCACTTTTTCTATCCGGGCGCCTCTGCCTTCGACATGCGTTTCGAGGAGACGAAGAAGTTCGAGGTCGACGCCTCTGAGGTCTGGAAGAGAGCGTCAGCCATCAATGAGATTCCGAAATACTGGCACGGAACCAGAACCCTCGAGGTCGTGAAAGAAGACAACGGCGTGGCCCACGTGAAGATAAAGTTCGCATTCGGTGGGTCGGGAGAGGCGGACATCTCTAAGGACGACGCCAAACGACGGCTGACAATCAACTACACGTCGGGTCCGTTCACTGGGAAGCAGACTGTAATGGTGGACGGCGGACAGGTGGTCGCCGTGTGGGACGTGAAGTTCAAGGGGGCCTTCCGCATCGTTTCGAACTGGAACGAGGGCCATTTCAGGTCGGGGACCGTGCACGCGTTGGAGAGGCTGGCCGCCCCGGAGGGCCAAGCCTAGCTCAGGCGCCATGGGAAGCACCGTTGCTACTCCATCCTTTGAAAAGTCCACGCCGTCACTAAGAAAGCGATTGGTTGAGCTCATAGTCCACGTACGCCCCCAAAGGTGAGCCCAGTCAGGTGGGTCAGCTGTCGAACAGCTGCGTGCCTTTCTCGACCAGTGATGCTCGAGTGGCTTAAGGAGGTTCTCGGCATAATCAGCTCTAGAAAGCTCCTCTAGGAGTTTGAAGGCGCCTAGTCCATCTCGGCCATGGGCTCCCTGCTAGCTCTGGTTGTGTACTTTTCTGAGCACGAATCACTATAAGCGCTTTGAAACTGAGTCGGAAGGGAAATTGGGTGGTCACCTTTGGCCCTGCTGTCGTAGCCTCGGAGCTTGAACTGTCAGCCAAGAAGCTGGACCTCACACAACGACCAAGAGAGCTCTTCGCGAGATTTCTGGACAGATATGAGAACGCATTCCTGTTAGAGTCTGCCAGCGACCATTCGAAACTGGCTGAGTATTCATTCATCGGGTTTGAGCCTTCGATACTTGTAGAAGCCAAGTCAGGCGTGCTGGAAGTAACCCACGCAGCAACAGGGTCGAAGGAGCGGGTCAAGACTACGGACCCGTTAAAGGAGTTGAGGCGCATCGTCCCCCCGGACTCCGTCAGTGGACTCTTCAGGTTCATTGGAGGCGCAGTCGGGTACATATCATACGACGCCGTGAGATACTGGGAAAGACTGCCTCACAGGGACGGAGTCCAGGCGCAATTTCCAGACCTGCAGTTTGGGATTTACAGAGACGGGGTTGTCTACGACCATGTGAGAGGGGAGACCTACTACTACACCCTCGGAGAGAATAGGGTGAACGAAGTGCTCGCCACGGCTGGGAGAGGAGAGGGAGACACCGCGGTCAGGGCCTCTGAGCCGAGACTGTCCATGAACAGACAAGAGTTCGAGGACCGAGTCCTTCGAGTGAAGGAGTACATTTCGGCCGGCGACATATTCCAGGCTGTGCTCTCCAAGCGTATCGATGTGGAGGTAGAAGGGGAGCTTTCAACGTTCTACGAGTCTCTGAGCCGAGTCAACCCGTCGCCGTATATGTACTTCCTCAAGTTCGGAGGTACGAAGGTCGTCGGATCAAGCCCAGAGATGCTGGTCAGGGTAGAAGACCGGAGGGTGGAGACATATCCGATTGCCGGGACGCGTCCTGCGCGGGCTGACAGCAAAGAGAACTCGAGGCTCGCGAGAGAGCTCGTCGACGACCCAAAAGAGAAAGCCGAACATGTGATGCTCGTAGACCTGGCTAGGAACGACATTGGGAAGATTGCAAAGTACGGGTCGGTCAAAGTCCCCGAGTTCATGGCGGTCGAACGGTTCAGCCATGTTCAGCACATGGTCTCCCACGTGGTCGGCGAGTTGAGGGAAGGCCTCGACTCGTATGACGCCCTGAGAGCGGTCTTTCCCGCAGGCACCGTGTCTGGCGCACCAAAAGTCAGGACCATGGAAATAATCGAGCAGCTCGAACCGTCTACGAGAGGCCCCTACGCTGGAGCGGTCGGGTATTTCTCATTCAATGGAAACGCCGACTTCGCGATAACTATACGGACCCTGGTCTCCCGCGGGAGGACATGTTCTATACAAGCCGGCGCGGGCATCGTTGCAGACTCGTCCCCGGAGAAAGAATGGGATGAAACCGAGGCGAAGGCGAGAGGTCTGCTGGAGGCTCTAGAGCTGGCGGAGAAGAAAGCATGAAGGTACTGATATTGGACAACTACGACTCCTTCGTCTACAATCTGGCCCAGTATGTCGGGGCCCTGGGAGCCGAGCCCCTCGTCCTAAGGAACGACGGGGTCACCATAGACGAGGTCGAGGAGCTCTCTCCCGAGAGAATCATAGTCTCGCCTGGACCTGGGAGTCCTGCGGACGAACGATCATTCGGCGTCTGTACCAGCGTGCTGAGAGGGATCAGCAAGGATGTACCCACCCTCGGGGTCTGTCTGGGGCATCAGGGAATCGGGTATGCGTTCGGCGCCAAGGTCGGCCGGGCGTCGAGAATCATGCATGGGAAGACCAGCAGAATAGTGCACGATGGCAAAGGGGTGCTGCAGGGGGTCGCCAGCCCCCTCCAGGCGACTAGGTATCATTCGCTGGTCGTACAGAAGGAGGGGCTCCCTCCTGAGCTGAAGGTTACCGCCCTGGCCCTAGACGATGCGGAGATCATGGGCCTGAGGCATTCACAGTACCCAATCGAGGGAGTGCAGTTCCATCCTGAGTCGATAATGACCCCCGAGGGCATGAAGATTGTAAGGAACTTTGTCCAGAAAGGGGTCGAAAAGTGATTCAGCTGGCCATACAGAAGATTGTTGATGGGGCCCCGCTGACCAGGGACGAGATAGAAGGAACAGTCAGAGAAATCGCCGAGGGGAGGGCGACCCAAGCGCAGATGGGGGGATTCCTCGTGGCGCTTGGGAAGAAAGGAGAGACCACCGAAGAGATCGCCTTGTTCGCGTCTACGCTCAGAGAGTATAGCGTCAGGATAGACCCCAAAGTCAGCGGCAGACTGGTGGACACCTGCGGGACAGGCGGGGACAGGGCCAAGACCTTCAACGTCAGCACAGTCGCTGCTCTCGTCGCGGCTGGGGCAGGGGTGTCGGTAGCCAAGCATGGTAATAGGTCTGTCACAAGCAGTTGCGGCAGTGCCGACGTCCTTGAACGCTTGGGGTTCAACGTGGACGCATCTCCCGCAGCGGTGAAGGAGAGCATAGAGAGATTTGGAATCGGCTTTATGTTCGCGCCGACGTTCCATCCTGCTATGAGATACGTCGCTCCAGTCAGGAGGGAACTTGGGATGAAGACTGTGTTCAACCTGATGGGCCCACTCATCAACCCCGCCGGGGCCAGCACCCAACTCGTAGGCGTGTATTCGCCGGATCTGGTGGAGAGGGTGGCAGTCGTGCTTAGGATGCTGGGGTGCGAGGAGGCGATGGTCGTCCATGCGCGGGAGGGTATGGACGAGATTTCGACGTCCGGGAAGACGTTGGCAGCATGGCTCAAGGAAGGCGAGATCGAGACCCTCGAGCTGTCTCCATCGGACTTCGGAGTCGGAGAGACGAGGACGCAAATCCGTGCGGTAGGCGGGGCAGAGGAGGCTGCAGGGGCGGTGCTCTCTATACTCGGAGGCGATGGCAGAATGGCCCCCCTGATTGACATGGTGCTGTTGAACTCCGCCGCGGCGCTGGTGGTTGCAGGAAGAGCGGACGACTTCCCCGGAGGGGTCGAGTTGGCCAGGAAGTCGCTGGCAAGCGGCGCCGCGCTTACTAAGTTGAAGAGGCTCGTCGAAGGGAGCGGCGGAGACGTTTCGAGGATTGAGGCCCATGCAGCAAGCAGATGAGAACTTTCTCGAGCAGCTAGCCGTGTCGGCCAGGGCTCGGGTCGCCAATGGCTATTACGATGTCAGGGCAGAAGAGAGACGCCAGCGACTCAGCCTTAGGAGGTCACTCAGGAGGGAAGGCAGGACGCCGATCATCGCCGAGGTAAAATTTCGTTCCCCGGTTGATGGGAGGCTCGCTGAACCGAGAAGCGTCAGAGAAGTGGCCGAAGCCTACGAAGAGGGCGGGGCGTCAGGGATATCCGTCTTGACCGAGCCTGAGCACTTCGATGGACGCCTTGACTACATCCCGATTGTCAAGCAGGCTGTAGGGATCCCGGTCTTGATGAAGGACATCTTTGTGGACGAAGCACAGGTGGAAGCAGCCGACCGCCTGGGTGCTGACGCAGTCCTGCTGATTGTAGGCATCTTCGAGAATGGAGACGCCGCAGCCGGACTGGATAGAATGCTCGCCAGCGTTCATGCCAGTGGGATGGAGGCATTGGTCGAGGTGCATGACGAAAGCGAGCTTGCCATCGCCCTTTCGAGCGCTGCAGACATTGTCGGGATAAACAACAGAAATCTGGGCAATCTTTCAGTCTCCCTCGACGTCTCCAGAGAGCTCCTCCGCAAGGGGCCTTTCGTGAAGCCCATAATCTGCGAGAGTGGTATTAGGACCAGAGACCAAGTCGAGTCTCTGGCGGCCCTAGGTGCTGGCGGCTTCCTGATTGGTTCGGAATTGATGAGGTCCAGGGACCCTGCAGGGTCCCTCAGGGCCCTGTCGAGGGCGAAACCGTGACCAGAGTCAAGATATGCGGGCTGACTAGGGAAGAGGACGTCGACATTGCGGTTGAGGCTGGCGCCGATGCAGTGGGGTTCGTCAGCGGCTTCGCCGAGTCCCCTCGGAATATTTCCATCGAGCGGGCAGGAGACCTCATCAGGAGGGTGCCCCCGTTCGTCGACTCCGTCTTGGTCGCGCGGGCCGAGGTGGTGGAGTCAAACATTGAGAAAATCTTTCGGATTGGGCCTTCGGCCATCCAACTCTACGGTCGTATCCCAGATTCCATAGCTTTGAAGGAGAAACTGAAAGTGAAGCTGATACTACCACACCTGATAGACAATCATGAGATTGGAGCCGGAAGCGCCGTCGGTTATGACGCCCTGCTTGCAGATACCTTTGTGGAAGGAGCCGCTGGTGGGACAGGCCGGGCTTCAGATTGGGACGAATGCAGGAAACTAAGGGATCTTGTCTTCCCTCTGCCTTTCATCCTTTCTGGGGGCCTGAAGCCTGAGAATATCGCGGAGGCGATTTCAATGGTGAATCCTTACGCCGTCGACGTGTCGTCCGGAGTTGAGGTAGCCCCAGGTGTAAAGGATCCATCCAGGGTGAAAGCGTTCGTCGCCACGGTGAGGAGTCATCAAGTTGCCTGAGGGAGGGAGGTTCGGGAGGTACGGCGGGCAGTATGTCCCTGAGGCGCTCGTGGCCGCCGTGAAAGAGCTAGAGGAGGCTTACCGACGATTCAGAGCGGACGATGAGTTCAAATCAGATTTGGCCGGGCTCCTGAAGAACTACGCCGGGAGACCTACCTCACTCTATTTCGCGGGCAACATGACGAAGAAAGCAGGAGGCGCGAAGATTTACCTGAAGCGCGAAGACCTGTTGCACGGGGGGGCGCACAAAATCAACAACACGTTGGGACAGGGGTTGCTGGCGAAGAGGATGGGGAAGAGAAGGGTCATCGCCGAGACGGGGGCGGGGCAACATGGAGTCGCGACGGCGATGGCCTGTGCTGCCCTCGGCCTGAAGTCAGAGGTCTATATGGGGGCAGAAGACGTGGAAAGGCAGAAGCTCAATGTGTTCAGGATGGAGTTGCTCGGAACCGAAGTCCATCCTGTGGATGCTGGCTCGCGGACACTCAAAGACGCCATCAACGAAGCGCTTAGGGATTGGGTCACCAACCTCGCAGACACTTACTACCTCATCGGCTCCGTCGTCGGGCCACATCCTTACCCGGTGATAGTCAGGGATTTCCAGAGTGTCATAGGGAGAGAGATTGCGAGGCAGGCACTGTCAGCCCAGGGAGCCTTCCCCGACGCCCTGGTCGCCTGCGTCGGTGGAGGGAGCAACTCGATTGGGACATTCTATCCCTTCCTGCGGAAGAGGGACGTGGACTTGTATGGGGTCGAGGCTGGCGGAACTGGGGAGGACCACAACGCGGCCACCCTATCCTATGGGAGGATAGGCGTGGTCCACGGAATGATGACGTATATCCTGCAGGATGAGTATGGGCAGATAGGCCAGACGCACAGCATAGCTGCTGGGTTGGACTACCCGGGGGTCGGCCCTGAGCACGCCTATCTGAAAGATACCAAACGGGTCGCCTATGTAACAGCCAACGACGAGGAGGCGGTCGAGGCTTTCCACCTGCTGGCGAAAGAAGAGGGGATACTTCCGGCCCTCGAGTCCGCCCACGCGGTCGCGTATGCGATGAAGCTGGCAGCCTCGATGAAGCCCGACGAATGCGTGGTGGTCACCTTATCGGGGAGAGGAGACAAGGACGTGCAGATTATCGGGGAGAGAAAGGGATTCGAGTCATGAGCAGAATACGAGAGATGTTCGACTCGATCGATGGTGGAGCCCTTGTGGCCTATGTAATGGGCGGAGATCCAGACCTGGAGGCTTCGGTGGGGGTCGCGGAAGCGGTCCTGAGGGGCGGGGCGGACATCATCGAGCTAGGCATCCCGTTCTCTGATCCCATAGCCGATGGCAGGTCGATTCAGGCTGCAGGGGTTCGAGCGCTCAAATCTGGTACGAAGCCAGCGGATGTGCTTCGTATTGCGTCATATGTGAAGAAGACTCGCGACGTCCCAGTGGTGGTGATGACATACTTCAACCCGATACTCGCTAAGGGCCCAGCCGCCTTCCTCGATGCTGCCAGAAGAAGTGGGGTCGACGGGGTGATTGTGCCCGACCTCCCCCTAGACGAGGCCAAAAAGTTCGGCGATGTGGCGCGCGCTAGAGGGATTGACTCTGTCCTGCTCGCTGCCCCCACCACCGGTGAGGAGCGCATGAAGGAGATAGTCGCGAACACGTCCGGATTCCTATATCTGGTTTCGGTGCTCGGAGTCACAGGGGCGAGAGAGCAACTGAAGGACAACGCGATCAGGCTTGTCAAGTTCGCGAACGGGTTTACGCGAGGGAAGGTCCCCTTGGGGGTCGGTTTTGGCATCTCCAAGCCTGAGCACGTCAGAGCTGTGATAGGAGCCGGTGCTGACGCGGCCATAGTAGGAAGCGCGATAGTTGACATGGTGGCCTCAGTCGACAGCGGCGAGGATGAGGCTCTTGGCAGGATTGAAGCCTACGTCAGATCCATGAAACTCGCTGCAAGGTCCGCCTAGGATTTCGCATAGACCTTGGCGAGGGAAGCCTCCAACTCCGACTTCCTGAACTGGCGCAGGAGCCTTGAGAATTCGCTGACGAAGGCCTTCGAGTCTTTCTTCGCGATGATGGCCCTCAGTGTAGAGAGCTCGTTGATGGTCGAGGAGAGGGCGTCCGTGACTGACCTGTTCATGGTATCGATGTAGAAGTAGAGTTCAGGGCCCTGCAGGAGGACTGCCTTAACGAGGTCCAGCTGGGCTGAGGCGAAAGGCGGGGCGGACTTCTGGAGCTTTTTCAGACCTGGACCATTCGCCACCGCCATGGCGAAGGCCAGGTTGGTAAGGTGCACTAGCGAGAGTGCGTATGCCACAAGCCGGTCGTGATCTTCTGCCCCGACCAAGGTAAGTTCCGCCCCCTTGAAAATCCCCCTTGCGGTCTCCAGGTCTCTGCCCTTTCCCACCACCAGTATCCTAGGTGCCTTCGACCTCGATGATGGTCCGAACATTGGGTGGAGAGAGAGCAGGGAGGCATCGCAGGAAGACGCGATCTTCTCGAGCTGGGCCAGCGTCGTCCCTTTGATTGACGTGATTTCGACGAGCGTGCAGCCGCGCTTCAGGGCAGGTTTAATCTCCCTGGCTACTTTGAGGGTGTCCCAGAGAGGGACGGCGAGGAGGACGAGGTCGGCCTGTCTGACGGCACCTAGGTTGGAAGAGACAGTACCGGCCTGAAGCAGGGAGCCTGTTCGTTGTACATCAGATCCCGCGACCGTGTGACCTAGGCGTCGGAAGTATTCTACGAAATATGAGCCCATGGCTCCGGCGGAGCCTAGGACGGCGACCCTCAAGCGAGTAGGTCACCCATCCTCCTCACTCCTTCGATGATAGTCTCCTTGGGTTGGCCTAAGGAGATTCGGAAGAAGTCTTCATAGGCCCCGAAGGCGGCGCCAGGGGTTACGGTGACCCCCTTCTGGAGGAGGCGTTCGACGAACTTCCTTCCCGTCAGTCCCCGTTTCCTTAGCCGCGGGAAGAAGTACATGGCGCCGTCGGGCTTGAAGTACTCCAATGATTCAATCCTGTCCAGCTCCTTTGAGACGGCTTCAATCCTTTCCTTCATCTCCGTCACGTTCGTCTTGACTTCGGCGTCCGAGTCGAGAGCCCTGATGGCCCCGTATTGAATGAACTCGGGGACCGAAGAAAACATCAACGAGATCATGCTTGTTACCCTGGCGACGATGTCTTTGCTGGAGACGACGTAGCCTATCCTGAACCCGGTCATCGCCCAGGTCTTCGAGAAGGACGAGGTCATCACGAATTTCCTAGGGACCGTACGGAGGACGCTTGGACAGGGCTTTGACGAGTACTCGTTGTATATCTCGTCGCTTACCACCGTGAGGCCGCGATCGTCAGCGATCTGGACCACCTCCCTGAAGGCCTCTGGGGATAACACCTTGCCAGTCGGGTTGTTGGGGTAGCTCAGGATTATCGCCTTGGTGTTGGGGCGGATTGCCCCCTCCACTTCGCTGGGTGAGAGCGACCAGCCGTTCTCAAGCCTGCTTCGGACTATGATGGGCTTCACTCCCAGGTGCTGAAGGGCTTCGCGGTAGGCGGGCCAGTTGGGCTCTGGGACGATGGCGCTGTCCCCTTCAGAAACTAACGCGGAGAGGCTTGCGTATACGGCGAACCTTCCGCTAGGGGTCACCGCGACCTCGTCCTCATCTGCTGTGAAGCCGCTCTTCCTTCGCAGGTAACCCCTGAGTGCGGATAGGAGCTCCGGGATACCCTTCGCTTCGGTGTAGTGCGTCTTGAAGCCGAACAGGGCC
Organism: Nitrososphaerota archaeon; assembly: GCA_029785085.1. Taxonomy (GTDB): domain Archaea; phylum Thermoproteota; class Nitrososphaeria; order Nitrososphaerales; family Gagatemarchaeaceae; genus UBA183. The sequence continues at coordinate 14,161 of JAFMAI010000002.1, read as the reverse complement.
TCTGAACACGCTTCGATGACAGCCGGGGGCGGCTTGAAGTCAGGCTCGCCCACGTCGAGGCGTATCAGTCTCGCCCCTCCTCTCTGCAGCTCGATGGCTTTGGCGAAGACCGACATGGGGCTCGGCCCAGATTGCCGTGCCTGTACCCCCTGGGCCTTCTTGGACTCGGCGAGGAGAAGGGCGAGCATCTTCAGGCCTGCGCTCCTTTCCACTCCGGCGCGGTCGCACTCCTCTGTCACATCCCTGAGCAGGGAGTCCTCGACGGCGTCGTCCTCGATGGGGATGGACCCCATGGCCTTCAGCCTCCCTACTTCGCGGGCCAGGCTGTTCCTGCGGCCGACAAGCCTGATGACCTCTCTGGTGGTCTCGGATATCTTGGCGCGGAGGTCGTCTATTCCAGGCTCCGGCTTCGTCTCTGTCATGGTCCCCTGAGCACCGGGGGAATCTTCCCCGCTCTGATTGCATGGTCTGCGAGCACGAGTGCAGTCGCATTTTCAACCACCGGGACAGCCCTGGGGACCACCGTCGGATCGTGGCGCCCCGGCACTATGAGCTCCACCTCCTTCCTGGAGGCTAGGTCGACCGTCGTCTGCTTGGATGCAACGGACGATGCCGGTTTGAAGGCGACCCTGTACACGACGGGCATCCCATTCGAAAGCCCCCCGAGGATTCCCCCGGAGTTGTTCGTTTTCGTCACGACCCTGTCGCCTTGGAAGTAATACTCGTCGTTGTTCTCAGTCCCCCTGAGTCTGACCGAAGCGAACCCGGAGCCAAACTCCACGCCCTTGACGGCGGGGATTGAGAGGGCCATCCGTGCGAGGTCAGAGTCCAAGGATGCGAAGACAGGTTCGCCTAAGCCGGGCGGAACGTTAAGCGCCACGCATTCGACGATGCCGCCGAGGCTGTTCCCTCTCCCGCGGGCCTCGATTATCTTCTTCTTCATCAGGACCGCGGCTTCGGTCGTGGGAGCTCGGGCATCGTTCTCATATCGGTTCTTCCTGGCTGTGTCCACGTCAAACCTCTCGGCGCGAACCCCGCCGATCTCCAGCGAATAGGCGATGACCTCCACCCCCAGCACCTCGTGCAGGAGCTTCTTCGCCACGGCTCCGCCCATCACGAAGGACGCCGTGATCCTTCCGGAGAACCTGCCTCCCCCCCGATAGTCGTTGAATCCTCCGTACTTCAGCCTCGCGACTAGGTCTGCATGGCCTGGGCGGGGGGAGTTCACCATCGCGTCGTAGGGCCTTGAGTCCTTGTCCCCGTTCCTGATGAGCATCATTATCGGAGCGCCGGTGGTGCGGCCGTTGAAGACCCCGGACATTATCTCCACTCTGTCCTCCTCCTTCCTCTGGGAAGTGACTATCGACTGGCCCGGCCTTCTCAGGTCGAGTTCCGCCTGGATGTCTTCTTCCCTCAGAGCCAGGCCCGCAGGGCATCCGTCCAAGACCGCGCCGACTACCTTCCCATGGCTTTCGCCGAAGGTGACCAGCAGGAACCTTTCGCCTATGATGTTCCCGCTCAACCCACAGCGACCCCGACTCCGATCTGCTCCATGTCGGAGAGGAAACCCGGATATGACACATCGAGGCTCTCCACACCTATCACTGGGACTCCCCCCGGTACGAGGAGCGAGGCCAGAGCGAAAGCCATGAACATCCTGTGGTCGCCGTGGGCGTCCAGATTAGAATGGGTGAACTCGCGAGGCCTCGTTACCGTCAACCCATCGGAGTGTTCTTCGACCCTCGCCCCTATCTTGGAGAGCTCCCGCGCTAGGACACTGAGCCTGTCAGTCTCTTTCAGCCGAGCGTGGGCGACACCGTACATCCGCAGCGGCTCTTCGCACTTCAGGGCCAAGGCGGCAAGCACGGGCAGTAGATCGGGACAGTCGCCAAGGTAGAAAGACCCTCCCTTGAGCCCATCGCCTTGTGCGCACACCATCACCGAGTCAGACCTGAGTTCAATCCTTGCACCCAGGTCCCCGAGTATCTTCAGAATCGCAGAGTCTGCCTGGGGGAGCCCACCCCCGAGGCCCAAGAGTTCGACTCTGCCCCCTGCCAGAGCGGTCGCAGCCATGACGAAGGCTGCGGAACTGAAGTCAGCGGGGACGGCGAAGTCGGCGAGGCGGTACTGTTGGGCCGCCTGGATTACAAAGCGCTCATAGCCGTTTCGTTCGATGCGTATGCCGTGCAGCTCAGAGAGATTTAGGGTCGCATCGATGTAGGGCCTTGAGACTGCGTCGACGACCGTCAGATAGGAGTCCTCTCTCGCTAGCGGCGCGGATATGAGAATCGAGGAGACGAACTGCGACGAAACGTCCCCACGGAGGGTGGCCTGCCCTCCTCGCATGCCTCCCTCTCCGACGACGACGGGGGCGCAGCCGTTCCCAGCGACAGAGTGCGCCTCTGCCCCGAGCTGAGCTAGCGCGTCTAGGAGGCCTTGCATCGGCCTCATGCGAACGCTCGCATCCCCCGTGAGCACTGTCCTCCCTCGAAGTGGGAGGGCGAAGGCTGAGGTCATGAACCTGAGTGTTGTCCCTGAGTTCTCGACATTCACATCCTTCACCGCCGCCCTGGGTTCTGCTCCGGTTATGGCGAGATCGGACCCCGAGTCTGCTACATCAGCGCCCATAGCCCTGCACGCCTCGACGGTGGCGATAGTGTCCCTGGAGCGGAGGGGGTTCTTGACCCTGCTCACCCCAGGCGAAAGGCTGGCCATGAGCACTGACCTGTGAGTATAGCTCTTGCTGGGAGGGACCCTGACGCTCCCGTCGAGCGGCCCGCGTGACACCAGAGTCGCCCTAGCGACCAATCGTGGCCCCTCCATCGGAGGTCTTCGTCCTGACCGTCATGCCCCCGATCTCCTTCCAGTTGCTTTCGAGGTTCTCTGCCGCGGCGACGTCGTCGAACACGCAAGCCACGGCGGGGCCGGTCCCCGAGAGGCCGGCGCCTAGTGCTCCGTTCTCAAGTGCTTCGAGGGCATCAGAGTTCGGATAGCCGTAGATTGCGCTGTAAAGTGACCCGTTCAAAATCATGGCCTTCCAAATTCTCCCCCGTCTGGCCTGGTCGAAGATGGAGTCCGCTAGTTTTGCGAAGCGTCTTACCTCGGACGTGGGGACGGAGGCCCTCCTGCTCCCGTCGTCTGGGATTCTGATGATGACAACAAGTGGTCTTCCCAGTCTTACCCTGGCTACGACGCTGTTCGAACGGTTGTCAGTGAGAACCCCGCCGCCGAGGAGGCATGCCGCTGCGTCGTCCATCGCCCCGGTGACGCTTGTCCCGCTGGCGAGGGAAGCCGAAACGCTGCATTCGAGGATTTGTTCAGGTTCATAGTTATGCCTTCCGAACGCGGAGAAGGTTGCTAGGGCGGCCGCGACGGATGAAGAGGAGGAGGTCTTGAGGCCTACGCCCACTGGGGCTGATGTCTCAGTCTCTATCCGGCCGGAGTATCTGTTGGGGTCCTTTCCCAGAGTCCCGATTGCCTTCCTCACAGTCTGCTGAAGCAGAGTGGAGGTAGCAGGCCTGCCGTTCGTCAAACCCGTCCACCTGCCGCGCCCTTCGCGGACCGCGACCGTGGCTGTCGTGGGGAGGTCCACTGCGAATGAGGCTCCGCGGCCGCTCGCTATCGCGTTGACGATGCTGACCGCACCCATGGCGGTGGCTCTTCCGATCAGATCGCCGCCACCCCCAAGGAGGCAAGAAGCGCTTCCCTAACAGGTTCTGCTGGACATTGTCTCCCCGTCCATATCTTCAGCGCCTTGATGGCCTGGGCAAGGAGCATCTCGTACCCGTGAATTGCTGTGCAGCCCCTGGCCGAAGCTAGTCGCATCAGCTCGGTCTCCACCGGGGAGTAGACCGCGTCGAACACGACAGGTCTCGAATCCATCAGAAGCGAGACTTCGCCCGGGAGGGGCCTCCCTCCTGAGCCGGCTGGCGACGCGTTGAAGAGCAGGTCGGGGCGCTGGGACTTGGCGTCGTGGTACGAAAGGACGCGCAGGTTCATGCTAGGAAAAGCCGCCGTCAGGCTCTCCAAGAAGATTTGTCGTTTCTTGGGGTCTCTCGACAAGAACGTCAGCGAGCGGGACCCAGTCTGGTGCACAGCAGCACAGAAAGCCCTGGCCGCCCCACCTGTCCCTAGGGCGACTGCGTGGCGGAATGGCGGGAGATTGCGGGCCACGAGCGGCTCGATGATTCCGTCGACATCAGTGTTGTACCCACGATACTCCCCTCGCTCGGCGTTCACCGTATTCACCGCGCCCACGCTAGCCGAGACTTCGTCTAGCGAATCGAGCAGATGCATCACTGCTGCCTTGTGGGGCATGGTGACGTTCAGGCCCTGGACTCCGTCATCCTTGACCCTGCCGAAGGCGTCGTCCAGGCCTGAGGGCGGAACGCTGATGGCGTCGTATGTCGCGTCCACGCCAATGGCAACAAAGGCCGCGTTCATCATTGTGGGAGAAGGCGAGGCGTTGACGTCCTCGCCCAGCAGTAGGTACCGGTCAGTCACATCCCAGCTTCCTCCGCAGCGCCAGGAGTTTGGACAAGGTGAGCTGTCCGGGGGCGGTCTGCTCCCCGGGGAGAGAAGCGTAGACGATGGGGGTCCGCAGTTCGATCGCCATGACCCTTGAAAGCACGCCCGCTTCACCCATGCAGAATGCTATCGGCGCCGGGGCCCGACAGCCATACAGGGACAGGACAGCGAGGTTGTCTGATGCCTCTCTGGCGGTGGGGACCAGCTTCGCGAGGCCCCCGAAGGCCTTTGCGGCCGCTAGGATAGAAGCTAGGCGGGCCTTGGGAGGAGTCTGGAGACTGTCGTGCCAAGAGACGATGAGTTTCTGGCCGGCCAGTTCGGAGACCAAGTCGTGATTAGCCCTGAGGGTCCGGAGCTCGACGTCTACATAGGCGGGTCCCAGTTCGCAGGAGGCCCTGATGGCGTTCAGGCGGTCTGGCTCCCTCCCCTCGAAGTCTCCCCCCTCGCCCTGAGATCTTACGGTAAGTATCGCCCTGCTCAAGAATTCTGTGATTTCCTGCGCCTTAGACCTGAACGGCCTGAGTGAGTCCAGCCTGAACTCGACTAGATCTGTCCCCGAGTTGAACGCCCTCTGCGCCTTGGCCCTCAGTTCGGCTGGTGTTCTTGCCGACACGGACGTGCACACCAATGTCTTCTGGCCCTCCATAGGGGGAGCGACGAGCTCTACCGCGCTACTTTTCGTTGATATGCTCATCCACCTCTAACCCGAAGTGCCTAGCTTTGGCTGTCTCGACGTGAACCAAGACCGCGTCTCCCGTCTTTAGTTCTGTCACTGAGACCGCACCCCCGCCGGGGCGCACCAGACGGATAGTCTCGGCTTTCTGGAGTATCACCGTCCCAGAACCGGCCTTCGACCTAGCATCCACAAGCACCAGTGGCCGCCGCTCTATCTTGACCCTTCCCACCGACGCCTCCCGGCTGCCTCCACCGCTGCTCACGATGGTGACCGTGTCTGGGGGCTTGAGCTCCGACAGGTACCTCGTCTTCCCGTCCGAGGCTAGAGTATAGCTGTGCACCGCGCCTGCGTTCACCCTGAAGGGCCGGGTGGCGATGTACTCCGACGGTATCGTCTCTCCGTGCACGAGGAAGAAGAACCCACCCCTGCTCCCGACGAGCATTCCTTCCCCTACCTCCAGCAGCGACGTTGTGTCGACGCATGCGCGGTCTCCGACCCCTGCATCCATTACTCTTGTCACCTCGGCAGGTTCGAGGGGGAGCTCTGCCCTTCTGACGGAGAGCCTCTTGGCCTCGACGATAGAAGAGTATGGGATTACGACGCCGTCGACCCCTAGCTCAAGGACGGAGAAAGCCGTCTCAATCTGTTCCTTCGATTCGGCGTAGGCGTAGAGTTTGCGTCCACGGCGCCTGAACTCCGCGATGAGGTTCTCCAGTGGGATGATGCGCCAGTCGGAGCACTCGACGACAACGAAGGCCAGGCTCAACGTGCTTGCGGTCAACGCCCTTTCGACGTCGCCTGCCCCGGCTACCTTAATCCACCTAGCCTTGTTCTCCCCTTCGCCTTCGGAGACCTCGAAGACATCGAGCCCGTTCAGTGGGACTGATGTCGAAAGTGGCCGGTCTACGACCAGCCCTCTCACCCCGGCTGCTACGGCGTCGTTAAGGATGACCTCGGACATCTCGGGCCCTGAAATATGGAGGAGCAGCGCCTTGTCTTCAGTCAGCATGGCTGAGGGACTCCATGGCTCTGTCGGCGGACTGTCCTTCCACCACCACGCTGCGCAGCGCCCTGACAATGCCAACAGGATCGCTGTGCCCGAAGACGTTTCTCCCGAAGGTCACTCCCATCGCCCCCGCTCTCATGACGGAGCCTGCCATTTCGAGCAGGGCCCTGTCGGAGTCGACCTTAGAGCCCCCCGCAAGCACCACGGGGGCGGGGCATTTCCTCACGACCTCCCTGAACGTCTCGATGCTTCCGGTGTAGACCGTCTTGACAATGTCAGCCCCAGCTTCGGCGCCGATGCGGGCCACGTGGGCGATGGTGTCTGGGTCGTTCGGGTCCTTGATTCCTTCTCCGCGAGGGTACATCATGGCTATAAGCGGGACCTGCAGGCTGTCGCACTCGTCTGCAACCATACCAAGCTGGCCCAGCATCTCGGACTCCTCCCTGGCGCCTATGTTGATGTGGACGGAGACGGCGTCGGCTCCGAGCCTGACCCCCTCCTCGACTGACGATATCAGGACCTTCCGGTTGGGAGCTGGTCCGAGGACGGTGCTCGCCGAGAGTTGGAGTATCATGCCGATCGGGGGCGCCTCCTTGAGGGCTTTCAGGACGCCTTTGTGGGCTAGGAAAGCAGTCGCGCCGCCCTCGGCGACAGATTTTATCATCAACTCAGGCTCCTCGAGGCCTCTGATAGGGCCGTTGGTGATGGAGTGATCCATTGGGACGCAGAGCATCCTGCCGCGGTCGACGATTCTTGAAATCCTGAACGTCTTGCCTGAGACCAAACCCTATCTCCCGAGCTGCCCCTTGTTATCCATAAGTTCGGCCGTGAGTATCGCTGTGCCTGCGGCGCCCCTGATTGTGTTGTGAGAAACGAGTGTTAGCTGAATCGAGTCGCGGCCTAGCCCCCTCCGTACCCTCCCCACCGCTACGCTCATGCCTGGGACCGAGCCAGAGAGGCGGTCCAGGCGGGGCTGAGGCCTGTCTGGCTCAGGCCTGACGATGATTGGCTGCATGGGCGCCGAAGGGAGACCCAGTTCCTGAGGCGCACCCCGGAACCTATTCAGGCAGTCCACCGCCTCCTCCGGCTCGATGTCCTTCCCAAGCTCAGCGTACAGCGTCTCGACGTGGCCGTCTATGACCGGGACCCTGTTGCACGAAATAGCAATCTGCAGATTGGCGCTGCGAATCCCGATTTCCGATTGGGTCCCAAGGATCTTCCGGGACTCATCAGAGACTTTCTCCTCCTCGCCCTTGATGTATGGCACGACGTTCTCCATGATCAACATGGAAGGGACGCCGGGGAAGCCCGCCCCTGACACCGCCTGCATTGTCGTTACGATGGCGCGCCTTAGCGCGAAGCTGTCCGATAGAGGCTTGAGGACCATGGCTAGTCCTGTGACAGTACAGTTGGGGGTGGCGACCAGGGAACCGCTCCATCCCCTCCTCTTCCTTTGCAAGTCCAAGAGCCCGAGGTGGTCAGGGTTGACCTCCGGAATCACTAGGGGGACGTCCTCCTCGAGCCTATGAGCGCTAGCTTCGCTTATCACCGTGAGGCCAGCCTTGACGAACTCCGGTTCGACTGTGGAAGCCGCCTCGGCGGGGAGCGCTGAGAAGACAACGTCGCACCCTTCCGCGTTGCGCGGGTCGGTTGGGAGTACCTTCCTATCCGCGAATCTATCCGGGATGTCCTCAGAGACGAGCCAGCGGGCAGCTTCGCCGTAAGCTCTGCCAGCTGAGTCTCCTCCCATGAGCACTTCGAGCTCGATGGTAGGGTGGCGGCTCAGCATCATGAGGTATCTCTGGCCCACCGCTCCCGTCGCGCCCAGCAGCGCAGCCCGGAGCTTGCTCACTGCACCCCCACCATCATCGATTCCTTGACCAGCTTAGACGCCCGCTGCGCCTGGTCCGCGGATACGAACACCCGGACAGACGACTGGATTGTTACGATCCCGAATAGGTTGATTCCAGAACTCGCCAGCGGCTGGGTCACCCGCTGGACTATGCCTGGCTGGGTCTCGAGGGCCCTCCCTCGAATCGAAATCATGGCCAGGCCGTCGTAGGACGACACCGCCTTGCCGATCCTCTCCCCGACTAGGACATGATGGACTCGGTCGAGTACCTCTCGGCCCCCTGAGATGTAGAAGATAGCTGAGGTCGACTCCAGGGAGAGGGCCAGAATCTTGGCGTCGCACCCACTTATCGCGTCGGCGACCGCCTGAACGGACTCGAAGCGCGCAGGGTCTATTCCGACGATGGTCATCATTGAGGTCTCCACGTTGGTCACCTCTACCTTGGTCTCTGGTATGTCCCCTTCTATGACCGTCCCTGCGTCGAGTTTCTCCAGACTGGTCACCCTAATCTTAAGCCCCTGCGCCTGATAGCTGAGGGCCTTCAGATGCAGGAACTTGGCCCCGCCCGCTGCGAGCAGCTCGGCCTCTTCGCCGTTCAGACTCTCGATCAGCTGGGGGTTCTTCACTCTCCCAGGATCGCTCGAGAAGACTCCGTCGACGTCCTTTATGAGCACGACCTCCTTTGACCCGAGGCAGCTCCCCAGGAGGACCGCAGTGGTGTCGCTCCCACCGCGCCCCAGGGTGGTCACCTTCCCTGTCTCGGTCCGCCCCAGGAAACCGCACACAATGGGGACTTCGCCGCGCTCGATTATAGGGAGCAGGGTCTCCCTGCTCCGCTGTCGTGTGACATCCATGATAGGGTTGGCGTCCTGATGCCTGTCGTCGGTGATGATTGGCCAGCCAGGGGTGTCTGTGTCTATCACAACAGGCTTGAGCCCATGGTGCGCCATGGACGCAGCCACAAGCCTGGCGCTAGTCTTCTCCCCTGACGAGAGGAGCTCGTCTACGAGAGATGCCTCCATGTTGGGATTTACTCCCTTGGAAAGGGTGAGGAGGCCGTCGGTGACCCCCTTCATCGCCGAGACCACGACGACAACCCCCACCCCCTTCCTGAGAGTGCGGGCGATGAGCTCGACAGCCTGAACGATGGCTTGTCCGTCGTCCAGCACAGACCCTCCGAACTTGATTATGACGATTTCATGAAACCTGCTCTTGCTCATTGAACTAGAATCCCCCAAGTTGAAAGCTGGAAGGGATTCTTACCAGCTATAGCCGAAAAAGCCAAACACGGTCCAGTGGTCGGGACGGTCAGCCCGTGTCATGGCATCCAAGTTTCTCGCGAACCAGATGGCTACCCGTGACCTATTTATGAATTGGTGCACGAAGATGTACATCGCCCCTTGCCCTGCTCGACGAACGTGCCTCTTCGGGCCGGCCGGCGTAATTCGGTCTTGGGCCTGGAAGGAGCTTCCTGGGATCCAAAACACAAGACTACAGAATCCTAGACTAGAAGCTCTCCTTGATAGTTTGGAATGAGACGCAGGTCTCTGTCTTTTCGACCCCGCTCATGGACCTCAACCTGTCAACGACGAGGTTTCCAATCTCCTCTAACGTGTTTGCCCTGACCTTCAGTAGAATGTCCCACTCCCCCGAAATCACTGACACCTCGTAGACCCCCGGCATCTTCGATATCGCCTCTGCGAGCGTCCTCTGTGAGAGCCTCCCTTCGCCTCCGAAGGCGACGAAGACGTAGGCCATCACCCGCTTCCCGATTTTGGAGTAGTCCGGGATTGCGACGAATTTCCTTATCACCCCTGACTCCATCATCCTCCTCAACCTATCCTGGACTGTGGCCCGAGGCAACCCTAAGTGGCTAGCAATATCAACGATGGGTCTCCGGCCGTCGCATACCAACTCAGCGAGTATCTTCGAGTCCTTAGCGTCCATCATACTGTCAGTATGCCGTGGAATTGGAATTAAACCATTTGTTTTCCGGCAAGATGCCAGAAAATTTAGCTTAATGATTATATTTCATCGCAGCTATGTAACTTTGTGAGTGAAACGTTTGAGCCCGGCGCCACTGTAATCCCGAAGCCGCTCCATCTGCTTACTGACCACGAGTTGGAGAGGAAAGAGCAGGTTGCGAAGGTCACCACGAGGGTTCTCAGATACCTTACTGGTGAATTTGAGAGCCGAGGTTTCGATTGGCTATTGCCTGTGGTCTTCTCGAAGTCCACAGACCCCCTCTGGCCGGACCCGGGGGCTTCCATCGAGAAGAGGGTGGAGACGGAAATCTATGGAGAGCCCGTCAGGACTACGCACAGCATGATCATCCACAAGCTGGTCGCCTCCTCGACGGCGTACCCGAAGCTCTTCGTCCTATCTCCGAACGTCAGGATTGAGAGGAGAGAAAGGAAGGACACCGGACGGCATGCCTATGAGTTCACTCAGTTTGATTTCGAGTTGCGCGGTGCCGGCTCCGAGGATGTCCGGGAGTTGGTGGAGGCCGTCGTCGCGGGCCTGGTCGCTCACCTGAAGACGACTTCGGATCTTCCTGTCTCCTTCGGGCGCGAAGCGATGAAGACCCCGTTCGAAGTCCTCGATAGACGGGACCTGATAGCCAGGCATGGACAAGAGTGGGAGCTGGTCCTGCCTCAGCAGACAAGTCGCCCCGTTTGGGTCACAAACATCCCCAGAGAGTTCTACGACTACGAGGACCCCGCCACCGGAAGGTGGGACAACTACGACCTCTTCGTCCCCTATTACGGGGAGATACTCTCAGGTGCCAGACGCGAGTGGGAGCACGACAGGATAGTGTCGAAGATGGAGAGGGATGGAATCGACCAGAAAAACTTCTCACTCCTCCTCAGGCTCTCCGAAGAAGGAAGAATCAAACCGTCTGCTGGAGCTGGCATCGGTATCGAACGAATCGTCGGCTGGATAGTAGGGGCGAAACATATCGGCGAGGTGCAGCCGTTCCCCAAGGTTCCTGGGGTCGTCTATGACCTCTGAGCAAATTCGCATAGCACGTCTCGCCAGCGCCAGTCCAGGCATGGACCGTAGCGGGCCCACAAGCCTGCACCTACAAGTTCCGGTGCACCGCGGAATGCCTACAAGGGCTACCAGGCTGTCATTGCGGCGGTTCGGGCCGTGCTCGAGGGTACGAACCCAGTACTTTCAGGAACGTCGTCCTCTTTACCAATTCCCGCAGCGCTTCCTTCTGGGCCGCCTCGTCCCTGTGCCCTTCGGAATCTAGAAAGAAGTAGTATTCCCATGGGCGCTGTCTGGTGGGTCTGGACTCTATCTTGGTCAGGTTGACCCCGTGAGTCGCGAAAGTCTCGAGTGAAGCGTACAGAGAGCCGGGCACGTGCGGTACTGAGAAGATGACGGATGTCTTGCACATAGGTGCCCTTTCGCTTTCTTTGGCCGACATCACCAAGAATCTGGTGTAGTTGTGTCCGTAGTCTTCTATACCCTGTCTCAACACGTTCATCTCATAGATTTGAGCCGCGCCCATGCTCGCGACAGCCGCTGCATCTTTCATGCGGCCGTCTCTGATCATCTTGACGCTCCCTGCAGTGTCGTAGGATACCTTCACTTCCACGCCGAGGGTGGCGAGATACCCCCTGCATTGAGCGAGGGCTTGAGGGTGCGAATAGATCACTTTTACGTCGCTTATTGTGGTTGAAGGCAGGGCGATGAGGCAGTGAACCACCCTTAGCACTATCTCGCCGGTTATCTTCGTGTTGCTCGTTATCAAGGAGTCGTAGGTCTCGTGGACGCTCCCCTCGATTGAATTCTCCACCGGGACCACCCCGTGCTGCACTTCGCCTGTCTCAGTCAGGTTGAACACTTCCGAGATGGTCTTGCAGGGCACTGTGTCTGTCTCGGTTCCGAAGTGCTGGTGGACCGCTTCCTCGCTGTAAGCCCCGTGCTCTCCTTGGAACGCGATTCCACGGGTCTTCATTGCTTTCCCACCGAAGCCCATGACGTGATTATATAACCAAAGCCGCGGGGCGACGTTTTCCGCGAACCGTTTGCTTCTGATACGCTAAGATTCTGCGAACCCCCGTGGAACGCTCGCACAACCCGCCTGGCGCACCGCTGCAAGATGGCATGCGACATCCCCCAACTCGCGTCCATTCAGACCTGTCCAGCCGCATTCGGCGCGTCCACTGCGCTGTTTGCGTTGGACGCGTAGCCGCAGGTGCCGACGCCAACGGCGATTTCTACGCGTGAAACGATGACGCGGCAGGTCTGGCGTATGCGCGACCAGACGCTTCGATGTCTCCTTTTGTAATCATAGACCCTTGCCGTGAAGACTAGGAAAGATATCGAGAGGAATCATTGTTCCAACCACCCAGTTGGGTGAGTCTACGACTTCGTGGATTCTGAGATCGGCCGCCACGCTGCAGAGGACATAAGCCTCTTCTTTCGAGAGCTTGTAGGTTCTGGTTAGGTGGTCAATCATGCCTCTGGCCGACTCCTTGGCCGCCGCCATAAGGTCGCTCGCAATCCCTGTAGTCGTGTACCACCCCGCACTCGACGTAGGCTCCCTCCTCGATTGGAAGTCAGGATAGTTCAGACCCGCCTCTTTCTCTAGGCCGAAGCGTATCTTCGCCGAGCCTGCGCATTCGATCGCGCATACGCAAATCTCCCCATCCCCCATGGCCGCATGGAGGTCACCAGCCGAGAACAAGGCCCCCTCCACTTGGACCGGTAGTCTCACCCTGCTCCCTGCGGTTGTGTGCCTGATGTCCATGTTCCCGCCGTGCCTTCCGGGAGGCATGACTTCGAAAGAGCCCGCCTCTGCAGGGGCCACTCCCAGGACGCCACAGAAAGGCCTGATTGGAATCCTGATCCCCCTCTCGAAGCGGGCGTACCTTTCGCCGCCTAGGTTCCATTTGTAGAGGAACGGCCTCTTGAACTCCTCCAGCAGACCTAGGCCAGGGAGTATGGCTGTCCAACCGAAGTCATCTACCTTCACATCCAATATGTCAAGGACCAGGGCGTCGCCAGGCTCCGCCCCTTCCACATAGACCGGCCCAGCCAGTGGGTATAGCTTCTCGTTGTCGAGTTTCTCCAAGTCTGAAGACGTGGACTTCGACGTCAACTGCCAGCTCAGGACGTCGTTGGCGTCAAAAGTGACCGTGTCCCCAGGTCGGATAGTCAGTGCCGGTTTGTGCGCCCTGTCCCACTTATAGTGGAATGTCTGTCGTCCTACGCGGTGAGAGGCCAACGTTCAATATTTCGCGCGTGACTGTCTTAAGGGTTGAACTGGACGGGCCCTGAAAACTCCCTGGCCAGGCTTGACAGAGGGTTAGGTACCTTGGGGTGGGATGCAGGTATCAGCGCTCCATCTCGTCTATGAATTCGATGACCATCCTGTCGAGGAATACGGTGAATGCCTCGTAGGACGCTGTTACCTGAAATTTGTTCGGGTGAGTCTATCCCCGCTTTTGCCCACGCCATCAACGGATCTGACTTGGGCCTATCTGACTTGTCGTAGACTTCGGCCGGCCTGTTTATCGCTTCTCTCAGCCTCGGCGGGCCATACATCTTCGGCTCATGGACGCGCCATATCGCCGTAGTGATCAAGAACATGGAAAGCTCGAAGATGTGTGCCTCGGCGCTGTCTTCTTTGGGGGGTTTTCTGGCATCTTACTTCACATGAGCCACCTTCCGCGGCTCCCCGTATTTGTCTAGGCGAATCCTCGTCCGAGACCTTTTCTTCTTGAGCGGCGGGGCGGCATGTTCTGCCGCCGGAGTTGATTATTGGCACATTGTCTGCAGTGTGTACTAGATACGATACGACGTCGAGCTTGCAATCAAACCACTCCCACAGCCAGGGTGCTTCAACCGTGTCGTCGGAAAAGTCCTCGGTCCCCGTTCCTCTTTCTCAACGACGGGTAGGACGACTGACCCTTTCACTCGGTTGTTAGGAGGCAGCCTAGGTGTTTTCGCCAGCCGCGATCCCGGCAACCGGGGCGGAGTTGAGATGGCTTCGATTTCTACTGGCCTGCAGGTAATGTTTTATCCGATTGAGACCCCCCGGGGCTGATGAAGTTCGGCGTATGCATCCCCAACTATGGGAACTACT
>JAFMAI010000021.1 GCA_029785085.1 Nitrososphaerota archaeon | reverse complement strand
AGGGAGACAGTCCGTCGCCTGGCAGCAGGGCGAGAACAAGCTCTACGGGGCCGCCGCATCCCTCGAATACGTGGCCGGATGAGCTGGACAGGACTCTCTCGCCTGCAGCATCGGCAAAAGGCTGGCGTCTTGTTCAAGACTGCACGCAGGGTTGGCATCAGCCGCGAGAGAGGAGTCAAAGCGGGCCCGGTGGGATTTGAACCCACGACCTCTGCGAGCCTAAGCTCCCTACAGCTTAGAAGGCTGCCACGCTATCCGTACTCCGCTCCCGGTCTGGATCTGCGCTACGGGCCCAATTGACACCGCCTCAGGTTTCAACATAAGCTTTGCCGCCGCAGCCCGCTTTCCACGAATGCCCGGAATCGGAAGGTTTTATCATGTCCGGAGCCGCTCGTCGGCCGTTGACCGCACTCCCACAGAGGCTGTTCGGAACCAACGGAGTCCGGTTCGTGCCAGGGGTGTCCCACGACCTCGATTTCGCCATCAGCCTAGCCGAGGCTGTAGGGACCTACTTCGGAAGCGGGGAGGTGCTGCTGGGGAGGGACGGCCGCCTGTCTGGGCCTGCCCTGGCGAACGCCGTCGCGTCTGGCCTTCTCAGCTCCGGGCGAGACGTCGCCGAGGCTGGGCTGGTGCCTACCCCCGCGCTCCAGTACGCGGTGAAAGCCCTAGGCTTCAGGGGCGGGGTGATGGTCACAGCCTCGCACAACCCTCCACAGTACAACGGCCTGAAGGTGTCCGGGCCCGACGGGGTCGAGATCCCCAGGCTGGATGAGCAGCGGATAGAGAAGATATACTTCGACAAGTCGCAGACGAAGGCCGACTGGAAGTCCGTCGGCGTGGCGCGGCAGGAGGGGTCAGTGGTGAGGGCCTACCAGAGGGGTATCCTCTCAAAGGTCGATGCGAAGGCGATAGCCGCCAGAAAGTTCACCATCGTCATGGACCTGGGCAATGGGGCGCAGACGGTTGCCGCGCCCTACATCGCCGAGTCCCTCGGATGCAAGGTGATCACGCTGAACTCGACGGTCGACGGGAGCTTTCCGGGGAGGGGTCCTGAGCCAACCCCTGACACGATGAAAGACCTCTCGGCCGCTGTGAAGGCTTCGGGGGCAGACCTGGGAGTCGCCTACGACGGGGACGGCGACCGGTCCATGTTCTGCGACGAAGAGGGACGAGTGCTCTGGGGGGACCAGAGCGGATGCCTGATAGCCGACTTCGTCCTCGACAGGCACCCTGGAGGGACGCTGGTCACCTCAGTCGCGTCCAGCCAGGCGGTCGAGGCGGTGGCCAAGAAGCACGGGGCGAGGGTGCTGCGGACCAAGGTAGGCGCAGTGGAGATCGCGAGGACGATCATCGAGCGGAACGCCGTCTTCGGGTTCGAAGAGAACGGAGGGTGCCTCTATCAGCCTCACATCGCGGTCCGTGACGGAGGCATGACCACTGCTCTGATGCTCGAGTGCCTGGCGAGGAAGGGGATGGCCATGTCCAAGGTGCTGTCGTTCGTCGTCCCGAAGTACTTCCAGGCTAAGACCAAGGTCGAGGTGAACCCGAAGAAGGTCGACGCGGTGATGAAGGCGGTCGAGAAGCAAACGAAGGGGGACGTCGAGAGGGTCGACGGCCTCAAGCTGTGGACGGGCGCCCACTCATGGGCGCTGGTCAGGCCGAGCGGGACCGAGCCGATCGTAAGGATTTTCGCCGAGTCAGACACCCAGGAAGACGCTGAGCAGCTGGTCAACAGGTTCGCGAAGGTCGTGAAGTCAGCGGCCGCTTAGGTGCGTCCACCCTCCGTCTCTGATCGCCCTGAGCCCGCCGCCTGCCCTCAGAGTCACTCCCTTCTGCTTCGTCGCCCGGCCCACAACTGTCAGCTCTCCTCCGGCCTTCTTCACGGCCCTCTGGGCCGCCTGGACCTCCGGCGCCCTGATTGTCCCTACTATGACGTACTCTTCTCCTCCCTCGAGTATCAGCTTGTCGCCGTCCAGCTTGTTCGCCGCGGCGAACTCCATCACCCCTCTGGCAGCGGGGAGTCGTTCGACCACGAACCCAAGGCCGCTCGCCCGGGCGAGCGTGTGGATGCTCCTGGCCAGCCCATCGCTCGAATCCATGGCAGAGGTAAGGTAGGGCGCCAAGGCCGCGCCAACCTCGAGGTCTGGCTCAGGTTCGAGGACGCTCTTCCTGGCCCTGCGCGCGAACTCTGCCTCCGACCTCGCGCCGGCCGTCATAATCCTCAGCCCAGATGGGGGGAGACCGAACGGTCCCGTGACCACTAGAACGTCCGCAGGAGCGGCTCCGCCCCTGTCTATCACCTTCTTCGCGAACCCTACCATGGCGCACCCGACTATCAGCTCCTCGGCCTCGTTGGTATCGCCTCCGACCAGGTGGACCCCCCATCTCTCCTCGGCGTCCCTCAGCCCCAGAGCCACCTCCTCCACATCCTTCTTGTCCGCCCCCCTCCTGAGGCCGAGAGACACCATGAACGAGTCAGGCCTCACGCCCTTGGACGCGAAGTCGCTAACGCACATAGCCACGGCCTTCCTCGCGGCCTGCCTGTAGGTCATCCCGGCGGGCACGTCGGTGTGTTCCACCAGCATGTCTGTCTTCAGGACTACCAGGCCCGACCTGGGGGGGACTACCGCGACGTCGTCACCTATCGGGCTGTACCCCTTCGGCAGTCTCCCTGCTGTCTTGACCATCTCCGCTATGACCTCGAACTCGTCGGGCATGCTAGGAACTCCGCCTGCCCAGCTTCCTGGCGAAGTCCTTCGCGATGCTCTTCGCCTTGGCGGCCGAAGGAGCCTCTGCCGAGACCCTGACCACATCCTCGGTCCCTGACGGGCGCATCAAGACCCAGGCCCCTTGGGGGAGGGCGATCTTGAGGCCGTCAGTGAGATCAGTACGCTCATACTGGCGAGCCATGACCTTGAACGCCTTCTCCGCCTTCTGCCTGGGGATGCGGAGGGCGATCCTCTCCTGGTGGTATGTCGGGACCGAAGAGTACAGGGCGTCCCCCTTCTCCCGCAGGGCCTTGATGATCGCCAGGGCCGCCAGCAGGGAATCCCTACAGTAGTTGAAGTCGCCATCGATCAGCCCCCCACTGCTCCCTTCCCCTCCGAGACGGGCTCCCTCGCTCTTCATCGCCTGCACGACGTTTGTCTCTCCTACCCTGGACCTGAGCACCCTGCAGCCGGCCTTCCGGGCGACGTCCTCCACAGCCTGGGTGGTGTCCATAGATACGACCACCTGCTTCTCGCGCGTCTCCAGAATCAGCCGCTGGAGCGCAAGGGTCAGCATGAAGTCTCCACTCCTCTTCTTCCCAGAAGAGTCCACGATAACTAGCCTGTCCCCGTCGCAGTCGAAGCCCAGCCCCAGGGCGCATCCCTTCTCCCTAACCGTCCGGCGGAGGAGGACGAGATCATCTGCGATCGGGTCCACGGCGCGCGTGAAGACCGAGTAGCTGTCGTTGAGCGAGGCGACCTCGCACCCCAGACGCCGCAGGAGGGGGACAGCGTGGGCGATGGCCGCCCCCCCTCCGAGATCCACGGCCACCTTGACCCCTTCGCAGGACCCATCCCCATACCTTGCAGCCAGGCTATCGACGTAACCCGGTTTCGCCGGCTGCACCAGCCGCCCCTCGGCAAACTGCCTTCCTCCAGCGGGCCGCCTCCCCACCACCTTCTCGAACGTCTCCTTTCCAATCCCAGCGCCCGCTACTATGAACTTCAGGCCGTTGTACTCGGGCTCGTTGTGCGATGCTGTGACCATCACGGCTGGTACCCCCTTCATCCTGCTCTCCCTGAAGAGAGCCGGCGTGGAGATGACCCCGTAGTCCAGCACGGTCCCGCCCAAGGACATGACGCCTGCGGCGACCGCTCTGCAGATGACCGGCCCTGTCTTCCTCGTGTCCCTGGCGAGGAGGAACTCTTTCCCTCCAGATGCCTCGGCGAAGTTGGACACGAACCTCGCCACGTCCGCCAGAGAGAGGTCTTGGTTTAGAATCCCTCTGATGCCGCTCAGTGAGGCGATCACTCGAGTCCCCCTCATCTGTCATGGACGGCACAACGTAAGCGTATCTCCAGGGGGTCCTTCGGGGCTTTGTGAACCAATCTTTACCGTGACAATACGACTTTTTGAGTTCGGAACTTTTGATTGCCTGTCCGCCTTCTCAGAATCCAGCGTGAGGGTGAGGTCGTTTAGAGTAAGGAGGAGCGCTGTTGTGGCAGAGTACAAGCTTTCGGAGGTCTTTTCGGGGCTCGAGTCTTCCCCTGCCCTCTCGAAGGTGTTCGGCTCTAGGACCCAGATGACCAAGATCCTGAGACACCTGAAGATGAGGGTGGAGCGCGGCGACTCAGGGCTCTGGCTGGACAGGGCCACAGGCACCATATGCATAGGTTCCAAGCACCTCGTCTCCGCGAAGACCGACTTTCTCTATCTGGACGTCATCCATGTCCTGGTGCACGTCAGGCAGTTCCTGGAGGGAAAGGAGCTCTACGACCAAGCCTTCGAGTATGTGGAACGGCCAACTGAGCTGGAGGCCTACAGGACGACCGTGGCCGAAGCGAGGCGGATGGGCCTGGAAGAGGACGAAATCCTCAGGTATCTGAGGATGGACGCCGTCGACGACTCCGAACTGGGGAAGCTGATGGAGAAGATAGGCGTCAGGGTCCGCCGTTGAATACGCGCGTTTTCGGCTGCAAATCCTGCTAGATCTTCTTCGCAGGGATGCCGGGTTTCACCAGGTTCTTCATGTCGAGGACTGACTCTATCTCCTTGGCGCTAAAGCCCAGTTCCTTGAGAGCAGGCCTGATCAGCGTCCCCTTCGCAATCTTCTTCCCGAGAGCCGACGCCTTGTCGTAGCCTATCTTCGGCGAGACCAGCGTGACTAGCGCCTGGCTCGTCTCAGCGTATCCTTGCGCCCTGGACTTCATGGGCACGACGTGGTCGATTACAAGAGACGCGACTTTGCGCAGCGCCTCCGAAAGCAGCTTCGCCTGGAGGACCAGATTGTAGCCCATCAGGGGGACCCCCATGGCCAGCTCGAACTCCCCGAGGGACGCGGCGGCAGCGTTAGCGCTGTCGAGCCCTGCGACCTCAGCCGACGCCAAGAGAGCGCTCTCGACGGTGACCGGGTTTGTCTTCCCGGGCATGATGCTGCTCCCCGCTACCTCTTCCTGGGTCGGTATGTCAATCTCCCCAAGGCCGGTCAGCGGGCCGGAGAACATCAGCCTGAGGTCCTGGCAGAGCCTGTAGAGCCCGATGCTCACCGTCCTCATGGCACCGCTCAGCGAGGACATGTCGGTCAGCAGTCGGGTGGGTCTGAACTTGTCCTTCGCGCTCCTGAAGGGGATCCCTGACATTCGGGCTATCTCTGAGGCGACCATCCCTCCGAACCTGGGGTCTGTGTTGATCCCGGTCCCGACCGCGGTCCCGCCGATGGGGAGCTCTAGGAGGTAACGCAAAGTTTCGCGGACCAGACGGGTGTCCCTGGAGAACTCGTCTGCGTAAGCCCCAAACTCCTGGCCCATGGTCACCGGGAGCGCGTCCCGGAGATGGGTCCTCCCAGCTTTGTACACATTCGCGGTCTTCCTGGATGTCTTCTCCAGGCTCCTGCTCATGCCTCTAAGGGCCGGGACCAGTTCCCGCTCCACCGCCATCGCCGCCGCGACCCTCACCGCGGTTGGCCCGACGTCGTTGGACGACTGACCCATGTTGACGTGGTCGTTCGGATGGACCTCCTTCCCGAGTTCAGCGGATGCGAGCTCCGCAAGAACTTCGTTGGCGTTCATATTCAAGCCAGTGCCCGAACCCGTCTGGAACACGTCAACGACCATGGCCTGGTCGTGCTCCCCTTCCATCAGCTCTCTTGCCTTGGACTGGATGGCTTTCCCGACGTCGCCGCCTAGGAGCCCCAGCTCCGCGTTGGACTTGGCGGCGGAGAGTTTGATTGCGCCTATGGCCCAGATGACCTCACGTGGGAACCTCGTACCCGTGCTGAGAAATACCCGCTTCGAGCCTTCCACATACTTCAATGGAAGCTGCAGGAAGCGGCGTCTGTTCTTAAGCTCTTGGCCGAATCAGTGCCCGCCGCAGCCGCAGGCTTCTCCCACGGGGACGTTGGGGTTCTCTATCTAGATTGCCCGCCATGGCGATGATATTCGTGGACAGGCACAAGCGACTGAAACGCCCTCTGGACGACCTCGCTCATGGCCGGGTGTATGTGCATCGCCTCCACGATGGTGCTTGCGCTCTGTCCCTCGGTGTACATCAGGTTAATGACCTCTTGGATCAGGACAGAGGCCTGGGGGCCGACTATGTGCGCGCCCAATATCCTACCGCCGCTCTTCCGCACTACGCACTTCACGAAATAGTCCTCGGCAGCCATCGCCTCTCCCTTGGCGGTGTCTTCGTACCTGTAGAACCCGATTAGCACGTCGTCCTCTCCATAGCGAAAGACGGCCTCCTTCTCCTTCAAGCCGACGCCGGCC
>JAFMAI010000020.1 GCA_029785085.1 Nitrososphaerota archaeon | reverse complement strand
TTCGTAGTTGGCATAATCGTCATGATAGTGGGCGTGGTGTTGAAAAGGCGCAACCCACCCAACGCAGGCTCACCTGGTCCTGCGTCCTAGACCGCTGGTCTTCAGCCCTACCTGAAGCGGAGGGGCCGGCCGCGTAGCCACTTACTCGTCGAAGGTCGATGGGAGGACCAGGCGGAGCTCAGGTCTGCAGACCTTGCACCTCTTCCCCCCGAACTCGCGGGCACCTGTGGCTACGCTGTCCACCCAGAAGTAACTCCCCTGCTTGCGGTCGTTGATGCTGACCTTGTTGTTGAACCTGTCCGTCGTGATGCACTTGGCGTTCACTTTGTGGATGACGGCGGACCTGTTCGTGCCGGTGATCACGATGAATCCTTCGTCCGCCAGCCTGACCTTGCGGAGGTCATCGAAGCTCTCTAGCTCCTTTGACTGCCCCATCTCCGCGGCTCCTGGCGCTCCTTGAGATAAATCATGTCCATAGGTTCGCCCCTCGCAGGGCCTCCGCCCAGCCCGCCGTCCAGGAGCAGGGGGGCACGGCATCAGCTGAGCGAAAGACGGCCCAGGACGGGGCCCGTTCTCCTACGTTGAACCTTGGGTGAGGCCAGGCCCCCACCGACCCCAAGACAGGCTCTCGACGACAGAGCCGAGCCGCCGGACTTGGTTGAAACGTATAAGGACAGCAAGTCTGCCTAGACGGGCATGAGTCATGCTACCCAGAACGGATGGGACTTCTTCCTAGCCAAGGGGAAGACTGACGTCGGGGTGGTGGTCATCCACGAAATCTTCGGCTACAGCCCCTACGTCGAGGACGTTGCGACGGAGCTGGCGAAGGGCGGGTTCAGCGCGGCGTCCATCGACCTGTTCAGAGGAGCCAAGGCCGACACCTTGGAGGCTGGCATGAAGCTCAGGGAGTCAGTCACAAAGGAGGCGCTCCGCGAGGGGTTGTCCGCGGGCGCAGAACTGCTCCGGGGCCGGTCGGGAGCCAGGATGGTCGGGTCCATGGGCTTCTGCATGGGCGGGGGGTTCGCTCTCCAGGCGGCCTGTGACCTCGGGCTGGACTTCTGTGTCGACTTCTATGGGCAGATCTCCGACGCCGAAGACGTGTCGAAGCTGAAAGGGCCGGTCCTCTTGGTCCTCGGGAGCGAAGACGCAAGGGTGACCCCCTGGGCTTTCCAGCAGTTCCTCCCTGCGGCCATGAAGCACAACAAGAGGGTGGAGACGCAGCTGTACCCCAACGCCAAGCACGCCTTCCATCGGCCGGGATGGGAGGGTCATAACCCGGCCGCAGCCAAGGACGCCTGGGACAAGACACTGAGGTTCATGTCGCAGTTCGGACGGGCTTAAGCAGGCACTAGGTCTTCTGGCCGCGCGGCTTCGGCAGCCGTGCGCCTCAGGTCCGGCGCAGTTCTCGGGCCTCTCTGCACCTATGCGGGCGGCGTCGCGGTCATGCGAAAAGACCGAGAGCTATGAACGCACCCTCCCAGTGCTCCATGAACCGGGCTGGCAGCAGACTTATACGGAGGTCAGGCGTCGCATGGTCGATTGAATTGGTTTCAGAGAAGATACTCCGTTTTCAGAACAAGAACAGGGACCTGAGCTCCCTCGCCCAGCAGATAACGCAGCAGCTCCAGTCGGAGGGGTACAGGGCCAACGTAGCCGCAGCGCCGCTCGGGACGATCATCCAGGCACAGAAGGGGGGCATACTCAGGGACCTGGTCGCCTCAGAGAGGGCCTTCACCATCATGTTGACTGGGCAGCCCGACGACTTCTCCGTCCACATAGGGGTAGGCAAGTTCTTCCAGAACCTCGGGGTGATGGCAATAGAGGCCCTGTTGCTTTCTGAGCTGTTCCTCGCTGTGGATGTTCCTGAGATGCTCTGGACAGAGCACGTCGAGAATGGGCTGGCGAAACAGATAGCACAGATCGTTGGCTAAGCGTCCTGGCGGAGGGGCGACGACGGTACCAGGCCGATGCCTGGGCAGCTGCCCAGCAGCGGATGCGTCGAGGCAGGGTCTTCGAGGTCAACGGTCAGCGTCGGGTCGTAGTCGGCCTTGGGTTGAAGAGGTGGCCTGCCGCTAGCATCGGAGGGCCAGCTCCCACGCTCCTGCGTGGCGCCTCCGACATCCATGGTTGGTTCCTCCCAGTTGCCGCATCCGGACCCGTCCCGACGCGCCCGAGGCACCCTTAAAGCCCGAGTCGGAGCGAACTTACGCCCTGTTGTCCTCCGCCATTCCATCCCAAGCTCCCGGGGGAGGGGGAGCCGGGGACGCCAGAATCCGGCCTCCTCCTTCGTTCTCAGTGGGCGTGTGCGCCGCCGACAGGATGGACGACCCGGTGGGCTTCGTACGTTCCATACTCGAGGAGTCGGCCCGCTCCCCCGCCGTCATGAGGGAGCTCGTGGTCGTAGCCAGCGGGGTTCAGGGGCCGACCCTGTCTAGGCTAGAGCAGGCAAGCGAGTTGGACGAAAGGGTGAAGCTCCTGGTGGAGTCGAAAAGGCGCGGGAAGGCGGAAGCGATCAACCGCATACTGTCTTCCATGTCTGGAGAATACATACTCTTCGTGAACGCCGACGCAACCCCAGAACCGGGGGCGATGGCATCCCTCCTCGAGCTGGTGTCTTCCAGTCCCAGGAACGGCGCGGTCTCTGCGCTCCCGGTGCCAGAGGCTTCAGGGGGGGTCGCGTCCCTGTTGGCCAGGTTCATGTGGAGCGCCCACAACGAATGCTCCGTCTATCTCAACCACTTGGGGGTGGCCAACCACAGCAGCGACGAGCTGGTGGTCTTCAGGGCATCGGCGACGACCCCTCTGCCGGCGGGCCTGGTGAACGACGGCGCCTACATGGCAGGGGTGGCTAAGCGGAGGGGCTACAAGGTCAAGGTATGCCAGTCTGCAAAGGTGCGGGTCAGGACCCCCTCCAGGCTCGTAGAGGTCATCCTGCAGCGGCGCCGAATCCTCTTCGGCCATGCGCAGGTGTGGCGCGAGGTCGGCGCCCCTCCGATGACCATCGAGTCGATGCTGGTTCTCTCGCCGTTTGCCAGCATGCGGCTGCTGGTCAGGTCGCTGTCCAATGATTCCAGGTTCCTCCTCGTCCTCCCCCTGGCGGGGGTCGGAGAGGCCCTCGCTGCAGCTCTCTCGATTATCGATACCCTGAGGTCCACCACGGCCCACGAAGTCTGGAGGCGATTCACCTGACCCTGTCGGAGAAGAACGTCGAAAGGATCGACCTGCTCTTCGAGCTGGCGAAGCAGAACGGCTCCCTGATATCGGTCCGCGAGCTGGCATGCCTTCTGACCGAAGGCGCCTCGGAACAAGACGTGGCCGACGCCGTCGTCTCCGACCCGCTCCTCAGCTCCAGGTTCGAGCTCAAGGGAGACTACCTCGCCGAAAGACGCGCGAGCTCAGCGAGATACGACGTCGAAGCGGAGTCCCACAACAGGATGAGGGCAGTATCCAACATGGAATACGCGGCGAGGTTCGCGCGCTTGCTCCGCCCAGCTCGCTTCAGGATGGTGGCTGTGAGCGGATCCACCTCCTATGGCTCGGCTTCGAGGTCCAGGGATCTTGACCTGTTCTGCGTCGCTCCCGCAGGGGCGCTGTGGCGCTCTCTCACATGGGGCCTAATCATGGCGAGGGCATCCGGCATCTTCTCCCCTCGGTCGCCCTCTGTCTGTTTTAGCTGCATCATGGACGAGAGATACGCCCGCTCGACGTTCTCCAAGGCCCAGGGACCGCTCTTCGCAAGGGACGCCCTTGAGACGAAGGTCCTCATGGGCCATGACTTCCACAGCTTCCTCATGAAGACGGCAAGGTGGATCTCCTCATTCTATCCGGTCGCCTACGGACGTTCAAGGTCCTCTGGGGATGAGCTCCCGCCCGAGGATCGCCCGAGTGCCTTGGAGAGGGTCTTGAACCTCTTCATGTTCGCCACCGCCGGGAAGTACCTGACGCTGAAGTCGGCCTTGTTGAACAGGAAGCTGATGGCGACGGGTCGGAGCTGGGACGTGTTCGACGTCCGATGCGACGAAGACCATCTGATCTACGAGTCTAGAAGGTACGTCTCGATGAGGCGGAGATACGAAGAGTCGCTCGCCTCGGTCGAAGCAGGAAGGTGAAGGGGCCTGCTCGCAGCCTCCTACTCGCCTGTCGCGCCTGTGCTGCTGGTGGTGTCGGTCCTTATCAGCGTGATCTTCGTGCTGTACGGCCTCAACACCTTCTACCTGACTGTAAGGTCCAGGCGATACAAGCAGGTGCGCCTCCTCCCGATTTCGGCCCGCCCAACTGTGGCGATTCACCTCCCGATCTACAACGAGTTCTACGTCGTCGGGAGGCTGCTCGCTTCATGCGCCCGGGTGGCCGAAAGGTACGGGTCTGACCTCGTCAGGATCTACGTCCTGGACGACTCCACCGACGACACCGGCCCTGAGGTAGACCGGCTGGTCTCAGAGTATGTGTCCAGAGGGATCAGGATGAGCGTGATAAGGCGGAGCAGCCGCGCAGGTTTCAAAGCCGGGGCGCTGCAGGCAGCCCTGGCGGAGACGGGCGAAAAGTACGTGGCCGTGTTCGACGCCGACTTCGTCCCCCCAGAGGACTTCCTTGAGAGGACCGTCCCGGTACTGGAGAGCGACCCTACCATTGGATTCGTGCAGGCCAGGTGGGGGCACCTCGACAGGGACCACAGCTTCATAACCAAGACCATCGCCATAGGAATAGACGCCCACTTCTTACTGGAGCAGAAGGGCAGGAACGGGAACGGGTACCTGATGAACTTCAACGGCAGCGCGGGGGTGCTCAGGGCATCCGCCATCGCCGACGCAGGCGGCTGGGCTCCCGACACCCTGGCGGAGGACCTCGACCTGAGCTACAGGCTCCAGCTAAGGGGGTACCGCGGGGTCTACCTGAACGACGTGGAGGTGCCGGGGGAGCTGCCGCCGACCATCACCGGGCTCAAGAGGCAACAGGGGCGCTGGGCGCGGGGGTCCCTCCAGACCGCAAAGAAGCTCGTCCCCTCGGTCAACTCTTCCAAGAGGCTCAGCCTGAGGCAGAAGATGGAGGCGATGATTCACCTGACCTATTATCTCGTGCATCCGCTCATGGTGGCGTCGTTTCTTCTGGCGGTCGGGGCCGACTTCCTCTCAGTAGACGTCATCAACTACGCCATCAACTTCTCGGTGCCTCTCTTCTCCGGAGCGGGGCCCTTGACTCTCTCGTTCACGCTCGTCCCCTGGCTGATCTTCTCTGTCCTGGTGGTCGTGTCCACCGTCGCCGTGCTGCTGTACTGCATCGAGGCCATCAGGGTGCAGAAGCTGGGACTCATGAAGAACGTCAGACAGATACTCCTCCTGGTCATCATAGGGTACGGGATCAGCATAAGCAACTCTGTCCAGGCCCTTGGAGGGATCTTTTCGAGGCAGACGGGCTCGTTCTCAAGGACTCCGAAGTACGCTATCGAGCGAACCGGAGGGACTTGGAGCGGGAAGAAGTACCAGCTCCCTTTCAACAGGGCCGCAGGCCTGGAAGCCGGCGCAGTGGCCCTCTCTGTAGCTGCCCTGGTCTACGCCTGGGTCACTTCGAACTACGGCATAATGCCCATCCTGGTTGTCTACTTGGCCGGATACTCTTGCGTGCTGTATCTCACCGTCGTGCAGACCCTCGCCTCCTCTGGCTCGAGGGACGCGTAGGCGCGGCTGATGGCGCTGCAAGCCTAAAGCCCTTCGCCTCATGCCTCTGGGCGTGGGAAAGGGCTGGGGCTGGCTACTGCTCGCGCTCTTCGTCCCCGCGCTGGTCCTGGCCGCGTCGCCTGCGACCGCAGCGCAGAGCTGCGGAGTCGGTCTGACCGCCGGACCCTCCCAGGTCCACTTTCCACTGAGTGCGATCCCATCGCCTGGTGCGGCAACCTTCAGCGAGACGTTCGACGTCGCCTATCCGCCTTCCCTGGCGAACGAGACGCTCACGCTCGAGTATCTCAACGGGAGCCAGTGGTACAAGCTGGAGAACTTCACTGCGAACGGTCTGGGGTTCACAGAGACGAGCTACGGTCTGGACAGCGGATGGGTGAGGTTCGGGGCCACTTCGGTCAGGGTAGCCGGCGGGGCGTGCTACTCGAACAGCGCGACCTTCGACGTCGGGTATGACCCAAGCGCCGTCGCGCTGGACGCAGCGGCGTACGCAGCCGTGGCGGGCTCTGTCCTGGCGTTCTTCCTCCTTGGGAGGAGGCTCGGTTGGAGGAGGTTCCTCATATTGGCGATACCAGCGTACCTGGCCCTGTCCCCCTGGACGGGGCAGAGGTACGACGTCTACTTCCTCATCAGCTCAGGCATCAGAGTCCTCCAGCATGTCAACCCGTTCACCCCAGGGAACCCCCCGGTCTACCCCGGACCACTGAAGTGGGCCTATCCTCCCATCTACCCAGTCTACAGCGCTCTCTCATACCTGGTCTATCAGGCGTTCACAGGGGCCCACCTCCCTCCCGTCTCATCTCTCACATGGCCCGGCTGGTTCACGGCGACCTACAACGTGTACCTGGCGTTCGTCCCTTCCAACCTCCCGGTCCTCGTGGCGCTCCTGAAGCTCCCCATGGTGGCATCCGCCTTTCTT
>JAFMAI010000001.1 GCA_029785085.1 Nitrososphaerota archaeon | reverse complement strand
TGCGACCTGAAACGAGCGGTGGTCGTCTAGCCTGGTCCAGGACAGTAGCCTGCCACGCTACTAACTCGGGAAGTCATGTAAATGACTCGAGAATTCAAATCCCGGCCACCGCATTTACGCTTTCGGGCACGACACGCAGCGGGCCGTCGTGACTTGGAGCAAGCCGGCGCCCCGACTGGGGGTTGGTATCGACCAGACCCTCCTCCGCCTCAGGACACACTTCACTGTTGGCCCACACCCATGAACCGGGTCCCAAACCTAGTGTCGCGTCGTAGAAATCCCTAGCGTCGTGGTTTGAGCTCAGACGCCTAGCTACGCTCTTCAAGATCTCAAGCTATGATTCCGTTCGAGAAAGGAGTGGCTTATTGACAGTCATAACGCCAGATTTGTTATAGACGCGACACTAGTTGACTGCTCATAGAGCCACGCAGCGCTCGACGATGCTATCTGTCGTGTGGAACGTTCGAACCCAAGCTCGAATGCGGCCGGTGACTGCTGGCAAAACACCTATACTCTCCTCACTCATTAGGCCCGTCGAGCCATGATATCGATAGTCGGCAGCGGCAAGATAGGGGCGAACGTAGCGGTTCACCTCGCCATGAAGGGATACGACGACCTCACATTGGTTGACGTGGTCAAAGGGCTTCCTCAGGGTGAAGCGATGGACATCACTCACATGCTCTCAGCCTACGGAGCCGAGACCAAGGTGACCGGCAGCAACGACTACGGGGACATAGCGGGATCTAAGTTAGTGATCGTGGCAGCAGGGTTTGGGAGGAAGCCTGGCCAGACAAGGCTGGACTTGATGAACTCCAACGCCGGAATAATCAAGGATGTCTGTGAGCAGATCCGGAAGAACGCTCCGGACGCAGTGCTGCTGATGGTGACGAACCCACTCGACGTCATGACGTACGTATCCTCTAGAGTCACGGGGTTCGAAAGGCACAGGGTCCTCGGAATGAGCGGGACTCTTGATGGTTCCAGGCTTCGCAACTTCTTGGCAGGCGAGCTGGGCGTAGCTCGCTCATCGGTAACTACCATGATCATCGGCGAGCACGGTGACAGCATGGTTCCGATTCCGGGATACACTACCGTGGGGGGTATCCCCGCATCGAAGCTGATGAGCCCTGAAAAGTTTGATGAGGTGGTCAAGGGCACCAGAGGAGTCGCCGCTGAGGTCATCGCCAGGAAGGGTGCGACGATCCACGGCCCTGCGGCGGCCGTGACTGTCTTGGTCGACGCAATCATCAACGACAAGAAAGCCGTCTTCAACGCGTCGACATACCTTGACGGAGAGTACGGGTTCTCCGACGTCGTGATGGATGTCCCAATGGTGGTGGGTAAGGGAGGGGTGGAGAGGATACTCGAAGTCGAGCTAAACAAAGCCGAGAAGGACGCCCTCGACGCGAGCTACCACATACTGAAGGACGCCATCTCGAAGCTGCAGATTACGCTCCCTCCTCGTAATGACGGTAGCCACTAGGTTACGGCCGAGCAGCTACGTGCGTAGACGCGCATACCGCCGCTAATCCGGGCAACGCGAGCTCCGACGCATTCGCACGTCTTCACACGATTGTCAAGCTGGCCCCATCTCACGTGCCAAACACATAAATCACGAATTCAGATTAACTGAACGGTTGAGCAACTGGAATACCTCTCTCTCTTCAAGACTCATAGGGGCAATCACTGTCATAGCGGCTGCTGCAGTCCTGCTGTCCTTCCTCTTCTACTTCGCCAGGGACATACCGTTCGGCACCCTGCTCCTGACAAAGCTTGCAGTCGCTGTGGTCGCGGGTTACCTCGCGATCGGCATCATATCGAACCAGATCAAGAGAGGGATTTCGAGGACCTCCGGAGCGGAGAGGGGGGCCACGGTGGCCACGGCTTTCAGATTCATCGGTTACATCATCCTCGCCTTCGTAGTGTTGGGGTTGGTTGGCATTACTGGAACCCAACTCCTCGCGGGGGGAACGTTCACCGGGCTCGTGCTCGGATTGGCTAGCCAGCAGACGCTATCGAACGTTTTTGCGGGATTGCTGATCCTCACCTCGCGACCATTCCTGGTGGGGAGCAGGATAACGATTTCGACATGGCAATGGGGGTTCGCTCTACCCTCATACCCCCCGAAGTTCTTCTCCGACAACCTACTGATACCAGGTTACACAGGTGTGGTTGAAGACATCAGGCTGAACTACACCACAATCAGACTGGACGATGGGATTCAGGTCAAAGTTCCGAACAGCATAGTGATCCAGGCCTCGGTCGTGGACCACAGCACGAGCGAAAGGCTCGTCAGGGTGAGGTATGATGTCGCGAAGCCGGTCGACACTACGGCGCTGGCTAGAGCGTTACACGACGTCGTTGCGAGGAACGCGAGTGTTTCTAAGCCTGAAACAGTCGCAGTGTACTTCGAGAACATCACACCTACTGACGTGATTGTCGTTGTCGAGGCATTCTGCAAAGGGGCCTATGAGGCTCCGGCCAGGAGTTCTATGCTTCTAGACATCGAGAATACTGTAACTGAGTTGAAAGAAAACCAGAAGAAACGATGACAGGCTGTCCAACAGGCCAGGTATCTGCCTGTTCGGGCTCAATTCACTCATAGGAAATCCCTGGGCAGACGCAGCGACGCGGAGGCCGCAGTCGCTCGACCCCCACTTCAGGGAGGCCTCTCCTTGTCGTTTCATCTGCGGAGTGCATCGTCTCGAGCTCTCTGGGGAATCGGGCACCTCCCGTTATATGCGCGTGCGAGGCTGTGCGAAACCAGATAGAGAGTCAGGAGCAGTGCCGGCAGGGTCGCCGCAATGAACTCGGGTTGGTAGTACGAGAGGGCCGAGGCGAATGCGACGGCTCCGGTCCCGCCTATCGACCCGGCAAGGAAGAGGCCCGCGCAGGCGGGGCATCCAGTGAACAACCCGACCACCGCCCCCAGCCCGCCTAGCCCGTACTTCGACGCCCCCGCCGCGCTACTATCGCGCGCGAACACGGCGAAGGCGACGTTGAGCCCGACTAATGGCGCGACTATGAGCAGCAGGAGGACGTCCAGGGGGACGATGAAGAGACCAACGTGGTTCATGAGATAGGCAGTGACGGTGGGGATTGATAGGGGTGGCCCGCAGCAGACTGAAACGAAGGCTGAGGGGAATGTGGCGTTGTACGCCTGGATGAAGTTCACTGTGGGCTGATACACGATCATGCTCGTCGCAAAAGCGTAGAGGGCCCCGTACAGTACCGTGGATATCGAGAAGAAGCGCCTGTAGCGCCTTGTCGTGAGCAAGTAAGGGATGAAGGATCCAGGCGTGAGTTGGATGGTGGACGACCCCGCGAGCCCGCGGCCCGCACTGCGAACGTATCCACCTAGGCCGATAAGAACAGCCATGACACCTGCTATGAAGATCACAGCGAACGCGTACGACCCCCACAGCAGGCTCTCTACCCCTGCGGGGCTTATGACGGGGATGCTGTCAACCAAGATGGCGTAGACCACCGACGCACCTCCAACCGCCCCAATGCCGCCCAGCACCAGAGCCATCAGCCTCGTCTGAAGCGCCATCCCCACCCCTTTCAGGTGGCCGAGACTCCGCTCTAGGGTATTAATCATTCGCCGAGGCGAGAAGCGGGATACTCGCGAGATGGCTGTAAATATCCCATGGATTCGCCTGCCCTCGGAAACTAATGATTGAAGAGAGGAATAAGAGCTCAGTGCATCGTCTGGCGGCCCTTGTCTCCCTATCTGCGACACTCATCCTGGGTCTGGTGCTGTCGTACTACGGCTACATCTGGGCAGCGCCTTCGGTCAACCCTGCAGAGTTCGCCGGGGCTTTGGTCTTCTGGGCAGGCTTCGTCTGCCTGCTGCTGGCATTCCCGCTGCGCGCCGTCTTCTTGGACTTCACCCGCTCGCTGAAGACAGTTCTGGGGCCCGTCATCTTTGCAGGCTACCTTGCGACGCACTTGATCCTCTACGGCTTTGTGCTGGAAGGCATCGTGACCGCCATCCAGGGACCCCAGCTCCTCGGCGTCTCCACATCCTCCCTGTACGTCTACACCGACACGTTTGTGCCCCCGTCTCTGTTCAGCGCGCTGTCGGACCTATCCTACAACCCGGCTATCATCTTCACCTATCCCCCCGAGTTCTCCGCCGCCCTGAGCTTCTACAGCATCTCGATGGCAGTGGTCATAGCAATCTTGGTCGTGGCCAACGTAGGGAAGACGCGAGAGTTAGGAAAGATCTGTTCAGCTTCCAAGAGGGCGAAATCCTTCGTCCTGGTCCCGATGATGGGGATTATCCTAGGCTCGTCCTGCTGCCTCTCCGTCGCGGGGCTCGTCAGCTTCTACCTGTTGCCTGTGGCCCTGGCCGACGCCCTCGCTTCAAACCTGTTGCTGTACTACTTCACTTACTTCGTCCTGCCCGCCTTCGCCGTGGCCATACTCTACCTCAACTACGTCTCGGTGGCGAAGCTCTCCTCGACTCTCAGCGGTCACACTAGCGGGCCGTCTCTTCCATGAGTTGACGCAACTCCAGTTCACTTAATGCCGCAGCGCATGATGCCGAGGCTCTGCAGGTTCTTTCAGCCGACCTCAGACCCAGAAACAGGAGACGTTCTCCGGTAACCCGAGCGTGGTTCCTACGACCTTCGTCTCTTCCTGGCGTCACTGCTGCCTCTGGCCGCATGGCCTGCGATAATATACGTCACGACCGACGCAGCCACCCTCGCTGACCGGCCTGAAGGATCCAGGGTCGGGGCAAGTTCCACGACGTCCGCGCACTTCACCTTGTCATTCCGCGAGATTTCATACACTAACCTGAACAGTTGGTCGGCCGATATCCCTCCTGCACTGGGCGCGCTCACTCCAGAGACGTACGCAATGTCAACCGCGTCCAGGTCGACGCTAAGGTATACCGCCTCTGCTCCACGGGACGCCTTCGCGTACGCCTGCCGCGCCACGGCCTCGGGTCCTTTTTCGTACACTTCCCTGGCTGTGACGACTGTT
Organism: Nitrososphaerota archaeon; assembly: GCA_029785085.1. Classification (GTDB taxonomy): domain Archaea; phylum Thermoproteota; class Nitrososphaeria; order Nitrososphaerales; family Gagatemarchaeaceae; genus UBA183. The sequence continues at coordinate 171,684 of JAFMAI010000001.1, read as the reverse complement.
ATGCCGAGCTCTTCCGCTGTCTCGTGGTAGCTCTTCGAGTTCAGAAAGCCATGCATCCCGATCTCCACCACTCTTCGGGGATCGAGGCTCTTCAGAGTCCTGACAGCCAGCCCGTAGGATGACCCACTCGTCGGCTTACCATCGATTTCTCCTCGGAGGTCAAAGTGCGAGTCGATGACCACGAGACCAAGCCTCCCAAGTCTCTTCGAAGCAGCGCGGATGCAAGGCAGTGACACGCTATTGTCTCCGCCAAGGACCACCAACAGGGACCCCGGACCGATGTCCTCGGTCGCCTCTGCCTCGATCTGTCTGTGAGCCATGAGGGTGTCCGACTGCTCCACAGAGAGGTCGCCCAGGTCGAGAACTTGCGCTCCTTCGAGACCCAGGGCAAGCTCCACGTTGTAGTTGGAAAAGGCGGACATGGCTTCGCGTATCGCTGCGGGCCCGCCGGCGGCGCCTCTCCTTCCTAGGACAGCCCCATCAAATGGGACCCCCACGACGTTCACCCCTCCTCTCCGCGCGCTGGTCGAGGGCTTGATTATCTGCGTCAGTCGCAGGTCTTCAGGGTCGCTGTATTTTGGGGCTGGATAGCGTGCGGGTATCCTCAACGGGCCGAGGCGGGGGCCAATCGAGTTAAAGATATGTGGTGTGCTTGTCGACCTGCGCTCGGGGACAGCAGGATTGGCAGTAGTAGTCGTAGACGGGAGGTCCCTCACGCTGCGGTTAGCCATGGACGTAGCCGAAGGCGGTGCAGCCGTGAGGGCGAGTCCGGCCAGCTTGAAGAGACTGGAGAGGTTCCGTGCCCTCCTCGAGGGTAAGCTAGCTGGTGGAGCGGTGGTCTATGGGGTCAACACCGGCTTTGGCTCTCTCGCTGACAAGGTTGTGAGCTCTGAGCACTTGGAAGAGCTGCAGCTCAACTTGGTCAGGAGCCATGCGTCGGGGGTCGGTTCCCCTCTCCCCATAACCGTGGTGCGAGCTGCCATGCTAATCCGACTCAACAGCCTCCTGAACGGGAACAGCGCCGTGAGGAAGGGAGTAGCAGAGCTTATCGTGGGGCTGCTGAACAGGAATGTGACGCCCCTTGTGCCCGAGTTCGGGTCGCTCGGCGCATCGGGGGACCTGACGCCCTCGGCACACATGGCATTGACCCTGGTGGGAGAGGGGAAGGCGTACCATCATGGAACCGTGACCGATTCGACCAAAGCCCTCGCAGCCTCGGGTCTGAAGCCAGCGCATCTGAAGGCGAAGGAGGGCCTGTCCCTGATCAATGGGACTGCGTTTACGACCGCCCTGGGGTGTGTTGCGGTCCACAGAGGACAAGCCCTACTGAGGGCGGCCAACTCGGCCTTGGTGACGACCGCAGAGGCGCTTGGTGCCTGTTCCCAGCCATTCGACGAGCGACTGGTCGGGATAAAACTAGACCCTGGCCAGAACTCGGTGGCGAGGGAGCTTCGCACGCTCCTGAAGGGGAGCAGAAGGATGCGGCAGGAGCCGGTCCCCCAGGACCCCTACTCGATTCGGTGCGCCCCGCAGGTACATGGCTCGCTGAGCGATGCGCTGGGCTTCGCAGAGAAGATCGTGGTAAATGAGATGAATTCTGTGTCGGATAACCCTGTCCTCTTGGAGGACGGGGAGGTGCTCCACGGGGGGAACTTCCACGCGCAGCCTGTAGCAATGTCCCTGGACCTCATGTCCCTTGCCCTATCATATCTCGGGGTGATGTCTCTCGCTAGGGTCCACTTCCTGCTTTCGAAGACCTCCCCCGATAGGAAGTACATGGCGGCAAAACCCGGCCTGGAATCAGGACTCATGCTGTTGGAGTACACCGCCACCGCGCTGAACGCCGACAACGCCAAGAACATCTATCCTGAATCATCGTACCCTTCAAACGTCTCGGGGGGGATCGAAGACCACGCAAGCCATGGGGTAAACGCAGGGGTGAAGGCTTTGCAGGTGGCTACCAACGTGTCCCGCATCCTTGCAGTCGAACTGATCTGCTCTTCTAACGCGATTGGACTGGCCACAAGCGGCTTGTCAGAGCACACTAAGGGCCTGTTGGAATTTGTCAGGTCTCTCTCCCCTCTCCTGCGGGGAGACCGCTCACAGGGCCAGGAGATCGAGTCCTTGGCGGGAGAAGTGTTGGCTGGGAAGCTCCACTAGTTCTCTCCGGAACCGTATATCTGCTTCCCCCGTTTGAACACCGCATTGACATACGAACCGCCTACGCGGTAAGGAAGGAATCTGTAGCTTGGCACCCTGTGCACCACGAAATCTGCCTGCGTCCCTATGGCGAGCGCGCCCAAGTCGTCCCTGGCGACTGCCTCTGCTGCGTGCTTGGTGAAGCCTAGGAGTGCCTGGGCGGGGGTCATCTTCATGCCGGTGCATGCCAGGCTCATCACGAACTGCGGAGACTCCACCCAGGAGTTCGGGCTCAGGTCTGTCCCAAGGGCAACCCTGCACCCTGCAGCCATTATCCCTCGGGCGTCCGCGTATGGGATCGACGAGTAGAGCGATGTCCCTGGAAGGAGAACAGCGGTCACCCCCTTCTTCGCCATCGCGCCTATGCCAGTGGCACTGCTCCTCCCAAGATGGTCTGCTGAAACGCATCCTACTTCGGCGGCCAAGGCTGCGCCGCCCGATTCAGCAAACTCGTCTGCGTGTATCTTCAGCCTGAAACCGAGGTCTTTCGAGGCTCGGAGATATCTCGAGCACTCGGACGCCGTGAATACCCCTTCCTCGCAGAAGGAGTCGGAGAATACCGGCCGGTCTCTCCTCCTGGCTACGGCAGGGAGGACCTTGCGGGTCACGAAATCCACGTACCCTCCCACGTCTCTAAACCCGGGGGGCTTGGCATGGAGCCCTAGAAACGTGGGAATGAGCTCCACCGCGGACTCCTCCTTCAGCCTTCGGATCGCGGCGAGGATGTGACTCTCTCCAGCGAGGTCCAACCCGTACCCTGTCTTCACCTCCATTGTGGTGACCCCGTTCATCATAAGCTGGTCAAGGCGCGCCCTCGACGCGCCGACCAATTCCGTGGTGGTTGAAGCCCTGGTCTCGCGGACCGTCCGCAGTATCCCGCCCCCTCCGGCAAGGATGGAGATGTAGCTCTCTCCGGATGCCTTCCTCTCGAGCTCGTCTTCCCTGCTCCCTGCGAATATCGCGTGGGTGTGGGGGTCGACCAGGCCAGGAGTCACAAGGTGTCCTCGCGCGTCGACCGTCCGCTCGACTTTGCCCGTGGACTTCTGGCGGAGCTGCCTGGTCGTTCCGGTCCAGACAATCCTCCCTCCTGATACGAGAAGTGCCCCGTCCTCCACGATGCCGAGCCCCTCCTCGGCCGTCCCGCTCCCCCCGGCACAGGTCACTAGTTCGCCTGCGTGGACCAAAGCGAGGTCGAACAAGCAAGCACCTATTCTCAGAGTCGCACTCACACGTGATAAGGCTTGCCGACCCGTCGGGCCGAAGTCTTAAATCGTGTGCGAGGTTCAGAGTTTCATGCAGCGGCGTGAGGTCCGGGCGCCGAGAGGGACAGCCATCTCCTGCAAAGGCTGGCATCAGGAAGCCGCCCTCAGGATGCTGATGAACAACCTCGACCCCGAAGTCGCCAAGGACCCCGAGCATCTGATAGTCTACGGTGGTACGGGGAGGGCAGCTAGGTCATGGAAGGCCTTCGACGCCATCGTGCGGTCCTTGAAGTCCCTCGAGAACGACGAGACGCTTCTCATTCAGTCGGGGAAGCCGGTTGGGATTTTCAGGACGAGCCCGGCGTCGCCGCGGGTGCTCATCTCAAACGCGATGCTAGTCCCGAAGTGGGCGGACTGGGCCTATTTCAGGGAGCTGGAGGAGCGGGGGCTCACGATGTTCGGCCAGATGACCGCCGGGAGTTGGATGTACATCGGGACCCAGGGGATCCTCCAGGGGACCTATGAAACGCTAGCTGCTGTAGCCAACAAGCATTTCGGCGGCTCCCTGAGAGGCAAGGTCGCGCTGACGTCAGGTCTGGGAGAGATGGGCGGGGCTCAGCCTCTGGCCGTGACCATGAACGAAGGCGTGGCCCTGATAGTGGAGGTGGACAGGAGGGCGATACAGCGCAGGCTCGACAAGGAATACTGTGATGTCGTGACAGAGGACGTGAAGGAGGCGCTCGACCTAGCCCGGGGCGCGGCCGACCGAGGGAAGCCGCTGTCCGTCGCCCTGCTGGGCAACTCCGCAGAAGTCCTCCCTGAACTACTGCAGTCGGGATTCAGGCCTGATATCATCACGGACCAGACGGCCGCCCACGACCCCCTGGCGGGGTACATACCAGAAGGCCTGGGGATAAAGGAGGCAGAGTCGCTTAGGGCATCAGACCCCAAGGCGTACTTGGACCGCTCCATGAAGTCCATCGCCAAGCACGTCAGGGCCATGCTAGAGTTCCAGGAGAGTGGCGCCATAGCGTTCGAGTATGGCAACAACATTAGGAAGATGGCCCAGGACGCGGGGGTAGAATGCGCGTTTAGGATACCCGGTTTCGTCCCTGAATACATAAGGCCGCTCTTCTGCGAGGGGCGAGGGCCATTCCGCTGGGCCGCCCTGTCGGGAGACCCGGAAGACATCTTTGCCACCGACGAGGCTGTGGTCAGGGAGTTCTCCGGCAACCAGTCTCTCGTAAGGTGGATTCAGAAAGCCCACGACAAGGTCCGTTTCCAGGGCCTCCCTGCGCGCGTCTGCTGGTTGGGGTACGGCGAGCGGGCTAAGTTCGGCAAAATAATCAATGGCATGGTGAGTGACGGCAAGATCTCAGCCCCGGTGATCATCGGGAGGGATCATCTGGACTCAGGCTCCGTAGCGTCACCCTATCGGGAGACCGAGGGTATGAAGGATGGGTCTGACGCGATCGCAGACTGGCCTATCCTCAACGCGCTGCTCAACGCCGTGTCTGGATCATCTTGGGTCTCCGTACACCACGGTGGCGGTGTCGGGATTGGATACTCTATCCACGCAGGCTTGGCAGTCCTGTGCGACGGTACCCCCGAGGCCGACGCCACAATCGAAAGGGCACTCACCAATGACCCCGGCCTAGGGGTAGCGAGGCATGTGGACGCAGGGTATGAAGAAGCCATCAAGACCGCGAAGGGCAAAGGTGTCAAGGTCCCGATGATGGAGGTGTAGGCCCCGACTTCATGCGGAATCCAGAGTAGAAGTAGAAACCTATGTAGGCCGCGGAGATGGCCGCGAGTACCCCTGAAAGCCCGTCCACCACCACAGACGACGACGCGAAGGTGTTCCCTGTGAGCCCACCCGCTAGGTAACCCGCGTAAATCAGGACGACAGACCACAGGAAGCATCCTGCCACCGTCATCACGATGAAGCGGGATAGTTTCATCTCGAACAGTCCCGCCGGCAGCGATATAACCGTCCGCAGTCCCGGTATGAACCTAGCAACGAAGACCGTCCACTGGGCCGAGCGTCCGAACCATGCCTCCGCCCTGTCTAGGATGTCCTTGTGCAACTTGAAGAGCCTCAGCAGTCCGACCACGAAGGGCCTCCCCAGCCAGATGGCGAGGATGTAGTCCAGTAGCGCGCCCGCCAGGCTCGCTACGGTGCTTACGCCCACCGCCACCCAGAAGTTCAGGACGCCTGTCCTGACGAAGTAGCCCGCCAAGGGGAGGACTACCTCGCTGGGGACAGGAAGAGACGCGCTTTCGAGCGCCATAAGGCCGAACAGGCTAGCGTAACCATACTTTGTCATGAAATCGGTCAGGGTCGCAGAAGAAAGTACCGAGCCGGCGAGGAAGGAAAACCAAGAGCCGAATGGAATGTTGACGATGTCCGCCGCCTCGAGCGACCCCACGACGAAGACTAGAACGGCGACGGCGAGGAGACATCTGCCGCGTGGCAGCACCGACTCGGGGAGTTTGGGCGATTCCTGCAACTCTGGCGCGACCGAGCTGTTTCGCTTATAGGACTTTCCAAGTCGTATCAAAGGTCAGCCTGTCCTCCCTTCGGGATGCTCCCCAACGCGCCGGCCGACGCGTAAACGCATTCGGACCGCCTTCTTCCAGCACGTAGTCGTATGCGTGTCCCACACGCTCAAGCCACCTCAGCAGCCGATTCATTGAATCAGAGCAGCAGAGGCGTCTGAGGTGATGGTTGGCGACTAGGCCTTCTTTCTGTATTCTTCGACCAGCTCTTTCGCCCGGTCGAACCTGACCTTCTTCTCTTCGACCAGCTTCGCAGCCACGATGTCGATCAGGTCCCCCGTGGCTCCGGCAGAGGAAGCGACGTTATGCGCATGCAGCTTCATGTGGCCCCTCTGGATTCCCTCGCTGGCCAAGGCCCTTAGGGCAGCGAAGTTCTGGGCGAGGCCGACTGCCCCCAGGATCTCTCCCAACTCCGTAGCGGTCTTCACGCCAAGTATCTTGATGTTCACCCTCGCAGTCGGATGTGTCTTCGCCGCACCGCCGACTAGTCCCACGGCCATCGGCATCTCGAGGGTCCCTACGAGATCCCCATCGACATTCTTCTCCCACGTCGTGATTGGCTTGTACTTGCCTGTCCTGGAGGCGTAGCTATGCGCGCCAGCTTCTAGCGCCCTGATATCCTGGCCGCAGGCTATCCCGACCGCTATGACGCCGTTCATGACTCCCTTGTTATGGGTGGCACATCTGTAGGGGTCGGCGTCTGCGAAAGCATAGGCGTAGACCACACCGTCGACCACGTCTTCTCCCCCAATCGCTTCCTTGTCGAAGACCGCTGTTGCCCTGACCAGCCTCCTGTCGGCCAAGTTAGAGATGATCCTGAGGAACACCCTCCCTCCTGTGATTTCTTCCACCATGGGGGCTACCGCTTCCGCCATGGTGTTGACAGCATTAGCCCCCATGGCGTCCCCAGTGTTCACTACGAGCTCGGCGACTATCATGGGTCCCTTGATGCTGGAGAGCACCTTGACGTTGAGGTCCTTGGCTCCCCCACCAAGCGAGACAAGCATGGGGTCCTGGTCGTTCGCCTTCTTCAAGACGTCAGCTTTCTTTGAGAGCAGGTGTGCTTTGGCCTCTTCAGGCTTCGGAACGTTGACCACCTGGATCTGGCCAATCATCACCGGGCCGGTGTTCGTCACCTTGAATCCTCCTTTTACCCTCGCCATCTTGGCTGCATTGCTGGCAGCAGCCACGACGGAAGGCTCTTCGAGGGCCATGGGGACCAAGTAGTCCTTCCCATTGATGCGGAAGTTGGTGGCTATGCCGAGGGGGTATGTGTATCCCCCCACCACGTTCTCAATCATGTGGTCTGCGGTCCCAGGCGGGAGCGACCCGGTCCCTGCCAATATACCGAGTTCTTCATCAGTAAGTCCCGTAGCCTTCTTGAGAAGTTCTCTCCTCTCTTCCATGGAGAGTTTGTAGAACCCCTGAAGTTCCGAGTTTTCTGTCATCTGGCAGCGCCGTCCGTCCATCTGGTTATTTAATTGATAGAATGGCGGCGGAACCGCTCTCGTCAATCGGCGAACGGCATCCTGTTCCAGTTGCCTGGTCGAGGCATGCTAAGCATAAAAGGCAGGTTCGATGGCGGTCTAAACAGGGGCCGGTCGTCTAGCATGGTTAGGACGTCAGGGTGGATCCCGTCAAGCTCTGACACTTGCTAGCAGAAGACGGCGAATCAAACGCGAAGCGCCAAGGTCGGCGGTTCAACTCCGCCCCGGCCCACTTCAATCCTTAATACCAAGACCCGACTCTTCCTTCTGCCATGAACAGGAGCCTCCTGATATTCGGCCTGTTCCTTATCATTGCAGGGGTCTTTGTCGGCTTCTACCTACTGTCTGTCTTCGGCTTTCTCATGGTCATCCCTGCGCTACTCGCCTCTTCGCATCCTCCGCTGCCGCCGGCCTCCAGGCCGCAAAACGAGACGTCCAGGCGGGTCATGCCCCAGAGTGCACAGCCACAGCCCACTGAGGGCCAGACGTCTCCCCCACCTCAGGTCAAGCCGATGGCTGCCATGGCTCCTCCGCCCTCCCCTCAATCACAGCAGTTCAGCTACTCCCCTGCCCTCTTCCCAACCACGCTTCTTCCGTCACTTTCCATTTCGATGCCCGTCCCTCAGCCTCCGTCCGAGCAGGTTCCCAAGAACCAAGCGAGGGAGGACGACCTGGTAGAGATGGGCGCTATCCTCGCCCTGGCTCGCCTCCTGCTGGGCTAGGGGACGTAGACGTTCATTTCTCGGCCAATTTTTCTCAGCCTCTCTACCCTGTGAGGCAGAGAGGGATGGGTGGAGAACATCTCGGTCAGCGAGTTCCCGCGGAACGGGTTGACGATCCACAAAGAGGCAGTCGCCGGCGAAGGCGCCTTGGAGGCATGCGTGGCTATGGGCCTCGTCTGCGCCTTGGCGGTGATCTTCTCCAGTGCTGTCACCAGCCCAGCAGGGTTCCGCGTGAGCCTTGCGCCGTACTCGTCGGCGTTATACTCATCATCCCTGCTGATGCCAAGCTGTACGAAGGTCGCACCCAAGGGCACCAGTATGATGGCCAACAGGGCAAGGGGGGACCCACCGTTCCTGTTTTTCCCTCCGCCTCCGAAGATCATAGAAAGCATCGCGATTTGCCCTATGTATGAGATCGCCCCGGCCATCGTGGCCGCTACACTTGACATCAGGACATCCTGATGCACCACATGCCCTATCTCGTGTCCGATGACTGCCTCTAACTCGTCTGGGGTGAGCGTCTGGAGGATGCTAGATGTGGCGCACACCAATGCCCTAGTTGGTCCTCTCCCCGTCGCGAAGGCGTTGGGCTGTGAGGAGTCGACGACGCCCACCTTGGGCATGGGGATGTTCGCCTTCTGGGCGACACTTCTCACAATCCTAAACAGGCTCGGATACTCGCTCTCTTGGACGATCTTGGCCTTGCTCATCCGGAGGACAAGCGAGTCGCTGTAGTAGTATGAAACGAAGTTGATTACAGCGGCGAGGACTAGGGCCAGCCCTACAAAGGCTACTGGATCTCCGAAAAAGTACCACCCGACGAGGTATCCTATGAGCATGAGTAGCGCCGTGAGCACGAAGAAGAGCACCGTTATCTTCGCATACAGAGCGGTCGACATTCGTACTCTCGCAAAGGCGTTGTGTCTGTAAAAGCTTTTTTCAGATTCCGTCTTTAACCCGGCGGGGCGGAACGAGCTCTGCGTGAAAGGAATAAATCCCTCTACGGGTCCTCAGAAAGGGAATATGGAAGACGACGATAAGGATGACTGGAGCGTCCACAGGAGGCGCAGGGCTCCATTCGGCCCGTGGGGGTTACCTGACATCGACGAGATGATGAAAGAAGTGGAGAGGGCTTTCTCGGTGGAATTCAAGGACCTCGAGAAAGAGCTCCCAAGGAACCTCGTGAGGGAGTCGAAGATACCCGGAGGGGGAGTAAGGAAGGAGATCGGACCATTTGTCTACGGTTACTCTGTGACTATTGGGCCAGACGGGAAGCCGGTGGTAAGAGAGTTCGGGAACGTAAGGCGCGAGGAGGGGAAAGCTTGGAAGTCCATCCAGGATAAGCGCGAGCCCCTCGTCGACGTCGTCACCTCAAGCAAGGATGTCCGGGTGATAGCGGAGATGCCAGGAGTAAGGAAAGAAGACATCAACGTGACGGTAAACGAGAACACAATGATAATCTCTGTAGAGCACGAAGACCGGGGGTACTACAAGAAGCTGGACCTCCCTGGAGTGGTCGACCCGAAGCGTGCTATATCTGCTTACAACAACGGGGTCCTTGAAGTGACTATTCCGTTGAAGACTGCACGGCCCAGTGGGGTCAGGGTCCGAGTCGAATAGGACTACTGATAAGGTCCGTTTTCCATCTTCCCTTCGCTGAACCGCGCCATTGCGTTTAAAGTGGCTTCGCGGTATCCTTGCCTCTCGGCCAGCGACCTGGCGATGTCGCCCGTAGTGATTATCCCCATGAGCGTCCCGACCTGGTCGACGACAACGAGCCTCCTGACGCGGTACCTGGACATCAGTTCAGCGGCGCCGGTCAAGTAAGCGTCGGGGCCGATGGTGATTAGCGGGGTGGACATTATGTCGCGTACGAGTACTTTTTTCGCTTCTATGGACTCGGCGAGCACCTTAGACACTAGGTCTCGCTCCGTCACAATCCCGATGGCTGAACCGCTCTGCGTGATGACAGCGCAGCTAACTCCCTTCTTTGCCATCGCCTTCGCACAGTCTGCGGCACTGACGTTCAACTCGATTGCCATCACCACCTGCGACATCGCCTTTGCGACTGTAGGTTCCTCCACGACCATGTTCTGGCGGCAGGCTTCGGGATGATATACGGGTTGAGAATGCGTGGACCGGGGGGGAATTGAACCCCCGACCTTGGAGCCCTTTCGGGGCTCTTCCGCGTGCAAGGCGGACGTTCGTACCGCTGAACTACCGGCCCACACTCAGCGACGTTCCTTCTGGGCATTTTAAACTAGGGGAATCGGCCTCCGGGCCGAGGCAGCTTGCTGGGCCCACCAGCACTCGCACGCTTATAGAGGATGTCACATGCCCCGGAGGCTGGGCTGGTAGCTCAGTCCCTTATAGGGGAGCAGCTTGGCTAGAGCACCCGACTGATAATCGGGAGGCCAAGGGTTCGAATCCCTTCCGGCCCACCTAGGAAACAGCTTATGATTGACTCACCGATAGGCGGAGCTAGATCCCGGCAAGAGGGTGGTCTGGCCAGTCATCAAGGGCGGCCCTAGATTCGTCAGCGATAAGACCGAGTGGAGAGGCACGAAGATTGTCTTCGATGTCTCCAGAAGGGGCGCCAAGACCGAGATCAGGTTCACCCACCAGAGCCCAGTCCCAACGCTGCGACGCTGTGACTCCCATGCCGACGCCTGGGGTTCACCCATCAGAGGCAGCCTGCGTAACCTGGTAACCGCAGGCAAAGGTGATGGGGTGGAGCAACCATATCACGGCAACCAGGCGCTGGGCCTTTTCCTAGGACCTGGCGATGGAGAAGCGCTATGCCGACCTCCAGTCTGCCTACCAAGGCCTCTGCTTCGTGACGTACTCGATCCATCTATGCTTGCACCGCTGGCATTCGTGCTCCTCCTCGTAGGAGTATACCCACACATGGTAGGGCTCCTTCAACTGCACCCCTCTCCCGGTCACCCATCCTCTCTTTGACAGTTCGACCTTCTCGGCGGACTTCCTCTTGTTCCATAGCACACGCTTCCGGGATTTCTCGTGGCACTTTGGGCAGGTATGGTAGTACCACCCCATGGTCCTGATGCCGACCGCCGCGCCCTTCAATCTTCCGCTGGGTTGGAAGCGCGCGAGCCAGCCTTTGCCCCCGGCGGTAGTCGTTGCTAGGCGCGTTCTATCAGATAATGGACCGGTTCATACTCATAGCACGGAGTCGTCGCTATAGTGTATGATTACCCATTGGACTCATTCGAGAACCATTTTAGCTCGCTCCGACGCTTTTCGGGCCGATGCAAGTACAAGAAACATCAAATCTCGGAGAGGTGTCCTCCAAGGACGCCCTGGCCGACCGGAGCCTCTGCGCCCTGCTCGCGCTTGTAGGTTCGAAACGGATGGGCACCAGCGTCCTTCGCAGGCGTACCAAGCTGTCTCACGCGGCCTTCGACAGCCTCCTCGGCTGGCTTCAGCGGGAGTACCTCGTCGACGTCGTGTCCACCATGACAGGTCTCGGAGTCGAAGAAGAGGTGGCCCTGACCGAGCGTGGCGAGGCGCTGCTCGTGACAATGCTGGAGACGACCTGCGAGCTTCCAGAATTTCGCTGAGGCCTACCCGACCCCTCAGACCACTTGGGGCTCCGCGACGGTGAGGTCTATGGCGATTTCGGCGATGTCCGACCCGTACTCCGCCGTCCTCCTAATACTCTCGAGCATTAGTTTCGCAGAGGCGACCTGGGCTCCGCTCATCTTCGGCGCTAGCACTTCGCCGCTGACTTTCCCCTCCATCTGCAGGACCTCCTTCGACTTTGCTATGGCTTCCTCTGCCATCTTGCCGTCGAGTCGGAGCAATGAAGCGATAGAGCTGTCGAACACTTTCTTGGAAAGCGCGGTCATTTCATGGATCTTCTTGACGGCCTGCTCCGAAAGATTGCCGAGGTTTTCTGCTTCGGTGGCTATGCTCGCCGCGTGGTCGGCTACTCTCTCTACGTTCTTGACTACGAGCCTGTAACCTAGACAGTCTCTCGTCGACGCTAGGCCTATCTCCTGGATCACCGACCTATCCCTCACCGCTATGTTGAGCTGCCTAAGGAGGAAGTGGTAGAACCTGTCGACTTCGTCGTCGCGTTCTACGACTTCTCCTGACATTCCCGTGTTCTCTCCTTGAAGGACACTGACCGCATCGGTTAGCATACCTCCAGCGATGATGGCCATGCGTTCCAAGGCCTTCTTCAGCGGAAGGTCGATGTAGCCGGACAGGCACTGCGTGAGTATGCCTCCCGACGACTCTTCGATTATCTCTACGCCTACCAGTTTACGCCTGATGCCTTCTCGGATGAACCCTCTGAGTCCAGGATCAGATTTGCCAATAGCGACCCTAATGATGTCGTACCCAGCCAGATAATAGGAGATGAAATGCCTCAGCAAGAAGTCTCTGTCGAGACCTTGTGCAGTTTCAAGGGTGGCCTCTGATTTGGAGGATGTCCGTATGTCTCTCCTAGGGACTATCAGTAGCGAAGAGTCGGGCTGCACGAGCACGGCTACGGGGTCCTTTGCCCTCAACCCTACATCAGTTACCCAGCTCTTCGGAAGAGAAACCACGAAGCTGTCTCCTCCCGTCTTCTGCACCCTCCTGAAATCTTGCCTTCTGGATTCGGCCATCAAGTCGCCCCGAATGTTGGGGAATAGCCAGTATATACTTCTTGCCCGGACGACAATTGGTCATTGGGATAGACTCCAGAGGCGCGACCTAGCCCGGCGGAACAGAGGCAAGGGAGTCATGGCTCGGTCGTCGCGACGGCCCGGAAGATACAGGAAATGATCTGGATGAGCGTGGGCGAATTCGCCCGAAGAGGTGCTGGGCTCGCGAGGAAGATTCCGTCCTTGGACGACGCCATCGCCTCCAGCTACAGAGAACGTCAAGGAGCCCTTTCAGGGAAAGGACGACCCAAAGTGCGTGTTTTCCTCCATGCTGATGCTCAGGCGCCTCGAGCGCATCGCAGACCATGCGACCTACATCGGGGATGTGGTCGAGCGTGTAGCCACCGGGTGGCTATCACCATGACCTGTGAGGATCGTACCTCAGAGTCATCACCTTCGTGACTTCCTTCCCAGCTGTTATGGATACCTTCTCCCCCATGGAGACCTTGATTCCTGCTCGGCTGTCTGCGACCCCGAAGAGCCTGGCGTCCGCCTCTCTGAACAGAGAGATCTCTATCTTGCTCCCCCAGGGGACCGTGTATCTCAGCGGGTGAATCTCGGCACCGAGCCTTTCGGTGTAGGTGGGGGTTATGTGGCATATGCCCACTTCGTCCCTCCCGACGTGGGCGAATGCGGATGGCTCGACCATGTTCCCTCTAATCCTATCGACGTAGGAGTAGTAGCCAGTGGAGCCCGCTCGCGTGGCAACCACTACCCCATCCGCTATGGCCGCCTCTTCGAACCTAGCGCCTTTCCCAGAGACGCTCAACTTGTAGCGGAGACAGCTCCCTTCGTCTCCCCTCTGAAGGTAGACGTCCGTGAACACTTCCCCGAGCACTTTTGCCTCCTTAGTGACCCTCAGCCGTCGGTGCGCATCTACCGCATATTCTCCGGACCTGATCTTTGCCAACGCCTCAGGGAGTTCGTCAAAGGTGGTTTGCGCAAGGTGGGCTTTTGATCCGGCGGCCCCCTTCGACCGTACGCCTACGAAGAGCAGTGGGAGCTTCTCGGTCCGCCCGTATCTGCCGAACCGCCCATCCCCGCCTACGACGATGCCGAAGTCCGCTCCGGCCCTTCCCACTTCGATGCCGGCCTTCAGAACAATCCTGCTCAACTGCGCCGGAGCGACCTTGGGAGCGTCACCGTCCAGCAGGAGGACCGCCTTCACCTGTCGCTCCCAGCTCCGACAAACTCGAGGATGCTCCCCTCTCCTGTGTCCCTCCTGCCCGTGGCGATGAACTTGGTCGCTTTCGCTCTAGCTTCGTTCTGGAGTGGTGTCGACACACCTAGTTTCTCCATCATCTTGAGCGAGTTTTCAACCGCGAACCCCCTGAAGTGGTTGTTGAAGTAGCCGAACGTTTTCTTCACCCTGGACGTGACATCCCTCACCTTCGGAACCCATCCGTCGAGCTCGCCGTCGGTGTACCTGTAGTTGTACCATGGCCTGCCACCCCTCCCGTGCCATCTTACGAAGGCGAAGTCCGCAGTCACGATAGTATCCGGAGGGAGTAAGGGCTCATCGACGATTACGTTGGCCAAGTTCCTGCTACTGAGGTACGACCAGACCTCTTCTCTCAGCCACGAGGGGTGCCTGAACTCGACCGCGAACGACAGGTCATCAGGCGCCCTGTCAAAGAAGCCTTTCAGCTTCTGAAAGTCATCTTGGAAGGAATAACTCGGAGAGAGTTGTACCAGGACCGGTCCCAGCTTCCCAGCTGCTATGAGTGGCTTCAGAAGGCCCAAGAACCTGACCGTGTCCGCTTCGACTCCCTGCGACAGGTCCAGCCTCTTGTCGTGGGTAATCAACCTGGGGAGCTTCACAGAGAAGATGAAGTTCTCGGGCGTATATCTCGCCCAGCCGAGCACCATCCCTTTCGAGGGATACGCGTAGAACGTCGAGTCAATTTCCACAGTCGCGTAGAGCTTGGAGTAGTATGATAGTTTGTTAATCGAGGAGCTCGGGTAGAATACGCCATTCCACTCGTTGTACGACCAGCCTGACGTGCCGAGGAGAAGGTCGGTCAACCGGTCGGGCTGCGGGGCTGCTCTTGATTTAAGTCTGGGGCATCGTCCTTAGAGGATGGGCATCCAACCTGGTCTCGCCGACCACGTGGCCACCGCGTCGTGGGAGTGTATCGACTCGAAGCACCTTCCGCCTATGAACAGGGCATTCGGGAACCTGCTGACGCACTCCCTAACGATGTCCTCCGCGAACCTCGGGTTAGATTGAGCCTCGAGGATCTTTTTCGCTTCATCCAGCCTCTTCATGTGTTCGATGGGAAATGCCGAGAAGCACTCTGTGATTCTTCCAATGACGGCGATAGAATTGAGGGGCTTGTTGCTCTTCAGGTACACCGTCAGTTGCGCTCTCTGCATGTGCCCCACGCCGATCATCTTCTTTGAGCATGGGCATGCCGTCATCCCGTCTACCACGTACCGGTATGTGACCAAGCCTCGCTCCGTTGCCCTCATGGTGACCTTCGCGAACTGATCCTCGTAGGGGAGTTCGAAGTCCGCGGTGACGCTAGACCCCGGCTGTGTCTGATTCACCTCTTTGCAAATCCACCGCAGCCACTGCTCCACCCCCTTCGGTTTCCTGCTGTTGGCCGCCTTCACCATCCGGCTCATGTGAACCCCCCTATGGAGCCCTGTGGAGGTCTGGATGGAGAGTCCGATTGGCATGGTCATGCTACCCGAGCTGCTGATCACTCGGAGATTAGCGATGCCAGCGTCCACAGGCAACTGGGAGACCTCAGCCTGTACGTCGGCCGTCGCATCGATGAAGTCCAGGGCGTCGGCTGTTCGTTCATGCCGCTTCAAGGAGTTCCGAAACCCTTCGGCACTCCTTAAGTAACTTTTCCTAGGTCAGGCGCGAGAGGGTCTTCCACCCCTGCCTTCCTGAACGACGCGCTCCTCGCGAGGCATCCGGTGCATTCCCAGCAGTGCTCCCTCCCGCTCCGGTGGCAGCTCCATGTGAGCCTGAGCGGCACACCTATCGAGCTTGCTAGCCTGACCACCTGGTGCTTTCGCATGCGCCCCAGCGGACGGAGGATTCTGAGCCTCCTGCTCCTTAGAATTGGGGATCCAGCGCGGAACGCCTTCTCCAAGTTAGCGAAGAACGTCGGGCTAACATCAGCGAAGACGGGCGTGTCGTCCCTGTTGTGTCCTCCCACTAGCGCCGATGCCTTGGTTTCTTCGGCATAGGACGCGGCGAAGGAGTAGAACACACTGTTCCTGAGCGGAATGTATGTCGGCGGAAGGCCGCCAAAATTGATGCCGGGGATGTCAGCGGCCTCTCTGAGGTCGGGAAGCCTCACGAACCTGTGTTCTATCACGCCGATTTTGGCCGCCATTTCCCTGGCAGACTGGATCTCACTGTCAGCTATCCCGCGATATTCGAAGGTGAGAGCCCTTGCGCTGTATGTCTCCTTGGCCAGCAGGAGCGCGGTGGCGGAGTCTATTCCGCCCGAGAGGAGCACTATGGCTTCTTTCGTGCCGATCGCGCACCGTCCTGGTGAATCTTCGCCAGGATGTGACTTCCCTTGTTCAGCCCCTCGTACACGTAAACGCCCACGGAGGTCACGTTCTTTGGCATGTTGGGTGTAATCCTAGACAGCACCTCCCTCGCCAGGTTCTCGACGGTTGCTTCTCCATCCAGCAGCACAGTGGTGTCCTTCGGGGCCTTGATGGCGAACTCTCCGTGGACTGTGTCGAACTTCATTGACACGCTCTTCCTGTCTATGGATGTCACATACTTGCCGCGAATGAACAGCTTGTGGTCGAGGCCCCTGATGGCTTCCCTGACAATCTGCTTCGCGACGCCGAAGTCAACAACCATCCCTTCGACAGGTCTACCCGCCACCTCCACCAGAACGCTGGAGGTATGCCCATGCATCACGGAACACTTCTCGGTCTTCGGAAGAATGTGGGCATAGTCGAAGTTGAAGGACGGGTCGTCCAAGAAGATAGTCTGTACTCTCTCTTCTTCGTTCAAACCAAGCACTCTTATGCCGTGGTCGGACCTGTCGCTTCTCAGCGAGTCCCTCCTGACTACGAGGCAGCTCTTCCCCTTGAGGAGGACCTGTTCCTTCTCGCTCAACTCACGTTCGACGAACATCCAGATGCCGTTGACCTGGAAGTCCGCCCTGAGGCCCCCAGTGCCAGGAACCGCGACACTTTCCTTGAACCCGATGCCCAGCGAGCCAAGGAGGTCGGCGACTAACTGGTGGGTGCTCGTCTTTCTCTGGGTGCCTCCTGTCCTGTAGCTCCTCTCATAGGCGCCGGCATCAAGCTTCTTCAGCCTCGGTGCCAGCTTGGACAGAATCTGCTCGGTCGACAACCTTGGGACGGATAAAGTGCTTGGTTTATACCATTTCCGTTCAAGGGGGCGGGTAGTGCGGCCTTGATCCAGTGGTTAGGATAGTGGCTTCCCAAGCCACTTGCCCGGGTTCGAATCCCGGAGGCCGCACCATTAAGAGCACCGTGCAACCGTTCAGAGCGGGCGTTGCCAGACCTTGGAACGCGCGCTCGTAGAACGGATTTACGCTTGTCGCCGAAGTCGTACGAAAACTCCGTTACACACGCTTCGTTTCATATACGGCTGCCAGCCTCAGGGCCTTCCTGGTTCCGGATGGCATAGGTAGTCAGTCTCTGATGGCCTTTAGCGCTTCAATTGCCTCGGTAATGTGCTGTTTGGGCCTGAGTTGCGATGAGAACGTATGCCTCACGACGCCTTTCTTGTCTATGACGAATGTGACCCGGCCGGGGATGAGGCCCATCGACTTCGCACCGTACTCAGCTCTGACTTTCCCCTCTTCGTCAGCGAGCAGCGGGAATCTGGCACCGCACTCCTTCGCGAAGCCGCTATGGCTCTCGGCTGAGTCGGAGCTTATGCCGATTATTTCTGCTCCCATCTCCAGGATGCTGTCATAGCTTTCGCCGAATGCCTTCGTCTCTGCCGTGCACCCCGTGGTGAAGTCCTTTGGATAGAAGTACAGGACTACATTTTTCGTACCCGCGAAGTCGTGCAGCGACACCATCCGTCCTCCCGGCGCTGGGAGGGTGAAGTCCGGGGCCTTTTCGCCGACCTTTGGACCGCTCAAGCCACTCAGGTCCCTTCAGTGATTTTCCTCAGGGTAATCGACCCGTTCCGGATGTCTAGGTCATAAATCTCATTGACATCGAGCCTCATGCCTAACATATCATACTCTGACTCAGTCAGGGTCATGATGATTTTGGAGAACCCTGTCTCCCTCATCTGGGGCATCAGACCCATGGATTGCAACTGCGACACCATCCCCTGGACGACTCTGGCCTCATCGTTAGCAGGGAACATTTCCGGCCTGCGCGCGTCTCTGACCTCCACCAACTCGATCTGCTTCGCAGGGAGCCCAGTCAGGGGGTCAGTCACGCCGCTGATCCGGTTCACCTTCACCTTGCTCATCTGGCATGTCTCTCGCTGCCGCTGGTATAAACTCAGCGCCAGCGGTTTGCGCTCGGTTTGCCGCATGAAAACGAGTTATTGCAGCGAGTCTGGCCGAGGCTCGGCCTGGTTCTCTTCAGGCGACTCCGGCTGCTGCTCTTCTAGAGGCACCGATACGCCACCTTCGTTCTGCTGGTTCGCCATTATGGCTTCGACGTCTTCTGGTGAGAGAATCCTTGACATCGAGAGGTTCACGAGAGAGTTCGCGGAGGCGTCGCCTGACATCCTTCCTATCCTCCCCCTGAGCTGCCGCCACTTCAGCTTCGTGTTTCCACTCTTAGACGTGTAGATGATGCCAAGCACATCCCTAGCGTTGATGAACGTGATGTCCCTGATCTTCTTGAGGTCGACCTTGTCCACCGCCTCGACGTAGATGGATCCCTGGTCGCCTTGCTTCTCGGGGAATACTTCGGGGTCTCTGAGGTATGACTCTGGGATGAAACTCCTACAAGTACTGCTGATTAGAAACCGTCTGAACCCCTCTAGATTGCAGGTGAGATCAAGCTCAACCACCCGACTTCGCCTGAATCTGCGGCGCGTTTCAGAGGTTATAAATTGATTCCCAACGCACCGAGGCGGATGCCTCGACCAGATTGTGGGTTCTCGTACTCAAGATCCTCGACATCTGTCGGTTCAGTAGGCTAAATCCGGTCATCACCCACGACCTCTGAAGGGCAGGGTCAACATTAAAGCGTTCCAATCATCTTTCATACCGTGTTGCGCTTTCTCATCAGGCTCAAGGGTGGCGCCTTCCGAGGGGACCTCCTGGGGGTAGTCCGCGCGATGGCCCGAGAGCTCGGGGTGGAGGCGAAGAACCCGAAGTGGACTTCCTACGGCGCCTTGGAGCTGGACGTGTTCGTGCCTGGCCGTCCAGACTTCGAACTCTTCGTCGCCGCGCTGGAGCCTCTTACGGCGCCAGAATTCACCCACGACCTGAACACCGCCCCGAAGTTCAGGCCCGAAGACGAGATCTTCACCGAGGCCAAGTCGCTGTTCAACGCCGAGCGGTACTGGGAGTGCCACGAGGTCCTCGAAGGGATTTGGCGGACGAGGGCCGGAGACGAGAAGGCCCTCCTGCAGGGGGTGATACTGGTCTGCGCCGCTTTTGTCCACCATCAGAAGGGCGAAGATACGGTGGCTCTGGGCATTTTGGAAAGTGGGGTACTGATGCTGGGGTCTTCACGGCCATCCTATGGGGCCTTCAGGGTCGACCGCCTGAAAGCGGGCTCTGAAGAGATACTGAAGAGGAAACGTTTCATCAGCTTCGAAGTCTAGCCGAACACAGGCAGGTTCATCGGATTCGCCTGCTCTCTCAGTTGCTCTCTGGGCCTCAGGGCCAGGAGGTCAAAGATCAGCGACACGAAGGAGAGGACTACCAGGCCGGTCCAGGCCCAGCCTCCATATTGTCCTGCCCAGTTGTAGAGGGTGATAGCCGCCACGATCGCGGAGAGGGCGCCGCCTGCCATGAAAGCGCTCCTGAACCCGATGTAGCAGACCAGGGCATCTAGGACAAGAATGGCCCCTAGGGCCGGTACGGCGCCCTGCAGGGCTGGTATTGGGCAGCCGCTTCTGGGGCACAGAAACGACGGGCCGAGACCCCAGCCGACTATCGCCGCCCATATCCCTGTCAGAAGGTTGAAGGTTGTCGAGGCTCTTTGCGCCAGAGCCAGGCTACTTCACCATCGCCAGCTTGTAGTGTCCTGCCTCAATGTTCTTGTTGATGTTGTCCTTTACCAGATAGAGCCTGTGGATGGGGCTGCCCGTGTTCGGCGAGAGCGTGTAGTCGGCGCCCACCACATACTCTTGTACCTTGCCGTCCCTACACGCGTGGGTGAACTTCTTGCCATGCTTTACCCCCAGGGAGTTCATGTGCACGTCCTTCAGCGTGGTGCACGTCAGCACAGCCCACTCCTCGTCATCGGGAATCGACTCGAACCCCACGCTCGCCTTGAGCGGCTCATCGTATCTCTTGTCGTCGCAGAAGAGCTTCTTGCAGCCTCTGCACCTCCAAACGTCCACTACCCCCTGAAGGTAGTTATCGCGGTTCACGTTAACCATGCCCAAGAAGACTATCTCGTGCTCATGTGGCGCAGCCATGATACTAGGCGCCCCCCGCATCCGCCCTTTTCTCCATTGCGGCGTCGTACAGGGGGATTAGCTCAAGGATCAGCCTGTCTACCCTCATCCGCCTCTCGCTGATCTCCTTCACCATCGCCTCCCTCCACGTCCTATAGTGGTTCGCTATCCCGAGCCTAGGATGGACTGGGATTATCCTCTTCCCGTCACCGGAGATTATTGCCATCCCCCTCTCCAGGAGCGTAGCAGCCTCCGCCTCACGGGATGAGGGAATCTGTCCTTCCTGGAGCAGCCTGAGGTACAACGATGCCTCGTTCCGGGACAGGCCGGCGTCCACGCCAAGCCGTTTGAGGACCCCTTCCTCGTCTCTGATGCTTTCTCCCTTGCTCAATGCTTGGTGGTCCCTGGCGAGTTCCACAGGAACTCGAAGTAGTCCTTGGCAAAGCTGGCCAGCCCATGGTGCGATGCCCATATGGCCAGAGGGAGTCCTCCCTGCTCGCCTCCTCCGAGCAGGAGAACTACTTCGCGCGAATCTGACACGAGGCCTCCGCCATACATAGTCTTCCTCGTCCTGAGTTCCGAGTGTCTGGCCAGTTGACCGGCTGCCTCCTTTGGGAGGTCAGGTGAAGTAAGGATCAGGCACTTCACCCCCTTCTCCTTAAGTGCCGCAAGTAGCGGCTCGATCCGGTCGGTGAACGGCGCCAGTTGTGCGGGTAGGGCGATGAGCAACTCCGCCCTGCAGTTCAGAAGGAGGTTCTTCACTCTCGAGAGAATCTCATTCGTCCCCCGCATGATCCATATGTCTGGTTTCTCCTGCTCCCCCCTGCTGACGTATATTCCCATCAGCTCTTCCAGCGCGACCTGCTCCATCTCCTTCCTTTCGGTCTCCTGGCGGGACTTCAGCTCTTCCAAGGCCGTGTCAGGCGGCTTGGCCGTGTAGACGGTCGGCCTGCTCTTCTGTTCCTCCACCCAGCCGTGCCTATGGAGGGACTCGAGCGCATCGTAGACCTTTGAGTATGGTATCCTCGCCTCCCGGCTCACGTCGCTCGCGGTCATCGTCCCGCCCTTGAGAAGGGCGACGTAGGCTTTCACTTCGCTCCCCGTCAGCCCGAGTGCCTCGAGGGACACGGTGGCGCGTTCGCTCAGTGTCATCTGCCCGCCCGACAGCACGGGCCATCTTTAACTTTTCACCCTCTGGAAAGTTAAAATGCTTATATCCACTCGGCGGGAGAGACTCTCCAGCGAACCTATTTTGGCTCAAATCGCTGACGTCAGCCTTGAACTGAAGAAAGAAGTTTCCAAGGGGAACTTCATCCGCCAGACGCAGTCTATCTGCCCTGACTGCAACAGGATACTGCCAGCTATCGTCTTCGAGCGGGACAGCAAGGTCTGGATGACGAAGACATGCCCTGAACACGGCGAGACTGAAGAGCTCTACTTCGGCTCCTATGAAATGTACAGCAAGTTTTCGCGCTATTGGAAGGACGGGAAGGGGACGCACGCAGCTAATGTCCCCCTCGACGTCTGCTCATGCCCAGCGAACTGCGGTCTCTGTTCCAACCATCTGTCGCACACCGGCCTCTCAAACATCATAGTGACGAACAGATGCGACCTCACCTGCTGGTACTGTTTCTTCTACGTCAAGAAGGGACTGGAGGGGGCCTACGTCTACGAGCCTACCCTCGACCAGGTAAGGGAGATGGGGCGCTCGCTGAAGGCGGAGCGACCTGTGGCGGGCAATTCCGTACAGATCACCGGAGGGGAGCCGACGCTCCGCGAGGAGCTGCCGACAATCATCAAGATACTGAAGGAAGAAGGGGTGGACCACATCCAGCTCAACACCAATGGCATCAATCTGGCTCTCAATCCGGGCCTTGCGAAGCGCTTGAAGGACGCCGGGGTCTCCAACCTCTACATGAGCTTCGACGGAGTCACTCCGAAGACCAACCCGAAGAACCACTGGGAGGCACCCTACGCCATCGACGCCTGCCGGAGAGTGGGCTTGGGCGTAGTCCTTGTCCCGACCGTCATAAAGTCGATCAACGACCACGAGCTAGGTGACATAATCCGCTTCGGCGCGAACAACATAGATACCGTCCACGCGGTCAACTTCCAGCCTGTCTCGCTTACAGGTAGGCTGACAAAGTCAGAAAGGGCGAAGTACAGGATTACGATACCAGACTGCATCGAGAAGATAGAGGAACAGACCAACGGCATGATATCGAAGGACGGATGGTTCCCCGTCCCGTCCTGCTCGCCGGTGACAGGCTTCATAGAGGCTTTCACCAAGAAGGAGCAGTATGAGCTCTCTATCCACTTCGCCTGCGGGGCAGGGACATACGTGTTCAACGACCCAGACAAGAAGAGGCTCGTTCCGCTGCCCGAGTTCGTCGACATACCTGGGCTAGTTGAGTACTTGGACGAGAAGACGGAGGAAATCTACTCGGGGACAAACCGCTATGTGGTGGCTGCGAAGGTCCTTACAAGGATCTCGTCCTTCGTGAACAAAGAGAAGCAGCCCAAGAGCCTGAGCTTCGCCAAGCTCCTCACCGACGCCCTTGTGAAGCACGACTACTCCTCAGTAGGCCAGTTCCACCTGAAGAGCATGTTCATCGGGATGATGCACTTCCAGGATAAATATAACCAGGATGAGGAGCGGCTTCAGCGCTGCGACATCCACTACCTCACCCCCGACCTGAGGATCATACCATTTTGTAGTTTCAATGTTCTCCCGGAATGGTATCGTGACAGGATACAGCAGAAGTACGGCATGCCGATTGAACAGTGGGAAGCAAAGACTGGTAGGAAGCTGGAGGATGGTCTCTATAGGGGAACGCTCAGGCGCGGCGGCCATGTCCAAGGTTGCGGCTGCGCGGCGGGCGAGCACGGCGAGCCGCTGCCTATCCAGCCGATCACCGGGACATAGAACACTACGCGGGGGTGCTGCTGTGGGCTGCCGGAAAGTCAGTCTTTCGCAGGTTCGTTGCACCAACACTGACGGGTGACCCTTGGCTGGGTCTGTGCCGAAGAGTTAGGAGCTCAGACATCTGACTCCTCGCGAGGCTTTCTTTATTTACCCGATGGGGAAGTCGCTCTTAGTTGTCCATCAAGGCGACCCTGCGTGCGAGGCAGAGGAGGAGGCGCATACTGTTGATCTCTGTCATCGCCGTCGTAGTAGCTCTGTTGGTTGTAGTCTATTTCATCGCTGCTGCCGGCAGCGACCCCTACACGAAGTACATCGGCCAGCCCGTCTCCCAGACCGTACTCGGCCAGGTGACCGGCGTGAGCGACTCGACCCTTAACGCCATCGGGACCCCGACGGGCGTGTCTCCCCCCGCCAAGATCTCCGGCTCTCTCCTCACGTCCGGGGGGAAGCCCGAGGTCCTTTATGTCGGCGGGGAGTTCTGCCCGTTCTGCGCCATCGAGAGGTGGGCGATTATCGTGGCTCTTTCGCACTTCGGGACGTTCAGCGGCCTTCAGTACATGCTCTCCTCGAGCACCGACCTCAACGCCAACACACCGACGTTCACATTCGCGAACGTCACCTACACCAGCAGCTACATCACGTTCGTGGCAGTGGAGGAGTACGGCCGGGCAGGCCAGAGCGACGTGAGGCAGACTCTCACAGCGGCCCAGACCAGCCTCGTGTCCCAGTACGACACGTGTTCGGCTTCGGCGACACAGTCAACCGGAGGCATTCCGTTCGTCGACATAGCCAACCAATACGCAGTCAATTGTGGTGCCCAGTTCGAGCTCCCCGACCAATCACAATACCTGACATCCCCATCGCAGCCCAACATCATCGGCATGAACTGGACCCAGATAGCTTCTCAACTCAATACGCCCGGTAGCCCGATCGCGCAGCTGGTAGACGGCGCAGCCAACTACCTGATCAGCGCCATCTGCAACGTAGATGGCGGCCAGCCAGGGTCAGTATGCAACCAGCAATACGCGACCGCGACCCTTGCGAACGTCTCGCCAGCCCAGGGGACATCCACGGCCCTGGTGGCAGTCCCGGCCAGGATCTCTGACCCACGATGGACCGTCTGACCAAGGGCTTCGTAGCCTTAGCAGCCGTCGGGGTGGCGGTGGCGACCTTCCACGCATATGACGAGATTACGGCATTCTCCACTCCGCTATCGAGGGTGTGCAACGTCAACGCATTTTTCTCCTGTGGGAGTGTCTTCGCCAGCGGGGACGTGACTTTCCCCCCTGGCCCGTACGGCATACCTCTCTATGTCTATGGGTTGGTCTGGTTCCCGCTCATGGTCGCGCTCGGGGTGTGGTATGGTCGTAGGAAAGGCTCGCTAGACGGAGAAGTGATGGTCCCCGCACTGATGGTGGGGAACCTGTTCACGCTCTATCTGTGGTACCTCGAGCTTGGCGTCATACACGCCGTCTGCCCTGTCTGCATGACGATGTACTTCCTGAACTATGCGATGACCGGCCTCGCGCTCAGGCGCCTGCTGGGTTCCTTCTAGGGGCCGCTACCCGCTTGACTCGCGCAAGTAGAGGATGACGGGTTCCCCAAGCTTTGCAAGCACCTCGCCCTTCTTCGAAAGGGTGTATCTGACCTTCGGTGGCCGCGTGCCGATTACCTCCCTCCGGATGAACCCCAGCTCTTCGAGGTCCTTCAGCTTCTTTGAGAGCACCCGGGGGCTTATCCCGCGGAGCAGCCTCCTCAGGTCTGCGAAACCAGCCGTCTTCAGGGAGTATGTGCTGGTCAATATCTCGATGGACCACTTGCTGAACACCATCTTCGTCACGCGCAGGTTGTCCTTCACGGATCTCGTCTCCCCCCTGTAGGAGAAAGCCCCTGTGGCGCTCACCTCTCTCACGAACGCCGTAGCCACCTCCCCAAAGTCCTGGAACTTCCTCTCCAGCGCCTCAGCGCTCAGAGCCCTCTGATGGGGGTGACTCCCATCGCCCCCGAACTCTTGGGTCAAGAGAGGTCCGGCGCGCTGCCCTTCTAATAAACGAAGGGAGCGTGGGCTTCAGCGTTCGCCTAGGATGGGGTGGCCTGAGCCTCTCGGGACCTGCCGGTCGCCGGTGGTCGATTCCCGGTGTGAGCTCGCTATCGGAGGTCGTCGAGCTTGGAAGACGCGCGCATCAGCGAAAGCAGCCTGTCGAAGTACGACTCCAGGGCGTCTCTGAACTTATCCGCCTCCCACTCCGTACTCGCGGTCGCGAGGAACGATTCGAGCCATTCGAATTCGCCCTCTGCCTTGGGTCCGAGCGAGGACACGAACGCCTCGTTCCTGTAGTGCATCTCGCTGGTCTTGTCGAACAGCCCCCGTCTCATGAGCGACGCGACGGCGAACGCGTTTCTGCATAGGAGCTCCGTGTCGGTCACCGGGTCCCCTGACGGCCTGTCTGACACCCATTCAGCGAAGAATCTCTTCGCCATCGCCCTCTCCTTCTCCCCCATGACTGCGAAGACCACGTCGTCTACCATCACGTTCTGAAGGTGGTTGAACGCGTTTATCAGGCACTCAGTCTCCTTCGCCCTCAAACCGTCCTTCTCTTCCAGCTCCTCCAGGAGCGCTTCCAGAGTATCGCTGTCGTGCGAGCTCGCGCCCCGCTCAGTGAAGTAGACATGAGCAAGCTCGTGCAGGACGAGCCCTCCAAGCATCTCGGAGTCGAGCGCCCACTCGGAGATCAGGATCTTGTGAATCTCGCCTTCCTTCTTGGCATAGCCCATTATGGCGAGGCTCGGCTCGACATTGAGGGTGACCTTCGACTTCACGGCATACCCTTTCTGTCGCATCCTGTCGAGCGCCCAGTCGAGTGTGCTCTGGAGCTGTCTGTCGCTGCTTGCGAGGCGCATTGATTTTCCCGCGGAGCCCGCCACACGGATAAACATAGCGTGTATCTGCTGACTCAGCAGTCTCACGAAACGCTATTCTATCGGCCTGACGAAATGGAGACGATGGCATTCAGGAGGGTCCTCGCAGGCGGCCTTGCGCTGGTCGGGGGCGCACTTATGCTCGCCAGCGGCTACTCGTCCAGGGGCTTCCTCTACACTGCTCTCGGTTACGCCGAGCCGAGAATATCAGACCTCCTAGTCGGGGTCTATGCCAGCGCGGCTGTGCTCTCGATAACCCTCGTGGAAGGGGTCATAGCCCTGGGCGGGCTGACGGTGATGATCGGCGGCCTGGCCATCGTTCTCCGCTTCGTGACCGTAGGCAGGATTTTGGTCTGGCTAGGCGGAGGGGCGGGGTTCCTGGGCCTGATCATAGGCTTCGGCTATTCGGCGTACAGGCTGGGGGGCTTCGGCCCTGTCCTGGGATACCTTCCCTACTGGATTGGGCTGGCGATGGCCATTACCGGGAGGACACTTGCCAAAGGCGCGTGAGCCTGCCCAGCAGGTCCTACCTGAGTCAGGAGCCATGCTGCCTGTCTCTTCTCCTTTCGTAGACGGACACGGCCAGCTGCAGCCAACAGGCTAGTGGTAGATGGAGCTGCTTCCTGACTGGCGAGGAGGGAGGGTGGGGAGGGCCTTCGATTTCAGCTCACCCAGGTCAACCCGAAAGCCAGCCAGCTTCTCGAGGACTTCGAGCAGCCTCGCGACCGACCTCGCATGAGGGCTCGGTTCGCCATGGTCGACCGACAGTTTGTACCCCCTGATTCCATGGTCTTTCGCCATGGCTACCACCATCGAAGCGAAGAAGGGAGCAGGCTCCTCTGCGAGAATCTTCACCCCGCTCTTTCGCAGCTTGGCTACACCGACAGCATCGGTCGCGAAGCCGAGCGCCTGCGGGTCCGCCTCGGGGGGGAGGGGGTTCTCGGTCCACCTGGCCCCCACCGAATAAAGTTCCTCGGCGCCCATCTGCTCCGCCTTCCCAAGGAGGAACTCGGTGAACTCATATTGCTCGTCCATGGGGCTGGTGTCTCCAGCGAAGAGGATGGTGTCGCGTCTCCCCCTGCTCAGATACAAACCACACTCGGGCAGGCTCGATATCCCATCGTCCCGAAGGAGAACCTCAGGAGGGAATGCGGAGGCCCTGACTGTCCCTATTCTCTCGAACTCCATCTTCCTCAGCATGTAGTCTGCAAGCTCGCG
Organism: Nitrososphaerota archaeon; assembly: GCA_029785085.1. Classification (GTDB taxonomy): domain Archaea; phylum Thermoproteota; class Nitrososphaeria; order Nitrososphaerales; family Gagatemarchaeaceae; genus UBA183. The sequence continues at coordinate 144,221 of JAFMAI010000001.1, read as the reverse complement.
CGCCTGGGAGTAGAGCGCGCGATACTGGGGCATCGACGTCGAGACCGCCACGATCATCGCCGGAGACCTCAAACTGCTTACGCGCGACCCGACATAGTCGATCCACATGTGCTAATGTCGCTGGAGCCTGACTTCCTATTTAACCCTCATAACTCAGCTCAGCCAAAAGCCGGGTGGACTTTAATAAACGACGAGGAGAAACCCGCATAAAGGCTCTTGAGTGCCTACTGGAAGACGCTTTCTCACAACGGAGTCAATTTTCCTGACCCGTATGTCCCCGAAGGCATTACCATTTCTGTGGGCGGCAGAGAGGTGTCGCTTTCGCCTTTGGCCGAAGAGATGGCATACAACTTTGCAAAGAAGAAGGACACCCCCTACTTCCAGGACCTTGTCTTCAGGTCCAACTTCATGTCTGATTTCGCAAAGCAGCTCCCTGACTGGTGCGAGGGAGCCAAGTTCGAGGCTGTAGACTTCTCGAAGTTCTATCGGAGGATTGACTCGGAGAAGGCGGCCAAGGAAGGGATGTCCAAGGAGGAGAAGAGGGCGCTGGCTGCCTCGAGAAAAGAGCGGCGAGAAGCCTTGAAGGCAAAGTACGGCCGGGCAGTCTTGGACGGCAAGGAGGTGGACATGGCGAACTGGATGGTCGAGCCACCGGGGCTCTTCATGGGCAGGGGTCAGCACCCCCTGCGAGGCAGGTGGAAGCCCAGGACACAGCCTTCTGATGTGGTGCTCAATCTCGGCGAGGGGTCACAGGTCCCGCCTGGTGAGTGGAAGGACGTGGTACACGACCACAACTCCATGTGGATGGCCAAGTGGATTGACAAGCTGACTGACAAGGAGAAGTACGTGTGGTTGCACGAGAGCTCGCCGCTGCAGCAGTCCAGGAGCAAGGCAAAGTATGACAACGCCAAGAAGGTAGGCACCCACCTCGGAAAGATCAGAGCCAGGATACTTCGAGGCCTCGAGTCGAAGGATGAGAGGGTGCGGCAGGTTGCGACAGTCTGCTATCTGATCGACGCACTTGGGATGAGGGTAGGGGACGAGAAGGACGAAGACGAGGCGGACACTGTAGGCGCCAGCACCCTGAGAGTGGAGCACGTGGGCCTAAGGGGAAACATCGCAGAGTTCAAGTTCTTGGGAAAGGATTCGGTCGCCTGGAACAAATCGGAGGCCCTCCCTCAGCCAGCCGTCGATAACCTTCATGAGTTCATGGACGGCAAGAAGCCTGGGGACGAGATATTCCACGACGTTAGCTCGAGCATGGTCAACCAGTTTCTCTCCTCCACGGTCCCCGGGGTCACGGCGAAGGTGTTCAGGACCTACCACGCTACTGCGAAAGCAAGGGAGTACCTTGGTTCGGAAGACATGAAAGACGCCGACGACCTGGACAAGCTTTACCACGCAAAGGAAGCGAACCTCCAGGCGGCGATATTCTGCAACCACCAGAGGACGCCTCCGAAGACCTGGGACGAGGCTCACAGGAAGAAGAAACAGAAGCTCGAAGATGCCATCGCCAAGAACGATGTCAAGCGCATCCCCAGGCTGAAGAGGGAGCTCGAGTTCTACGAAAGGACCAAGAGCTACAACCTCAATACATCGATGAAGAACTACATCGACCCGCGGATTTACAAGGCCTGGTGTGACTACGTGGGTCTCGACTGGGCCAAGGTCTACAGCAAGTCTCTCCAGAACAAATTCGCCTGGGTCCTCCAGACCTCCTCCACGTGGGTTCCAGGCGGCGCGAACGCCAAGCCGCTACCTCGGGCCACTACGTCGGGCGAGCACTCTCCATAGCTCATCTTGCGGGGCGCTCTTCAGTTCCCGCGTGGAGCCGTCCCTTCCAACCACAGACCTCCTGTCCTTGACAAATGAGCCGATTCTGGTGACCTTGCACACTCCGCGCAACGCCCCCTCCACCTCAGCCTCGGCTCCCGGCTCCACCGCCAGAAGAAGCGAGCCTGAGCCGATGAGCCGCAGGGGGTCGATAGACAGGGCGTCGCATATTTCTCTGGTCTCAGGCGCCACCGGGACTGCAGCCTCTTCGAGCATGAAGCCGAGACCAGAGGCCAGGGACATCTCGAAGACCGCTCCCAGGACACCTCCCTCGGTGCAGTCGTGCATCGCATGAACCCTTCCGGTCCCGAAAGAGGCGACTGCCTCCTTCGTTATGTCGACCTGTTCGACGAACCGCCGTGCCCTTCTGAGCGTGGAGGCGCTTACTCTCGTGTGGAACCTGTACTCCCGTGCCAGTTCCGCGGTCCCTTCCAAGCCCGCGGTCTTCGTCATCATTATGGCATCGCCCTCTTGGGCATCCCCCGAGGTGACAAACCTGTCCACCAGGCTGAATACCGTAGCCATGATGATTGGATGGTCGATGCCAGGGGCGACCTCAGTATGCCCTCCAAGTATGGTGACGCCAATCTTCATGGCCGCGCCGTGGACCTGCAGGGCGATCCGCTTGAGATCTGAAGCTGACGCCCCCCGTGGGAGAAGAATCACGACCTCCGCGAACTGCGGTCTGTTCCCGCTGGTCGCCACGTCGTTGGCGCTCACGCCCACGGCGTAGGCGCCCACGTTCTCCGAAACGCCAGTTATCGGGTCCGCCGAAGCAACCATGAACTTGCCTCCGACCCTGACCGCCGCAAAGTCCAGTCCAGCCCGGGGCCGGGCCACCAGCTGGTCCGAATCTGCTCCGGTCAGCTTCAGCACCGTGCCGTTCAATATCTCGATTGGGATCTTCCCGAGCGGGAGCCTCTTCACGGCTCGAGGGCCAGAGCGCCGACCCAAGTCCTTTCCGGTAGCTCTCGGGCAGAGGCATCGCACCCTCCGAGAGGCTGATCAGGCTTAGCAGGGACCGTCGACGGCCCAACGAGGCTTCTCAGAGCGCTGAGAACAGGATTCCCACGACATAGAGCAGGAGGCCAGCTATGGCTCCTACGGCCGCTGATTCGAAGCCGGATCTCGGCCTGAAGTTCCTGGGTACGAACGCCCTAGAACCAAGGGCGAACAGTGCGACAAGCGACAGAATCATCGATGTTCCGAGCGCGTCCGTCCTAGGAATCTGGAAGAGATATGGGGAAACCGAAAGAAGGGAAAACAAGAAAAACGCCAAGCCTGCGGCGAGCGCATGGCCGTAGGGGTCTACGTTGACGTCTTCTGCGTTCACGCGCAGTTCTCTTCGGAGCATCTCTCTAAGCCAGAGCTCTTTGTCTTTCTTCAGCCTCCTCATTATCACTTCGACCTCGCGCTCGCCATAGCCGTCCCTCTTTAGCAGGTCCACCATCTCCTGCGTCTCCTCTTCGGGCTCTGTCTCGATCTCCATCCTCTCCCTCGCCAGGTCAATCTTCAGGGAGTCCACCTCCGTCCTCCTGGAAAGGTAGTTGCTGAAGAACATCGAAAGAGCGCCCGCAGCCGCGAAGGCGATGCCCGCCACAGCGATCGTCCCGAACAGCAAGCCGGCTCCATTCAGGGCGGATGTCATCGCCACCCCCTCAATCGCCCCATCGCTCCCTCCCAGGACTATCCTGTCTAGGACGTTACGTGCTGGAATGTGAGGGTGCTTCTCTACTGATTGGGTGGGCAGTTTTGCTCGCCGGCAGCGCACGACCGTTCTTATTTAGAAGTTGATGCAACGCTAGGGCAGGCGTTCCTTTTGGCACTTGGATTTCGCCTGACACAACAGCCTCGCCGTCATGCATAGGCTCATTCTTAAAAGCCGAGACGTGCCATGGCTGCCGACATGACACTGGACGAGAAAATCCGCTACGGGATGATCGCCCTGACTGGCGCAAGCATTGTTTTTGCGTCGCTGGGCCTCAAGGTCGGGCCGCTCGAGATAATCGGCGGCTTCGGTGTCAGCTAGGCTCTCCTAGCTGACCCCTGCCTTTATCTGGACCATCAACTGTTCGAACTTCGACAGCAGACTCTCCCCGCTGTGCCCCCATTGCTTCGTCGCAGGCTCGTACAGCTGATAGGCTATGGTGAAACGGGCAGCCTCCGATTGGTCGATGGGGTAGATGCTGGTCCTGCCCTTTACTTCATGTGTGACGTTCCCGATGAACTGAAGCGCCTCGACTACGTTGTCGACAGGGAATGCGAATTCTGCGAAGTAGTTGCCGCCACCAGCCTCCCCCCAGAGGAATGGCAGTCTATTGATCCTACGCCGGAGCGTCATCGCCTCGAGTTCACTAAGACTCCTGACGAAGAGATCCACAGCGAAGTACCTGTGTTTGCGGTGCAAGGCCTTCTCGAGGGTGTAGTCGTATCGCGTCCCCATCCAGTTGACTGTGTACCCTGATATCAGCTTCCTGGCGATGACGTGCGATGAATAGTGCCAGGCCAGCTTCTTGTAGTTGACATTCAGCTTATCAGCCATCTCCTTGAGTGACTTGTTGGCGTCCATCTGTAGTTCTTTCACTATCAGGAGGTCTATGCCGTCGAACCTGCTTTTCTCCGAAGGGATGCTGGCGGCGGCTTGGAAGTCATCGGGGCCGCTCCCCTGCCAGTCGAAGTCCCACCTTCCGGTGTCGAAGTCGTAATACTCCGCCTTCATCGGGACAGTGCGGAACCAGTCGAACTCGTAGACTTCGAGGCGGGTGAACATGCCCTTCCCCTCCAGTTCTTTGAAAACGGCGCGGACTTCGCGGACGTGTTCTTCAGGGATGCTGAAGTTGATCACGTGCTCTCCGCCTACCAAGGTCTTCGCGAAACCGACGACGTAGCAGAGCTCGTGCATGGCTGCAAAGATCGCCTGGGCGTACCCTCTGTACGGCTCCGCCACATCAGCCACGACCATCATCCTCCGGAGCCCAAGCCTCTCGTGGTCGACGGCCGCCTGGACCGCTATGCCGCGGTTGACAATCTTCTCTTTGTATCTGTATCGCACAGACTCTTTGAACTGCCCCAGCCTCCTAGCAATCTCCGGGACGTCTGGCCCAAGGTCAGAGAGGAGTTTTACCAACTGCACCGTCCTTAAGTTGGTGCTGTCGACTTCCTGTTCTATTCCTGTCATGTTGCCCTCCAGGGTACCAGGCGGCGACGCTTCTCGACTGGATTTAAGCGGTGTAGATTCCAAATCTGTAGTCTCGATACCTCGCTCCCGCTTGGCCCCCTGGCCTGTCGCACGGGGCCCCGAAGCAAAGGCGGCCTCTATTAAGAATATGTATGGGAGGCTAGCAAGTCACTCATGCGTTATCTAAAAGATAGAAAGATATGGGAGCATGCCCCAGGTCGTAGGCTGGCGGAAGCGGTCATCAGGATCAGAAACGAGAAGGGGCCCTCGCCAGGCGCAGCCAGGCTGTTAGCGACTGCGGCGTGAACGTCCTAGCGGGCTTCACCGCGCCAGGGCGGTCTAACGCAGCGACTCTGAGCTTCTTTGCTGACATTACGGATGCCGAAGAAGGCCTGTCAGGTCTGAAGAAGTCGCCGCAGTCCATGGACCTCATCGAGTTCGTAGATGCCATCGCAGCGGAGGATGGGTCTATGGTGGACAAACAACACTTTCCCGCGCAATGGGCCGGCCGAAATGGCATATTGATGAGGGCCGATCGCTGAACGAGACGCTAAACAGGCTGTGGACGGTCTTCGAGACCGGAGCGGCGACCATAATAGATCAGATGGCCGAAGCGATGAGGAGGCACTCGGCCAAGGAGGTCGCAGAAGACTTCGGAGCCAAGTTCATGGTCGACCAGCTCGACGAGCTAATCAGGACCCGTGTTGCCCTTGGCTACGCTGGCATCTCGATATAGCGAGGCAAGACTCCGGGCTTCCTCATGGTGGTGAACGCGAAGAGGCTATTCGAATGCGAGCCGAACACGAAGCAGGACCTCCACCGAAGGAGCGCATTCTTCAGGGCGCACCTTCGGGGATTCATGTCTGGGACCTTCGGCAGGATCTTTGAGGTGAGCGAGATCCAGTGCCTAACTGGAGGGGACGAGGTCTGTTCGTTCAGGGTGGCGCTTTTGGAGACAGCAGCCCCCCGTCTTCTCGCGAGGCCCTCCGAACGCGCCCTCTGAGTAGCGCGCCAAACTTTAAACCGTCTGCGGAGCCCGCCCACCCCCGTTGTCTCTGAAGGACAGGCGCAGAGAGTACGAGTGGCCGCCCACCAGGATTGACCACGTCCGTCTCGTCACCGACAAGAAGAACTATGCCTCAGGGGACACTGTGAAGGTCAACGTAACCTACAGGATCGTGGGGGGGCTGAGGGAGGCTTTCCACCCGGACGTCTGGACGGTTGCCTGGGAGGACTTCGACAAGAGGATGCCTCTCACCATGAGGCTCACCTTAGGTGCCAGGAGAGGGATACGCCCTAGGAAGCTCGAGGAGATCAAGAAGGAGGTACGGAGGGCAAGCTTCTACTGGAGCCGTGACCCAGACCTGCCATACCGCATCTGGGTGATGATCATGCCTGAAGACGGTGGCCCCCCTAAGATACCCAGAAATGTGGAGGATGCGAGGTCCAAGATGCTCGACGTTGAGAAGGAGTTCGGATTCCCTGCATCGTCGCTTGGGCCCGGATACCACGGGCTCATCGCCGAGGCAAAAGCACGATGGGGCAGGAGGAGTTTCATAGAGAAGGGTGACGTCGAGTCGGCATCGAAGCCGGTGGTGATAGAGGTCGAGTAATCGAGAGTGGCAGGCGGAGGTAGACTGGAGCGGGGACAACGTCTTCCTCGGCTCCGACGCCTCTGGCCACACCGTGGTATTCGACGCAGTGCAAGCCACGCCGAAAGGCATCGGTCCGATGAACGCGCTGCTCGCCTCTCTCGGCGCCTGCACAGGGATGGACATAGTGGCCATCCTCAAGAAACGGAAGCAGGATTTGACCTCGCTCAAGATTCGCATTTCGGGGGAACGGCCTGAGCACGGCCTCCCAAGACCTTGGACATCCGTGCATATCAGATACATCCTGTCTGGCGTGAACCTCGAGAAAAACTACGTCGAGGAGGCCATCAGGGACAGCACCGAAAAATTCTGCAGCGTGGGGGCTACGATCCAGCCCACCGCGAAGATCACACACTCCTACGAAATAGTCCCCTAGACCTTCAGGACTATCTTTCCGAAGTGCCTGCTCGACTCCATCCTGGCCTGGGCTGCACTCGCCTCGGCAAGGGGAAACACCGAGTCCACCACCGTCTTCAGCCTCCCGGCCTTGAGTAGGTCAACCACCTCCAACAGCTCCCCCATCCCTGCCATGAAACTCCCGTAGATGGTCAGTTCCCTATTGTAGACGAACCTGAGGTCCGTGGTCACCTCCGCTCCCGTGGTCGCCCCACAGGTGACCAGTCGCCCCCCCTTCGCGAGCGCCTTCACGCTCCCCTGCCACGTCGACTTCCCGACGTGCTCAATCACAACGTCAACCCCTCTCTTGTCTGTAAGGCGCCTGGTCTCAGCTAGGACGTCCTGGGAGTAGTGGTCTATCACCTCGTCAGCGCCGAGGATGCGCGCCTTCTCCGCCTTCTCCCGGTCCCCGGCCGTCGCGATGACCTTAGCGCCGAAGAGCTTTGCTACCTGGACGGCCGCCGAACCCACGCCAGAGTTTGCGCCGAGGATGAGGACGACGTCCCCTGGGGTCACCCTCGCCTTGGTTACTAACATGTGATATGCGGTTTCGAACACCAGCGGGAATGAAGCGGCCTCTTCGAACGACATCTGTTCCGGCTTCCTGATCAGGTGGGTCCTCCTGACTCTCACCAATTCCGCGTATCCTCCGTCCACGCCGTATCCGATTATGGTGTAGTCTTTGCACTGGTCATCCCTCCCCGAAAGGCATCTGTCGCAGCGCCCGCATCCGATCCCGGGGTTGACTATGACCTCATCCCCGGCCGCGAACTCCTTCTCTTCGGCAGGGACCCGCTCCACGACCCCTGATATGTCGCTCCCAGATATGTGCGGCAGCGGGATGACGACGTTTGGCAGCCCATTCCTTGCCCATATGTCCAGATGGTTCAGCGCGCACGCCTTCACCCTCACCAGCGCTTCATCCGCGTTCGGGGCTGGGTCTGGGGCGTCCTCGTACCTCAGCACCTCCGGGCCGCCATGGCTGTGGAACCTGACTGCCTTCAACGCCTCGGCCACCCTTCGGGCTTATTTCCACTTTGTCAGAACACTTTCGGCGAACCCTCTATCTTTCGTTCCACTGAGCGCACGACTAAGGTTATAAGAGAAATTAGGGGAATCTTGCAACGCTCATGACGCTCCCGCGCTCGGTCTTCAGAGACGAAGCCATCCTCCTCCAGGAATACCTCCCGCACCAGATACCTCACCGTGAGGCACAGCTGAAGAAGCTCGAGCTCTACTTCCAGGGTGTCGCGCAGAACGCCTCCAAGGCCAGCCAGACCGTCATGATAACTGGGCCAGTGGGGGCAGGCAAGACCATGCTGGCTAAGAAACTACTGCTAGAGTCGCTCCCGAGGAAGGCAGCGCTCCATGGGAACCTGGTGAAGGCCGTTCACGTCAACTGCAGGATAGACAGGACCCTACAGGCCATAATGGTGAAGGCGCTGAAGTCGCTGGGACAGAACTATCCCACCCGAGGCTACAGCTTCGAAGAGCTCCTCGCCGCGTTGGTCGAGGAGCTGAGGAGCAACAGGATACACCTCGTCATAGCCTTCGATGAGGTTGACTCGCTCGTGCTGTCTGATCCTGCGTCGCTCTACACCATAACCAGGCTTAGAGAGATGTCACCAGGGGCCCAGGTCCTCTCATCGCTGCTCATATCGAAGACGACGGACTACCTCAAGAAGGTGGACCTGAGTACGTTGAGCTCCCTTCAATGGAACGAGATAGCCCTCGACAGCTACCCATCAGAGCAGCTCGCCGACATCCTGAACTCGCGCAGCGAGGCGTTCAGTGACGGCTCCATTGACGATGATATCATCCAACTGGCCGCAGACATAGCGGGGACATACGGGGATGCCCGCTACGCGCTGGATCTGGTCTGGCGCTCGGGAAAGTTGGCCGACGACTCAGGGTCACCCCGCGTGCTGCCTGAGCACGTGAGGTCTGCCAAGGCTTCGCTCCCGCCACAACTGAGAAAGGAGGAGTTGTCCTATCTGACCACCCACCAGAAGCTGCTGCTCATGGCCATCTCTTCGCTGCTGAAGAATGGGGGTTCGACCTATGTCACTATAGGGGAGGTGGAGAAGAGCTATTCTGCGCTCTGCGAGGCCCGGAATGTGACCGCGTACCACCATACTCAGGTGTGGAGCGACGTCAACGAGCTGTCGAGGAAAGGAATCATCGAGGCGCAGCTCTCAGGGAAAGGGGTGAGGGGGAGGACGACCATGATTGGGTTGTCTCTGGTCTCGGCCAAGGAGCTGATGGGAGAGCTCGAGAAGGGGATGCTCGCAGACGTTCGAGCTTGAGACGCTCCTGTCTTCCTACGGCAGGACCAAGGTGCTCACGATAATGCTCGAGGCGGGGGAACTGAACATCTCGGAGATAACCCGGAGGTCAGGGCTATCACACGGCTCAGCCTCCCGCCACCTCGAATTCCTCACTAGGTCCGGGATACTCACAGAGAAGCGCTTCAACAGGATAAGGATATTCAGAGTCGACGCAGCCAGCCCCCTGGCTGGCGCCCTCTCCAGATTCTACGCCGACTGGAAGGACGTCGGCGGGTCAGCCGAGTCGCTCCCGTTCAGCTAGCGCCCGGGCTGTCTCGTCGCTTCCTTGGCCAGCAATGCGTCGTAGCTCTCATCCAACTCGAGGCTCCTGACCAGTCCCTCCCTGAAACCCCTGTCGGCGCAGAGCAACAGGACAAAGGGCATGTCCTGGACCAGAAACCCTCTCTGGCTCGTCCCCAGCCGCTTCCCCGCGAGCAGGGCTATTCCCTTCAACTTCTTCGAGTCGTTCCATATCCGGAGCTGCAGGGGCCAAGGTACCGAGTCGAGGGTATACCGCAGCCCTCCATCACCCAGGGCCTTCCAGAACTCCGATGCCAGCATTGGGTCGAGATACCTCAGGAGCCTCCAGTCTTTCCCGTGCAGCATCCTCCCCATGACCACATCGGCCCTTGAAAGGACCTCGAGCGCCGCCGCCTTCCGCTCTTCGTGGACCCTGGACCTAGTCACGGCCGTAAACAGGTCGCGCAGCTTCTCCCTGGGCTGGCCCGGATACGCCCGGAGGGCTCTGAGAGCGGCGCTCTCGCTTACTGCGTCAAAGAACGCATTAACCGACTCCGAAGCCGTCAGCTCTTCGTCCTTCTGTGCCGGCATCCCAGACTGCAGGAAGTTCATCGCGGCCCTGAGGTCGCCGTTCGCCGCCCTCGCTATCTTGGCCATCTCAACGTCTCCCACCCGGAGCCCCTCTTCACTTGAGACCGCCCGCAGCCTCTCCAGGACAGCCTGGTCGTCTGGCCTCCTGAACTCTATCTTCGTGGCGGCACTCCCAAGCTTCCTCACCTCGTCTGAGTCGGGGTCGTTGGCTGCCATGAAAACAGGCGCCTCGCTCATCTTGACCGCATCCTTGATGAAGTCGATCGCCCCATAGTCAGACCTCCCAGAGAGGCCGTCCACCTCGTCAAGGAACACCGCTGTATGTCCGCCGAACAGGTTGGAGCTCGCCATCGCCTCGCCGATCTTCTTGGCTAGCTTGTCCTTCGTGCGGGCGTCGCTGGCGTTCAGCTCTACCAGCTGGAACCCGAGCTTCTCTGCTACAAGGTGGACACTCGTGGTCTTCCCCGTCCCCGGAGGGCCGACCAGCAGCGCGGCTTTCCCTCCAGGCTTCCACTTCTTGAGCCAAAGCATGAGCTTGGCCCTTGCTTCATCATTGCCTACCATCTCCTCTAGGCGTCTGGGCCTGTGTTTCTCAGACCACGTATCAGAGCGCACCCCCGATGAAGACTATCAACCCGACGGTCATCCCGGCCAGGGCGATGTCCTTCACGCGCAGCGCGCTGGACGGGCTGTGGCTGTAGACTATAGATGCCGCCAGGTAGACGAACATGGCGTCCGGGACGACCACTCCGACGGTGTACACTTCATTTGCCAAGCCGGTAAGGAGCGGCAACCAGCTGGCGATGACCGCCAGGAGAAAGAAGAGGGCGCCCACCCGGGATGCCGGCACCAGCCCCTGTTTCCTTGCCACGGAATTCACGTTCCTCTTGGCGTCCCCTTCGACGTCGGCCATGGCCTTCACCACTTCCCTCCCTGCCCCCGAGAAGAAGGCTGTGAAAGCCATCATGAGGAGGAGCGAATCGAGTAGCGACCCTCGCGCGACCGCTCCGCCGTAGACGAACGGAATCGCCAGAGACGAAGCCACAATCAGGTTCCCCCACAAGCCCGCCTTCTTCCCTCGGCTGTTGTATAGCCATGAGAGGAACGCGTAGGCGGCGGCTACAAGCACCGCGAGGAAATCGAGAGACAAGACCGCACAGGCCAATCCAGCGGCTAGGGTGACCGCCGAAATCCTGCTCGCTTCGCGTAACGACACGCTCCCGCTTGGTATGGGTCTATCGCTCCTGTTGATTCTGTCTACTTCGATGTCGTAAACGTCGTTGACCACCATGGAATAGGCGCAGATGAAGAAGCCAGTCAGGAACCCGAGGGCAAGCTGAGCCGGGAGGATCGACGCAGGTTTGGAGACGAACGCGCCGACTATCACCGCAAAGCCGATCATGGCACAGTTAACAGGCCTGATGAGCTTGATTGCTCCAGCGGGTTTCATCGCATCAGAACCTGGCCTTGCTGACCTTGTAGTAGATCACCTCGCCACGCCTTTCAATCACAGCAATGATTGCCTCCTTCCCCATCTTTGCCATCTCCTTCACCGACTTCTGGAGCTCTGACATGTCCTTCTCGATGCCCTCGTCCAGGGCGAACACCACGTACTTTGCGGGCTTTTTGGGGTAGTCTCCGCGCTCGTACACCCGGAGGTCCGTCCCGAACCCGAAACCCTCCCTCACAACATACCCCCTGCTCCTCAAATCCCTGTAGATGATGAATTTCGTCCAGGAGTCGCCAGCTCTGCTCTGGGAGAGCTCTGCGAGCCTGTCGAAACTCACCTTCTTCCCTGACTCGGTCGCCTCCAACTTTCCGGCGTAGAGGAGGTATAGCGCCTCGTAGTCGCGTAGCGACAGACGGCGTCCCTCTCGCGTGCCGTACCCAGACTCCTCGAGCTCCCCGAACCGCTCACTGTCGGTGATTTTCACCATTCCGCCCTCAAGGAGAGCGTTGTACGGCTTGGCTTCTCCTTCTGATTCCGCTTCTTGCATCCGGTGCCGGACGCTCCACCGACTCTATTTGAAGGTGATTGGGCCGCGGCTCCGGAAACCCTTTAGCGGGCTCCGATGAGTTCGTCATCATGGCAGACTTCTTTTCGCTCCGAACCGTGACGTGGGAGGATGGGCGCGTGAAGATGATAGACCAGACTGCCCTCCCTAACAGGCTGTCCTACGTGGTCTACACCGCCCCGGAGCAGGTAGCCGCTGCCATCAGAACGATGGTGGTCCGCGGCGCACCGGCGATTGGGGTTGCCGCAGCGATGGGGGTCGCACTGGCCGCACGAAGGTCCAAGGCTACGAATATCTCAGGGCTCGTCCGCGACCTGGAGACAAGCGCCTCGATGCTTCGTTCTACCAGGCCTACGGCGGTAAACCTCTTCTGGGGGATCGACAGGATTCTGGCGAAGGCCAGATCCTCGCCTTCGGTGAAGCGCGCGAAGGAAGAGGTTGAGTCAGAGGCGAAGCGCATGGAAGACGAGGACGTGGAGGTGAACAGGAAGTTAGGAAGGGCCGGCGCGGACCTCATAAAAGACGGGGATACAGTGCTCACACAGTGCAACGCCGGGTCGCTGGCGACCGTCGGCTATGGGACCGCCCTGGGGGTGGTCAGGGCTGCCGTGGAGCAGGGGAAGCTTGTCAAGGTCCTGGTCCCCGAGACCAGGCCTGCTCTTCAGGGGGCGAGGCTGACCGCCTTCGAATTGGCTCACGACGGCATACCGTGCACCCTGATTTCTGATACCGCCGTCGGTTACATGATGAGCCTGGGCAGGGTCGACAGGGTCGTGGTGGGGGCGGACCGGATAACCAAGGACGGATACGTCTTCAACAAGATCGGGACCTACCAGGAGGCCGTGTTGGCCCATACGCACGGGATACCATTCCACCCGGCCGCCCCCCGGTCTACCTTCGACCTGGGGCGGACCTACGACGAGGTGACAATAGAAGAGAGAGGGGCGGAGGAAGTGGTGCAGATCCGCGGCAGGAGGATAGCCCCAAAGGGGGTCCCTGTCTCGAACCCTGCCTTTGACATGACCCCGCCGGAGTTGGTAACCTCGATGATCACCGAGAGGGGTCTAGTGGCGCCGCCATTCGAAGAGAGCATCGCCGCTTTCATGGCTTAATTAGCTGGCGTCGGCCCGCCCCTGTGGGCCCGTAGCCTAGACTCCGCTGAGGGGAAGCACGTGGATAGGGATATCCATGGTTGCCCCAAACACGGATTAAGGCGTCAGCCTTCGGAGCTGAAGAGGCGTCAGCCTCGGAGACCATGGGTTCGAATCCCACCGGGCCCGCTCATGCAAGGGTCCCTTCGCAGCCTAAGTCGGGTCTGACTTCGAAAGGAGATCCAGCGACCTCTCATACGCCCTTATGATGTCAGTCCTCGTGATGATCCCGACCAACTTGCCCGACTCTATAGTAATCACCGGGAGGCGGCCAATCCCATTGTTGGTCATAGTCTCGAGGGTTGTGAGTGCGGTGTCGTCGATGTGCGCGGCGAGGACATTCTGGGTCATCACCTCCTTCAGTGGCGTGGTGTCCATCCTTTCACGCGGTATCCTCAGCAGGTCGCTCATCGTCACGATGCCCACCAGTTTCTCGCCTTCAACGATGGGGATTCCTCTGTATCCCTTCCCGACTACCACCTGGTACGCCGCGCCTACCGAGTCGCTGGGCGAGAGCGTGAACACGGATTGGTTCATGGCGTCAGAGACGAATATCTTGGTGAGCAACGGAACGTTATACTCGCCTCGGTGGGCGGGAGAGTCGGAGCGTTTGGAGACCTGGCTCCTGTAGATGGTGTACCTGGGGGTGGTGACGAAATAGGCCGCAACCACAGCGACCATGGATGGAGCCAAGAGGTTGAGGGACCCCGTCATCTCGCTCACCATGAGCATCACCGCTATGGGGACGCGTCCCACCCCGCCGAATAGCGCCATCATTCCCACTACGACCAGCGGTGCCGGGATCGGTATCCATCCGGGGAGGAGCGTGTTGACTGCCATCCAGAACGCGGCTCCCACGAACCCTCCTATCACCAGAGAGGGCGCAAACACCCCCGCACTGCCGCCAGATCCTACCGTGAACGCGGTGGCCACGATCTTCAAGAAGACGACCGCCACCAGGAATGCAAACAGCGGAATGGCCAGGTTTGTGAAGTTCTCCAGCGCCAGTCCGCTGACGCTGTTGCCGTTGATCAGGATTTGAAGGAATCCGTATCCCAGCCCCAGCACCTGTGGGAAGAAGATTCCGATTACCCCGGCGACCGCGGCGCCCACCACGGGCCTGAGATACTTCGTGAAGGGCATTCTTGCGAAGAGGCTCTTCACGGAGTAGAACGTAGTAGTGTGCAGCCTTCCTACGAGCCCGCATACGATGCCGAGGGCCGCGTAGATGAGTAGGTTCCTGGGTTCTGTGAATGAGTAGGAGAGCCCGCTTCCGAAGATGGGGGTGAACCCGGTGTAGGAGGCGAATATGATATACCCTATGGGGGACGCGATAAATGACGGGATTAGCGCCTCCACTTCAAAGTCTCCACCGCTGTAAAGTATCTCCCCAGACAGGATGGCACCGCCGAACGGTGACTTGAAGATGGCCCCAATTCCGGCTCCAATCCCGACCGCTACGGCGATGCGCCGATCTTTCACGGGTAGCTTCAGGATGTCTCCGATGAAGGAGCCGAAGCCCGCAGCGATCTGGGCGGTCGGACCTTCCCTTCCTCCGCTCCCCCCAGAACCTATCGTGAACGCCGACGCCAGTGCCTTGACCAGCGGGATTCTCCTGCGGATATTCCCGTCGTGTCGATGGAAGGCCGCTATGGCCTCGTCCGTCCCATGCCCTTCGGCCTCGGGGGCGAAGCGGTAGACAAGGAACCCCGCGACTAGCCCGCCTATCACCGTCGCCACCGGTATCAGCAGGTAGTCTGGGTGGACCGATATCGGGGCTGCTCCTTCGCCCGCGGGGTTGGGGGGGAAGAACCCTGTTATTCCGCCAAGGAGGTAGTTGTTCACTGCCTGGATGGCCAGGTAGAAGCCGACCGCACCAGCCCCGGCGACGACGCCTATCAGCAGGCCGACCGTTACCCACTTCGCGAGGTACCCTTGCTGAATGACGCGGTTTACCCGCGTTCTCAATGTCGGGCTGCTCAAAATATGAGAGCTAAACTGTCGAGTGGCGCCTCAAAAGGTTTCGCAGATGACGCGTAGCATGACCATAACAGGCGCCATGGCCCGCACGCTGGTGCCTCTACTCTTCCTGAAGCGGGACGTTCAGGGCGTTCGACATTATCCTACGTTCTGCGCTCCTCAGAATCTCGCTGAGCGTCGAGGGCTTCACGCCTACCATCTCGCTCAGACCAGTAAGGCTGATCCTCCTCGGGAACTCGAAGTATCCCTTCGCCACAGCCGTGGACATGATCTCCTTCTGCCTGTCTGTCAGTGTGGCCTTCCTTTCGAGCGGGGCGACGTCTTCAATCTTCGCCTCTACTCCTTCCTTCTCAAGGCTAGACAGCACCTGTCTGAAATCGCTGGTCTTCCTGACTATGAGCTTCCACGAGGCGGGTTGAGACTCAGAGTTCAACGGGCACTCGAGGCAGACTATGGCGGCGTCGTTCGACGCCCTGCATATCGCCGGCCGGGACAGGACTACCAAGAGCGGGACAGAGTCGCCTTCCATCTCGCCTTCTACCGCCTGCCTTACTCCCTCGGCCTTGCGAATCTCCGCCACAGCTGAGCGGACGCTCTTGGGATTTCCCTTTAGCTCTAGGAGGAGCGACATCCCTGTCCTGTTGAACGGCTTGCAGTCTACAACGCTGAGTTTGACCCCGTTGGCTTTCGCCACGTCCTGTAGCTTATTCTCCGTCCTCACCTGGATTGTTATTTGTCTCAGCATCGCTTAACAGGTTAGGGTATCGCACATATATTTAACCCGGAAAGACGATTTCCAGAAGTGGAAATCACTCCCTTATGAACGGCTCCCCTAACAAATTAGGCAGCGCATTCACCTATGTGGGAGGCGGTCCCCGCCCCATGCCCTTGCATCCGAGCTTGGGAACCCTCGTCCAAACCAATTCCCTGACTCATTGCGGCCGCCTCGTACACTGAAAGCACTTCAAAGAACACCCTGCGTGAGGTTAGCAGCCGGAGCCCGAAGCCTCTTTCTTCGCACGTCGCCTTCACTTCCTCTATGTTTATGTCATCGTTGACGAGGAAAACTACCCTCCCAGTCCGGCTCACCGCGCGGAAGGCTTCAGACAGAAAGGCCTTGGGGACTTCCAGCAGACGTCCTCCTTCGACCGCGATGTCACCAGTCTCATCCCCCTCAAGATAGGGGGGGTTGAAAGCCACCAGGTCGAAACAAGAGCTGCGAAGGCACGCCGCTCCGTCCGTGAGGACGAAGTCTGCCTCCCGCCTCCAGTCTGTCATGGAGGGTCTGACCAGGTCTGTTCCTACCACCGTCCTGAATCTTTTGGCCAGTTCAATGAGGTTCCCCCCGTTCCCCGCCCCTATCTCCAGGCAACTATCCCCCGAGTAGGCAGTCAACGCTGCCTTCAGGAGTGCAGAGTCTTCTGAAGCGAGATACGGCTCCCTGCTCATTCGGTCAGGTCGTCGCCCTTCAGGGACTTGTATTCGGCGGGGGTGAGCACCTGCGTTATGTTCTGGGTCGTATAGAAGTACGCCGGGGTCCCGTCAGGGGATGTAGCGAGGGTGTTGTCCGGGTTCTGGAGCCTGTATACTTTCACCATGGCCGGCTTTATCCCGAGCACCGTCCCATCGTCCAGGGCGTAGTAGCTGAACCTCTCTTGCAAGGGCTTGAATCCGACGAGTCTCCCCTTTGGTTGCGGCGAAGGTATCATGGGCTCCCTTCATTCGGGGCTGTTAAAAGGTGCATTGGCCACCAGCTTCTGGACTCCAGAGCTGTACTGGGCCGCCTTCTTGGGCTCCCAGGCTATCGTCTCGGGGACGCCGAGTTCCACCGCCGCCCTCCTCAGGACCGCCTTCCTGACACCGTCCCTCATCTTGAGGGACATCGGGATCGTCGCGGCATATCCGACTAGCTGTTCGAAGGGGAGCCTCGGTTCAACCCACCTGGAACAAGCTTTCATGTCTCTAATCCTCCCCCTACGGAAGTACTCCTCCACATCGGCCTCCATCATCGATGCGACGACGTCCGCCCCCCGACCGCCCATCGCGGCGTAGTACTTCGCATAGCCGCCGAACAACTCGTCTGCCAGTTGGCCCAGGAGAATCAGCCGCGCCCCTGCTTCTCTCGCGCTCTGAGAGACGATGGAGTACAGGCACCAGAGGCTCCGGTCCATGAGGGTAGCCTCGAAGGGGAGGTCGATTCCGGCGATTTCTCGCGCCACTGTCTCAGGGGTGAGACGGGTGACCACGAGCTCCACCCCCAAGGCGTCGGCTGCCCTGCGGGCGCGTGCCGAGTCCCCCGCGCCGTCTGCGTAGGCTGTGCACGCAATCACCTGGGCATCGGCCGCCGCACACGTCGCCACTACTGAGCTGTCCAGCCCTCCAGAGAATGCGACCGCCACCTTCTCCTCCCCCCCGACTGAACTTTCCACCGCGGCCCGGACGCGCCCCGCCAGCTCGTGGGCGGCTCTTTCCAGGCCGTCTAAGCTCAGCGACTCTTCACCTGCTCTTTGATCTTCCTGGCAACCGCCGCCCCTACCTTGTCGACCGCGGCGAGCCTCTCTGCAGGCGCCTCGTCTAGGTCCTCAATGGTCCTGAATCCAGCCGAGTACAGCGCGCGCGCCCTCACCCTTCCGATCCCACTGACCGTAGTGAGCTCCACCAGCTCCCTTCCGACGCCGCTCACCACCCTCCTCCGCAGGATGTCCGACTGCTTCACCATGTCAGGCAGTTTGAACAGCTTGCAAAGCTCCCCCAGCGCGTGGAGGAGCCAGTCTGCGTTGTCGACAGCCCTGTGCATGTCGCCCGGCTCTACCCCCAACCTGGTCAGGAGTTGCTCCTCTCTCCATTCGTCTATCCATCCATGGAGCGCCATGACGCTCCTCACGTCCTGGAGGGCCCTGTCATAGTCTGAGAACTCCCTCGTCGTGTGCTTGGCCAGCATCTCGAAAGCATGCTCTTCCATGAATGCCATGGCCTGCTCATAGTCCTTGCTTCTCAACGGGAACTTCGGCTCGAAGTCAGGCGCTGAGGCGACCAGATGCAATAAGCCGGCAGTGTAGTCCCTCCCGGGCTCAGTGCGCCTCACCGCGTCCCTGAATAGGACGGCGGTGGCCGGGTCTATGTAGAGGACGGACACCCTAGTCCCGAAATCCGTCGCATAGAATAGCCCGCCATGGGGCTCGAGCAGCCTTTCGGAGAGAAGGTAGCCGAGAGCCTTCTCGGTCAGCTTCGAGACCTCCGCCTGGCCGGCCTCCCTGGCCAGCAGAGTCTCCCTGAAGAGGCTGTCGAGGTCCCCTTTCGAGAGGCCCCTCCCTGTGGCTATGGTGGCCAGGGTATGCGACCGCATCGATGCCTCGTCCGACAGCCTGGACTTTATCGGCTCGGGCGGCTCCTTCGTGTAGTGCTCCAGGAAGCTTGCGGCAGTCTGCGAGGGGGGCGGGACCATCACCGTCTCCCCGTGGTCGTCGTACTGGGGTCTCCCGGCCCTGCCGGCCATCTGCCTGTACTCTAGGACCGAAATCTCCGAGTTTCCGCCTCTCTCTGCGTCGTAGCGGGTCATGTCGGCTATCACAACCCGCCGCGCTGGGAGGTTGACCCCCGCCGCGAGGGTCGGGGTCGCTGCGAGGAGTTTGATTGCCCTGGCTCTGTAGTAGTCTTCCACGATTCGCCTGTGCTCAGGCTCGAGTCCCGCGTGGTGGAACGCGCTCCCCTTCGCCACCACTTCAGCGAGGAGCCGGCTCAAGCTCGTCTCTTCACCTGACCCCAGTATCCGTCGTGATGCTTCGGACGCTGCCCTCTTCTCGTCCGGGGTCAGGCGTCTGTGGGTCAACTCCGCCGACCTGGTGGCAAGGCTCACCGCCCTCCTCCTGGTGCTGGCGAAGACCAGCGCCTGGCCACCTTCTTTCAAAGTGTCCATGGCGACGTCGATGGGAGAACCATAGGTGGACCTGGGGATCTGCACCTCTTCGCCATCGGTGAACACGACTCTTCCGTAGTCGTAGACGCCCTCTTTGAGGGGGACAGGCCTCCAGTCGAGTTCCACTGGGGTGGCGTGAAGCCATTCCGCGACCGATTTCACGTTGCTGACCGTTGCAGACAGGGCCAGGAGCTGCGCGTCCAGGCCGAGGTGGACTACCTTCGTAAGGATCATCTCCAGGGTGGGCCCCCGCCTGTCGTTCCCTGCTAGGTGCACCTCGTCGGCGACGAACAGCCCAACCGAATTGACCCAGGACACCCTGTGCCTCATCACAGAGTCGAACCGCTCGTTGGTGAGTACTATGACATCGGCTTTGCCGAGGGTCTCGCCGCTCGAGTCGTAGTCCCCGGTCGAGATGGCTGTGCGTATGCCGAACCTGGTCAGCTCGGAGAACTCGGCGTATTTCTCTGAAGCTAGCGCCCTCAGGGGGGCAAGGTACACCACCTTCTTTCTCTCCAGCTTCGCCCTGAAGTACGCAGACATCAGAGCGAGCAAGGTCTTCCCGGAGGCGGTGGGGGACGACACTACCAGGCTCTTTCCTTCGAGCAGCCCCGCTCGTATTGCCTGTTCCTGGGGCGGATAGAGCTCGGTGATGCCTTTGTCCTTCACGAACTGGATTAGTTCCTCTGGCGCCTTTATCTCGTCCACCTTCAGGAATGCCCACCTACCTTCTGGATGCCGGGCAGGTCAGGCTCAAGGCGCTCCGGCCCTTCCAGCGGTCGCCCAAGTCCCGCGCTCCCATTCTAGGCGCCCAACCTGCGGATGTAACCTGGCTTGGACTCGTATACCATGCCTTCCCTGAACATGGTCCTTATCATCTTCTCCGCGTCTTCGTCTGCGAATTTAGCTTTCACGAGCTCGTCCTTGAACAGCTTGCGCTCGACTGGTTTCTTCTCAGGGCCCTCCAGGGCCTTCAGGACCTCCAACGCGGACCTGAGGTTCTTGGTCTCCCCCGCTGGCTTGCCCAGCTGAATCCCGAAGTCAGTCTTCTTCGTCGCCGCGTCGGTGAGGATGTCCTCCACCATCCTGTTCATCAGGCCTATGGCGGCTAGCGCGTCTTCTTCGGTCACTTCGTCCCTGAGTAGCACCCTCGCCCGGGCGGTCGAGATTCTGATCAGCGCCTCCAGTGTCCTCAGCGTGGGGGGGATCGAGTCTTCCGTCCCGCTCGCCCTCCTAAGGTCGAGATAGAACTCCCTTATCCTATCCATGGCTGCCTTCGTAAGCGTCGGAGAGATCCTCTTGGCGAAGGTCAGGTACTTCTTGAGGAGGCTGAACTCGATTGGCGGAGGGGTCGTATATGATCGGCGGGCGTGAACCGACAGGATGTGATTGGCCAGCTTCTCGTCGTCCGCGGGGGTTGGTTGGTCCCTGAAGACGAAGATGATGTCGAATCTCGTCAGCAGCGGGATAGGGAGGGTCCCTATGTTTTCGATGAGGTTCTGGAACGGGTTGTACCGTCCCAGTACCGGATTGCAGGCCGCCAGGATGGCCGTCCTAGCGTTAAGCGTCGCGTAGATACCTCCCTTCGCGATGGTCACCGTCTGCTGCTCCATCATCTCATGGAGAGCTGTCCTGTCCTCAGGCTTCATTTTCTCGAACTCGTCTATGGCGGCTATGCCGAGGTCGGCCAGCACAACCACTCCTGCTTCGAGCATCAGCACGTTCTTCTCCCTGATCACAGCCGCCGAAAGTCCCGCGGCCGTGGTCCCCCTCCCTGAGGCGTAGAGTCCGCGCGGTGCCACCTGAGACGCAAACTTCAGCAACTCGGACTTGCCCGTGTTGTGGGAGACGAGTCCGTTTGCGATGAACCTATGGCCCTGGGGAACCTCAATGTCGTACACGTCTGCAGCGGGCCTCGGAATGACGGCCACGACTCTCTCGCTCATTTGCTTGTGAACCCTGCCGAAAATCTTGGCTTCTTTGGCAAGCCGTTCGAGTTTCGACGTCTTCTTCTTTGACACGAACCCAACGTGTTCTGCATACTTGACGAGGTCCTCTCCTCTTCTTATCAGGAGAGCATTTCCGACTATTCTAGAGTGGATTCCCCACCTGAGGAGCAGGACCTGGACGTCACGTAGGAGCTCTATGTCCTTGGCCTTGAGGCCAACCGCTCTTCGACCCCTCCCCTTCGAGAGCACCGTCCCATCGGCCTCGAAGAGCCATCTCAGGAAAGAGGCCACCGCTTTATTTCCGGATCTCAGGATGAGGTTCGGAACCCGCTTGACCCGCAGAAACGCCAAGTTCGCAGCTATGCATTCGCTGTTCAGGTATAGGTCGGTCATCCGCACGTTTCTGTCGGCCCTGCGGCGACGGGTCAACCTAGGAGTCACTGCGAACAGCCGTGTTATCATCCCCTCTAGCTTCGGGAGCAAGTCGATTTCGTCTTCGGATATGGTGGCCACCGCGCTGCACCGGTCCACGAACCCATCTCCAAGAAGGTAGCCTAGGTACCCTGCTAGATCCTCGTCAACATATGCCGGGAGCCTTCCCTTGAACTTCGGCCCGAGTCTCGGCTGGAACACTCTAAACCCAGTCGGAATATTGTCTGTGATGGTGCAGGGAATGTAGGTAGCGGCGGCTATTCTGTCTCCTACCTTCAGCTCGTCCAGGCGCTTCCATTTACTGAAAGGAGTGCCGTCATCGCTTCCGACCACGAGGAGGGGGTGGTTGAAAGTGCCCCTGATGCTCTTGCCGCTCTCCGTCACAATCTCCATGGTAGGTTGACCCTGGTAGTGATGGAATTTCTTCGCCCAGGCGCGCCTGCCTCCTCCCTCTCCCGTTAGAACCTGGAGTTCGATTGGCTGCAGGTGTGACGATCCAATCTCTCCAATCTTGGCAATCGCACCATTCCCGAGGGCCACTCTTTCGTCCGCGACCAGGCATCCGGGATCGCCTACGAATAGAGCGTTGATGTCCCCTCTCAGCTTGGTCCCGTCGGGGAGCTTCGTCGCGCTTCCTCCTGCGAGCAGAAGGAGAATCGCCTCCTTCTCCTGCAGGTGACCCATGATGACGGGGGCGATGGAGTTGACTAGGTTCTCGTAGGCGTCCGGTGCGGACGCAATCTTCCTGATCAGTTCCTCGTCCTCCTTCGTCACGAGCACCTGGTCTGGCTCCTTCCCCCTCACTTCGACGTGGTTACAGTCTACCTGCGATCTGAACAGCCTAGTTCTCACCTGGCCGAGAGTGTAGTCGGGTACTGCTCTCACCACGCCGGTGAGCACCACCCTGTCTCCTGGCCTCGCCATATTCACGATGTCGCCTTCGACGTTGACGTCGAAGAACTGCGGGAGCTGACCAGGGGGGAGTTCCTCAGGGAGCTCCTGGATCCTGAGCACCTGGAAGTCGATGAACTTGCAATGTTTCTTGTTGAGCTCAAAATTCCTCGCCTCCCCGCAAAGCTCGCACTTCGGAGGGCGCTTGAGGACCAGGTCGTCCTGCTCTTGGTAGGTGAGGTGGCCGCTCGGACAGACCCACGCGGCTTCTGTCATCATCGGCCTCAGCTCGGATGTTCTCACCACCATACCTGAGACCGCGAGCATGTGGTCGATGTAAGACGTGTCTACTCTCCTTAGTGGCACAAGGTCAGGGAGGCTCCGAAGACGGACTGTCAGCTCCCGCTTGACCCTGTCGGCGTAGAGGGCGTTCTCGCTCCTCATGGTCTCAAAGGCGGCTATCTTGAAAGAAGCAAGTGACGAGTCTGGCTCCATGAGGACCCTGTTCGCCAGGTCGTTGTTGTATCGCAGGAGGTCGCCGAAGTCGACTACCAGAGACTTCCCCTCCGTAGCTATGAGCTGTGAAATCTTGCTCCTGTACAATGGAGCCCCATCTCGGTCCACGACCGACTTCAGAAAGTCCTCGAACTGTTCAGAGAGCTTTCCACTGGTGAGTGTAGCCACCTAGCTCGAGCCTCCGAGCAGCCCGGACTTCCACTCTTTGGATAGTGACTGAGATATCACGAAGAACTCCTTCTCCTCAGGGGTGAGCTTGTCCGCCAGGGTCGAAGCGGGGGTCGACGAGCTGGAAAGCGAAAGGAGTTTGCTGAGCCTTATCCCGATAAGGTCGTAGCAGACCACCCGCAGTCTTTCGAGGTCCTCCCTCCTTGTCTTCCCCTCGGCCACTGCGGCCTTGAGCGTGCCCAGGCGCCTCTTCATCCTTATGTAGAAATCCGGAGCCAGCCCTGAAAGCTGCAGCGGTCCCATCATCTTCTCTTTGCTGAGGGCGTTGAAGATCTCGTTCTCGAAGGGGGCCTCCGATGACTCAGCCATGCCCTGTGCTGCCAGCTCGTCCAATACCCATCGGGGGAGTTCCACGGCCTCGCCCTCGGACAACTTCTCAATGTGGAAGTCGCCTACGTCGAGGTTTTCGATGGACGACCGCATCTTCGCCCTGGCTGTGCCGAGCAGGTATTCCCTCTCCCTACGCTCGAGCATCTGCCTTAGGGCGATTTGCTCTTCGGACAAGTCGGGCATCAAATGGCCTGCCTCGATAATAAACATTGGGCGCTTGTTCGATGCCTGACCAGACTTCGCTCATTCCACCCATGCGGGCTTCCAGACGCCAGCGCTCCTGGACGCACAGGTGGTTGTTTTGTCTGCAGACTGAGACATCAGACCGACTGGCGTCTCTAAAGAAGGCCGGGAGACGAGGCGACCCGGGTCAGGGCCTCTTTTCCTTGAACGGATAAATAAGAATGGGATGCTAGTCTTCACGTAATTGCGGAACTTGTGGACCACGCGGAGAAGGGATTAGATGCCCCTTTCGGAGATGATGTGGGTGGAGAAGTACAGGCCGGCCACCATGGCGGAGCTCGTCGACCAGGAGTCGGTCAAGCAAAGGCTCCAGGCGCTTCTCCAGAAGAAGGAACAACTCCCGCATCTGCTCTTTGCTGGCCCCCCTGGCTCAGGGAAGACCACCACCGCGGCGATAATCGCGAGGTACATACTCGGCGAACCCTGGCATGATTACACGCTCTCGCTCAACGCTAGCGACGAACGTGGGATAGATGTGGTTAGAGAAAGGATCAAGACCTTCGCCCGTTTCGCAGACAGGCGGGAGGGGGTCCCATACAGGCTGGTGATTCTCGACGAAAGCGACGAGATGACTTCAGATGGGCAGACTGCTCTCCGCCGCATAATGGAGGAGAACTCTGCGCACACCCGTTTCATACTGATCTGCAACTACTCGTCAGGCATAATCGAGCCCCTGCAGAGTAGGTGCGCAATCTTCAGGTTCCAGAGGTATGGCGAGGGGCCTGTAGTGGAGCACCTGAAGGCCATCGCGAAGAAGGAGAAGCTGGAACACTCGGGAGACTCTGTCTTTGGTGCGATTTACGAAGCCACCCAAGGCGATCTGCGGCAGGCGATCAACATGCTGCAGGCCGCGTCCGCCACCGGAGAGATTACCCTGGACTCAGTCAGGTCCGTGACCGGCGCCACCGTGAAGGGACGCGTGGCAGACATCATGAGCGCAGCCCTCGACGGGGACTTCGAAGCTGCGAGGTCGAAGATGGTCGAGCTCACCCGGGTCTACGGTGTCCCGGAGAGAGACTTCCTGAAGTACGCCAACGAATCCCTGGGGGGGATCAAGGTCCCGGACCTAGGCAAGGTCATATCCATACTCGCCGAGTACGACTTCCGCCTCGTGCAGGGGTCGCAACCTGAGCTCCAGCTTACGGCAATGCTCGCCCAGATCTCCTCGCTGAAGGAGAAGGCCAGCTAGAGTTGGACCTCGCTCTCCCCAGAGGAGTGGACGACATTGAGCCTGATAGATACGCGCTCCACTCGAGGGTAAGAGCGGCCTTCGAGGAAGTGTCGCGGCTCTACAACTTCCAGCTGATGGAACCAGCATCGCTGGAGCACCTCGGCG
Source organism: Nitrososphaerota archaeon (assembly GCA_029785085.1). Lineage (GTDB taxonomy): Archaea > Thermoproteota > Nitrososphaeria > Nitrososphaerales > Gagatemarchaeaceae > UBA183. Next base: position 119,017 of record JAFMAI010000001.1, on the reverse strand, counting down.
TACTCAGAGCCAAGAGCGGCGAAGCGGTCGACAAGGAGATCTACGCTTTCAAGGACAAGGGAGGAAGGGACGTCGGGCTCCGGTTCGATATGACAGTGGGGATCACCCGGTATGTCTGTTCCCGCAAGGGGTTGAGGCTGCCGGTCAAGCTCGCCGCCTCTGGCGGGATCTGGCGCTACGACGAGCCCCAGTACGGGCGGTACAGATGGTCCCATCAGTGGGACCTGGAGGTGTTCGGACCGCCGTCAGTAGAACTCGACGCCGAGGTGTTGGATGCCTGCTCAGCGATGCTTGGCCGGCTCGGGTTGTCGGAAGCTACGATAAAGGTCGGCGACAGACGGGTGGTGGACGGCTTCATCCGAGGGAAGCTCGGAATCACTGACGGGGCGCAGCTGGTCGACCTGATGAGAGCTCTCGACAAGGTCGAGAAGAAGACCATCGAGGAGTTGACGGACGAGTATGTGGGGAAAGGATTCGGTCCGGAGCGCGTACGCGAGTTGCTCGAATTCGGCAGCGTACGGGGGAGCCCTGACAAAGTTCTGTCGGAGGTCTCGGGGTTGGGCCAGGAAGCGACCAAGGACCTCCGGGCCCTGGCTGACATGCTCGATTCCAGGGGGGTGCGGAACGTGGAGTACAACATGAGTATAGTGCGAGGAATCGACTACTACACCGGAATAGTCTTCGAAGCCACGGACAACAGGAACCCGCGGCTCGGTTCCCTGTTCGGGGGTGGGCGGTATGATGCCCTTCCCCGGATGTTCGGACGGCCCGATCTCTCGGCCACCGGGGCGGCAGGCGGGATCGAACGAATGGCACTATCCATCGCCGCCCAGACCAGGCCCGCCGGGCTGTTAGTCTACGTGGCGGTTGCGGGTGGACGCTTCGGGGCTCAAGCCTCGAAGGCCCGGAAGGCCTTGATGGACTCGGGGATTCCATGCGAGACCTCGCTCCAGGACAGGCCGCTATCGAAGCAGCTTGAGGACGCGAGCCGGATGGGGGCTACATGGACCGTGATCATAGGCGAGAGGGAGGCCAGGGTAGGCACGGTCACCCTGCGGGATATGAAAGGGCGTGCCGAAGAGACCATGCCGCTGGAGGACGCGGTCAAGCGAATCTCCCGCGCCTGAAACGAGGCCGTAATCTTTAATCCAAGGGCTTCCGCTCACTCAGCAAGGCATGGAACGAGCGATAGTACTGGTGAACCTGAGTCCCGGTTCCGAAGAGCAGAACATCACTGCGCTGAGGGGCACGCCGGGCATAAAATCTGTCTATCAACTCTATGGGCTGTATGACCTGCTCATAATGGTGGAAGGTGCGGACGACCAGGCGGTGAAGTCCATCATCGCGGAGAACCTCAGGTCGAAGCCTGGCGTGGTCTCCACTATCACGATGAAGGTACTCTTGTGAGCCGCTAACCCTTAAACAGGTAGAGCCAGCGCAGTTCCGAGTTGGCTCCCAGGGTCCTCGTCACCGGTTCGGCTGGTCAGATAGGCGCAGAACTCGTCCCGCATCTCCGATCCCTCTATGGTAAAGACAACGTGGTTGCGGCGATTCACACGTCGCCTGGCGGCCCGTCGCTCAGGGACGGCCCTTTACTCACCCTCGACACCGGAAATCAGGCCGCCGTTGTCGCAGCCCTGAAGGAGTACAAGGTAGACACTGTCTATCACCTCGCAGCGCTACTGTCCGCGACGGGGGAGAAGAACCCCCAGCTCGCTTGGACGGTGAACATGGACGGGCTAAGGAACGTACTTGAAGCCTCAAGGACGAACGGTGTTTCGCAGGTGTTCTGGCCGAGCTCCATCGGCGCCTTCGGCCCAGACGCGCCCAGGGCTAACGCTCCTCAGAACGCCCCCCTGACCCCTACGACCATGTACGGCGTGACCAAGGTCGCCGGAGAGCTCCTCTGCAACTACTACCACGCGAAGTACGGACTTGACGTCCGCTGCCTCCGCTATCCAGGGCTAATCAGCAGCGTCACCCCTCCCGGAGGCGGGACCACGGACTACGCCGTGGAGATATTCTATGGAGCCATCAGGACCGGGTCGTACACCTGCTTCCTGCGGGAAGACACGGTCCTCCCCATGATGTACATGCCAGACGCTCTGAAGGCCACCGTCCAAGTGATGGAAGCACCCGCATCCAAGGTGCCTCGGCACCTTGGCTACAACCTGGCCGCATTCAGTTTCTCGGCCGGGATGCTAGCCTCAGAGCTAGCGAAGCTTGTCCCTGGGTTCAGGGTGACCTACGCTCCTGACTCACGCCAGAAGATAGCTGACTCCTGGCCCCAGTCCATAGACGACACAGAGGCAAGGCGAGACTGGGGTTGGGAACCAGACTACGACCTCCCCGGGATGGTGGCCGACATGCTCGCCAAGCTCACGACCCGGCTAAGGCCTGAGGGGAAAACCGTTTAACCACACGGTGGGCGCGGCTGTCAGCGATGAGGGACCCTACCGGCTTTCTCAGACAAGAGTACGGTGACCTAGTCAGCCAGGAGCTCGACTGGAAACTCCGCGTCCTCGGAGGACCCAGCACCCCTTGGTGCTCGGTCGACGGGAAGAAGGTTCTGATGTTCTGTTCGAATAACTACCTCGGGCTCAGCAACCACCCCAAGCTGAAGGAGGCAGCCATCGAGGCCGTCAGGACCCACGGCGCTGGCTCGGGTTCAGTCAGACCCATCGCGGGGAACATGGACATCCACATGGAGCTCGAGAAGAGACTCGCGAAGTTCAAAGACGCCGACGCGTCCCTCGTGTACCAGACAGGCTTCGCAGCGAACTCCGGGCTGATTCCCCAGTTGGCGGGAAAAGGGGACCTGATCATAAGCGACGAGTTGAACCATGGAAGCATAATCGACGGAGTAAGGCTGTCAGCCGCAGACCGCAAGGTCTACAAACACGCCGACACGGATGACCTCGCCCGGGTGCTCTCCGAGGCGGAGAGGTCGACGCCGGCGTACAGGCGGATCCTGATAATAACGGACGGCGTCTTCTCGATGGATGGCGACGTGGCGCCCCTCGACGAGGTCGCAGCCCTAGGTGCCGAGCACGGAGCCATGGTCTACGTCGATGACGCCCATGGCGAAGGCGTCCTCGGTAAAGGAGGAAGAGGGATAGTTTCCCACTTCGGCCTTTCAAGGGACAAGGTCCAGGTGGAGATGGGGACATTCTCCAAGGCGTTCGGGGTCGTAGGAGGACACGTATCAGGTTCCAAGGACCTGATCAACTTTGCCTACAACAAGTCCCGCACCTGGCTTCTGAGCGGGTCCCACCCTCCTGCGGTAGCCGCCGCATGCATGGCAGCCGTAGGCGTGCTGGAGAACGAGCCGCAGCACGTCCAGAAACTCTGGGACAACACCCGTTACTTCAAGAGGGGCATGAAGGACCTGGGCTTCGACATAGGCAAGAGCGAGACCCCCATAACCCCGGTGATGGTGGGAGAGAGCGGGAAGGCGAAGAAACTCAGCTCCAGGCTCTTCGAGATCGGGGTCTTTGCCCTGCCCATAGTCTACCCGATGGTCGCCCAGGGCAAGGCAAGGATTAGGACCATCATGAATGCCGCCCTGACGGACGAGGACCTCGACTTCGCCATAGGCGCCTTTGAGACCGCCGGGAAGGAGCTCGGCGTGGTCCAGGCTCAACACCATGCCTAAGCTGCGCACAGGTTAAGAGCCGGGGCTGACGACGGTCAAAGAGACCGGTTGACCTTCCGCTACCTCCCAGACGTGGCGCTAGCCGATGTTGCGTTCGAGGCTGAAGCCACGTCCCTCGGCGGGCTCTTCGAATCCTGCGCCCTCGCGGTCACCGACATCATGGTAGACCCGGCGACGCTCCGCGCCACGGTAGGCAGGGACATAGCCCTGGAGTCCGACGACGCCGACAGGCTTCTGTACGACTTCCTCACCGAGCTCATCATAGCCAAGGACGTCGACTCTCTTCTCTTCAGGGACTACAGCGTCGAGGTTGCGTCCGACGGCCGGTCGCTCCGGGCGAAGGCACGAGGGGAGTCGATCGACAGGGAGCGTCACTCTCTCAGGAATGACGTGAAAGCCGTGACCATGCACATGTTCGGTATACGCCACGAGGGGGACAGATGGAGGGCGACCATCGTCCTCGACATCTGAGGCCTCCAAACCCTTAAAGGCCCAACTCGCAACCAAGAGAAGAGGCAGGGGCTCTGGGTGGCACAGACAAGCTCGTTCAAGCAGTTGTCCGACTTCTCGTGGGAGATTCCGCAGGCCTACAAACCTGGGATGAACGTCCCTGCGAAGATCTACGCTACGCGCAAGCTCCTCGAAGCGATGGACTCCGGCGTGATTGAGCAGGTGACCAACGTCGCCTGCCTCCCGGGGATCGTCCGACAGGCCTACGCCATGGCAGACGCCCACTGGGGGTATGGGTTCCCGATAGGGGGGGTAGCAGCATTCGACCTCGAAAAAGGGGTTATTTCCCCGGGAGGGATTGGTTTCGACATTAACTGTGGAATGCGCTTGATAAGAACGAATCTTACATACTCAGAGGTCAAACCAAAGATAAAAGAGCTAGTAGACCTCATTTTCAAACTCGTCCCCGCAGGAGTGGGCGTAAAGGGGTTCCTGAGGGTAAGTGAGCCTCAGTTCGACGAGATCATGAAGTACGGTGTGAAATGGTGCGCCGAGAACGGCCAGGCATGGGAGGACGACCCAGCTCACGTCGAAGAGGGAGGGTACATCAAGGGGGCGGACCCATCCAAGGTCAGTCGCCAGGCTCGGACCAGGGGGATTGGCCAACTCGGGACGCTGGGCTCCGGCAACCACTATCTTGAGATTCAGGTGGTTGACCCGGCCAGGCACTTCGACCCTCAACTCGCCAGGCACTTCGGGATTGTCCAGGAGGACCAGGTGCTCGTCATGGTACATTGCGGGAGCCGAGGGTTCGGCCACCAGATAGGGAGCGACTATCTCCGCGTCTTCGACGGCGCGATGAAGAGATATGGCATCCAGGTCAAGGACAGAGAGCTCGCCTGCGCCCCGTTCACGTCGAAGGAGGGTAAGGACTACTACGGGGCTATGGTGTGCGCAGCTAACATGGCGTTCACCAACAGGCAGATCATAGTGCAGCGCGTCAGGGAGGCTTTCTCCAAGACCTTCCACAGAGAAGCCGAGGCTCTCGACATGCATCTCATCTACGACGTATGCCACAACGTAGCCAAGGTGGAGAGGCATGCCTACGACGGCACGAACGCAGATGTCTTGGTGCACAGGAAGGGGGCGACGCGCAGTTTCGGCCCGGGACACCCGGACATCCCCGCGCCTTACCGGGACATAGGGCAGCCCGTGATTATAGGAGGGTCAATGGAGACCGGTTCCTACCTGCTCGTCGGGACCCAGAAAGCCATGGCGGAGACTTTCGGTTCCACTGCCCATGGGTCAGGGAGGACCATGTCCCGGACAGCGGCGAAACGCGAGGTGCGTGGCGCCGAACTACAGCGTAAGATGCTGGATCGGGGAATCTACGTGAAGGCTGCCACCATGGACGGGCTTGCCGAGGAGGCCGGGATGGCCTACAAGGACATCTCCGAGGTGGTGGAGACCATGGACAAGGCAGGCATCTCAAAGAAGGTCGTAGCGCTGCGGCCAGTGGGCAACATCAAAGGGTGATCCAGGTCGATTCAACCACACCTGCCCAGCGACGCAGTCGGGTTACTCGTCTACTTGGTGGGCCTGGCCGTTCTCTGGGTCGTAGTGTCAGTCCCGGTATACTTTGCAGGCAAGCTAGTCAAGGGAGGCAACGCCACCTTCGGCGACGCCATGGGCGCCACATTGGGTGGGGTAGTGGTCTACTACGTCGTCTACTTCTTGGTCGCTTTCGCCCTTGGGGCTGTCATAGGCTCGCCCGCGGTGGCAATAGCCCTCCTCCTCGGCTTCCTAGGATGGCTGGCAGTCTTCAGGAACGCCTTCGACACGTCATGGCTCGGTGCCGTCGGAATAGCTGTCCTGGCGTGGCTCATACTGCTGGTCTTGGATGTGATTCTGGTAGGCATCTTCGGGGTCAGGTTCCCCGACTTCTATCCCTTCTGACTTCCTATCCGATGTAGCCGGGCCTCTGTTCGCGCGACGACTGCGGGGCCGCCTCTCGCGACTGATCTGCCATCGCCTGGAGCTGGCTAATCACCTTCTGTGTCTCTTCAGCCCTCTCCTTCAGCCTGGACGTATCCACCGGGATGTCTAGCACCTTCGACAGCAGCTCGAGGACAGCCTTGGACGCCGCGGCGTCGACGACGTAGCCCGACGTCTCCCCCAGGAGGCACGCCCCCTCCAGTCCCCTGAGCGCCCCCACGCCTATGAGCAGCCCATTCATCCCACTGATTCCGCCGTCTTTCATCAGCGTAACCCCGTTGGCAGACAGCACATCTGCCATCTCTCTGCAGGTTCCTGCACCATACACCCTTGGGGACTTCGTAAACGAGCCGGTTATGTAGGCTGCCAGCGTGTATATCCTCTTCACACCGCACTTCTTTGCGAATCTCACGACCTTGTCTGAAAGCTCGTATTCTCCCTCCGATGTCGTGGGCTGCGTGTCGGCCGTGAACACCATGATGCTCTTCCTGCCCTTCATGGATGCGAAAAACAGCTCCCCCTTGGGGGGCTCCACGGTCCCATCCTCCTTCACGCTCACCTGAGGTGGAAATGCGGTGCTGGTGTACTCGGCGACCTTCTTCAGCTTGAATGAGGTCACCAGGTGGTCCGCCGCGAGCTTCCCTACATAGCCGCTCCCGGGGAGCCCGCAGACGAGGACGGGCTGACGACCCTTGGGGACCGAGAGGATCTTCTCCTTGACCACCGTCGCAGCGCTCATAGCTCTTTCTTCCCCAGCTTCTCGCTCAGGTCGACAAGCTTCCCCTGGTCCATCACCTTGATGGATGTCTTCATCCGAAACCTCAACCCGAGCTGCCTGAATATGGATAGCAGTTCCCCTCCGCCGATCTTTTCCTTCAGCCGGCCTGTACGGATCATCCCCGCGAGTTCTCTGACCAGCCTATCAGTCTCCGCCGGATAGAATGAATATGCTGCCTCAAGGACTTCAGCCCCCCTGTCGTAGAGCACGGCCTCGACGACCTCCCTGTCGGTCTTCTCTTTCTTGGCAGTTGGTTCCGCCGCCTTCAGCCTCTTCCTCAACTCCTCCAGCTTCCGCTGCTCCAGGAGCTTCAGATCGGCGTCTTCAGCCATTGTCTTCAGGCCGCCGTCTCCCATCGCAATAAAACGCTTGCTGACTGACGGCGCTCGGCACGAAGTACCTGCCGCATAAGACATGTCCCTGGCGAAGGACGTCGCCGAAGGTGGCACACGAGGCTGAGACGGCTTTTCGAGATGCCATCCAGACGGTCTCTGGACACCGGCCGTGGATTAAGTTGAGCGAGCGCTACGGCTGGGTGATCTTGATGGATTGCGTTGGGCAGCTGGTCTCACAGGCCATGCAGAAGATGCAGTCCATCTCCCTCACCGGGTCGCACTTGTCGCTCCGGTACTGGTTCCATTCAGGGGTCCCTTGTTCGACGACCTTGTCCTTCCCGGTGCCTGCCTGACCGGGGTTGAGCAACCATTCGAACACGAAGACGGGGCAGACATCCATACAAACTCCGTCGGCGACGCACGACTCCCAGTCAATCGCCACCTGGGTCCCGTGAATCCCATTGGTGGTAGGATACGGCTTTCCGTCGCCGTCGTTCCTCGCGGCTCCAGCTGCCCTCACCTTGTGCCCGCTGTGTTCGCCTGTCTCAGGGAACTGGTCGGGCTTCGATAGGAAGTTCGGATCAATTGGTGCAGACTTGTACCCTACATCGCGTGTCATGGCTATCAAATGTAGCCGCCGTCAGGTAGTTATAAGTGATGCGGAGTATGAAGAAGGCAGTCGCACTCTGCGCCAAGTGAGAACCGAGGGAGCGTCCAGCCCCGGTACGCCTTGCGTGACCTAGTCTGATTCCGACATCGAGTCAAAACTCCCGTCGTCCCTGAGCCTGTAGACAGTGATCGGCTTTATGGTGAAGATTCCGACTTCGGCCACCCCCGGCGCAGACTTCACCCTCATTTCCAAATCCCTCGGGTCGCCAATGGGCTCGAACAGGGTGTCCAGGATTACATTTCCACTCTCAGTGAAATATGGATAGCCCTTGGGAAGAAGCCTCTCTTCTGGGACCCCTCCGAGCATCGACAGCTTCAGCTTGGCGCTCTCCCTTGCCATCGGGAAGACCTCGACGGGGACCCTCACTCCGGCTTCGCAGAGCTTCTCCGCGAACTTGCTCTCTCCGGCGACTATGGCGACGGACTTCGCGCTCCCCATGACGATCTTTTCCTTCAGGAGAGCCCCGCCTCCGCCCTTGACCAGGTTAAGCCCGGCGTCAACCTGATCGGCACCGTCGATTACAAGGTCGACCGAGCCCTTGAACGGTACGAGCTCGACGCCACACCTCGCTGCCACAATCTCAATCTGGGTCGAGGTCGGCACCCCCTTGATCACCTTCGATCTGGCCATTGCGAGGGGAGAAAGCTCCTCGAGGAGCGTCGCCACGGTCGAGCCGCTGCCAAGGCCGAGGGTCATGCCCGAGGAGATGTCCTTGGCAAGCTCCTTGGCCACTCCCTTCAGGGCGTCCCTTGACCTGTCCATCAGCCTTCCTGCTGCTTCTTCTCGATGTCTATCTGTTCTAGCTTGGTGAGAGCATCCATCACTTCGTCCCTGATTACCTTGACCCGCTTCTCGGACTCGCTCATCTCAGGCTTCGCCCTCCTCTCCACGGCGCGCTCTAGGTCGGTCGCCTTTTCGACCTTGGGGGTGACCTCCTTCCTTGCCGGCTGAGGAGCCGCAGGGCCCAGCCTCTGCTTCGCCACGTCCAGCCTAGATTCGATGTTCCGTATCTTGCTCTCGAAGAGCGTCACCAGCTCTCCACGAAGTCCTTCGAGCTCTCCTACCTCGACGACGAGCTCAACGTCCTTCAACTTGGCCTGGAGCTCTTTGATCTGGTCGCTGTACCGCTTGGATATCATCTCCCTCTCCTCGCGGGTTATCCTCCCTTCGCTCTCCGCTTCGTAGAGCTTCATCATAGCTGACGAGAGAAGGTCTCTCTCGACCATGATCGTTCTCATATCTCTCCGAGAGCGCTCTAGGTCAGCGGTGGTCACGGTAGACTCGACGGTCCTCCCTTGAGCATCCGCCCGTTTTACAGCCACCCTCGTTTGCTTCGGCCTAGTATAGAATACTACGTAGGATGCAAGTCCGCCGAGGCCGAGCCCGACAACACCAGCGACCACCACTGTCAGAACATCGACCATGCGCGCCTTTCCTTGCACGCGCTTGGGCGCCTTTGGTATAAAAGCAGATTCACTTGGGAGATGCTCATCCCGGAGAGCCCTGGAGGGGCGTGGTCCTTCAGGTCGGCGGAGGCGAAATCATGATTATGTTGTCCCCGCGCACAATCAGCGTCCCGAGGGAGTTCGGCTGGCCATCGTCGGACACCTCTTCAGCCTTCTCAAGAGCCAGGTTCATGTGCTGGTCGAACCCTTGCAGGCTGCCCCTGATGACCTTTCCTCCCTTCAACTTAATCAGGACGACCTTCCCGATGCTTTCGTCAAGGACCTTAACTGCCATGTCTACGGACAAACTGTTCCCTTGAACCTGCCGTCTGGATTCATTTATTTAAGCAGTCATGCGCGCTTCCCCAGTTGAAGAAGTGGGTTCTGTCGCATCGGGATTCTGTATCGATGGTTGCGAAGTTGGAGAGATCCCTGGGCCTCTCGCTCACTCTGCCGAAGTCAGCCCAGGCGGAGTGCGCGGAGCCAGAAGAAGGCGTCGTCTTCGTTAGGCTCGAGGAGTACGAGTTCGTCCAGACAGGGGACTCCTTCTTCCCATTTCTGGGCTCACAACCCACCCTTGCCCTCTTTCCCTCCGTCGTGGTCGACGAGGGCGCCATCAGATTCCTCATCAACGGGGCCGATGTGATGCGACCCGGCATAAGGAAGATGGATGACTGGGGGGAGGCAGGGAAGATGGTGATTATCAAAGAGGAGAAGAAGGGACGGGCCATAGCAGTCGGCCCCACAATGGTCTCCGGAACTGAAGCTGGGCCGATGTCCCGGGGCAGTTGCGTGAAGAACCTGCACCATGTGGGGGACCACTACTGGAACGCCCACAAGTCCCTCTGACAGGTTTACTTTCACTCCTCCCTCTCCTTTTAAGCTAAGAACGAAATCTCTTCCCTGAGAACTAATCTCTACAACAGAGTCTAACTAATTCACGACTGTGATAGAATTGCTTGCACCGCCCTACCCTTAATAATGACCATGGGTCACGGAGAAACACTTCAAATGTCCGGCGTGATGCAGGCGAGGAATCTCGAAGGGAAGAGCAAAGAGATTCTTCTGAAGGCCTTGGCGCTCAAGAGCATCGAGGACCTGCCGAAGATTCAGGAGGACGTCTCCAACAAGACCATAGTGATACTCAAGGTGACTCCCCTGGCTCAGAAGAGTTTAGAGGAGCTGAAGTCTTCTGTCGAGCAGCTGTACGAGTTCGCCACTTCGGTCGGCGGCGATATCGCAAGGCTCGGGGACGAGCGAGTCGTCATCACCCCTCCTGGTGTACGAATCTGGCGCGGTCTCCAATAGCGACCTGGTGCTCTAACCTGGTACTGGTCTCATGGAGGCCAAGAGCGGGCCCCCGGGGTTAATACGGTCCGCAGTCGGCTGCCAGCACGACCAGAAGGAAAACCTGATCCCGAAGCCGCGACGCAGTCGATGAGCCGGTCTACGGCTCTCTTGCGATTCCTCCTGGAAGGCGCCAGAAACCTGTTTCCGTCCTTTAGGACCAGCCCAATCGAAGATGCGTCGGTTTCTCTGGTGTAGTCCGACCCCAGCGTCCGAAGGTAGCTGGAGAGCTGGCCCAAAGTGAGCCCATACTGCTGCCAGCCTATTGGGTGACAGGAGTGGCTCTAGTAGACCCTGATTGCTTCCTGAACTGCGGGGTGGATCGCAGGTATACGGTATATCCTCTGTATGGCGTAAGCGAGGTTCTCGGTCTTCCTCTTCTCGCCGTGGTTCACGAGCACCAACTGCAGCTTAGGCCTCACCTTCCCCACGAAGCGGACTATCTGGTTGTAGTCGCTGTGGCCGCTGAAGCCGTCCACCTTCTGGACCGAAGCCCTGACGTCTACGATCTTTATCTTCCCGTCCTGCCCCATTAGGCTCGCCTGGCTGCCGCCGTCGAGGACGCGCCTGCCCATGCTACCCTGCACCTGGTACGAGACGAAGATTATCTTGTTCTTCTCTGACGGGGCGAGGTGCTCGAAATAGTCAAGGACCGGCCCTCCCTCTAGCATCCCCGACGTCGCCATGATGATGGCAGGGCCTTCCCTGTACGCCTCCTCCCTGTCGCTGGGGTGCTCGACTTCAGTGAAGTACTCTGACTTGAACGGGTTCACCCCCTCCTCGAGTATCTTGGTTCTCAGCTCCCTGGAGAGATAATCGGCATAGGAGACGTGGATTGCCGTGGCTTCCGAGATCATCCCTTCGATGAAAACAGGCGCCTCCACGAGCGTCTTGCTCTTCATGTACTGGTCGAGGACCAAGAGTATCTCCTGGGCACGTCCGACTGCTGGGATGGGAATCAACACCTTCCCTCCGTTTTTGAGCGTGCCGTTGATGGCGTTGACGAAGTTCATTTCCACCTCTTCGCGGACCGGCATGATGTCCTCCTTCGCTCCGTAGGTGCTTTCGGTGATCAGCGTCTCTACCCTCGGGTAGTTCCAGGTCGCCGAGTCGAAGAGCTGGGTCCTCCCGTACTTGTAGTCCCCAGTGTAGACTATGTTGTGTGCGCCTTCCCCGATGTGGAGATGGACCGTCGCCGACCCCAGTATGTGTCCGGCGTTGTTGAACACGAGCTTGATGTCCGGCGATATGTCTGTCACCATGCCGTATGGGAGCGTGATGGCATGCTGAATCTCGTCTCTGATGTCCTTCTGGTCGTAAATCAGCCTCCCTCCTTCGATCTGGGCGATCTTCACGAAGTCGTTCTGCAGCATGGTCATAAGAGGAAGGGTCGGCTCGGTGCAGTACACCGGTCCGTCGTAGCCGTACTTGTACATGGCGGGAACGAAGCCCTGGTGATCCAAGTGTGCATGACTGACCACTATTGCGTCTATCTCGCCCGGCGAAATGTCGGCCCAGTCGAGGCGCGGGTAGGCGTCCCAGGGGTTCCTCGAGCCGGGATGGATTCCGCAGTCCAGCAGTACCTTGCTCTCCGCCGTCTCAATCAGCACGCACGACCTGCCTACCTGTTGAAAGGCGCCGAGAGTCTTGATGGTGACGTGCTCCTCCGTGGCGATTCTCGGCCTGAATATGGCTTCGCCCAGCTCCCTGTAAAATTTCTCTCTTATCTCGGTCCCCGCTTTCAGGGCGAAGTATACGTTCTGGATGGCGGTGGATTTGATATGCGGTGCCTTCCGAACCTTGATTTTCCACCCCGTCTGTTCCATGGCGCTGCCAAGGTCGAAACCTGCCTCCTGTGAGAGCAGCCTGGGATTCTCCGCTTCGAGGGTTATCTCGCCCAGCGCGTCGTCGAAAAAGTAGTTGGACGCTCCCGCCTCGGGAGGGACTGCTCTCTCGAGGACCTGTCTGGCGTCGCTCTCCTGCTTCCTTATCGACTTCTCCGTCCTAGTGACGACCCTCCTCTTCAGGGAGTTGACTATCTCTGATATGACATAGCTGTTCTTGTGCAGGTAGGCGGGGTTCTTGGTGTAGAGGGCTATTCTAGGGCCCTCGTACTCTATCCTTGTAATCTGAGCCTCCGCTGGGATGTTGTTCAGAATAGCGCTCATCAGGCTTACGCCGTTGGCTTTCTGTTCCAAGACTAACTTTTAGTTGTAAACTGGGCCAGGAGCTTGTCCTTCTCCGCTTCCGTCAGTTCGCGGAACCCTTCCTTATCGATGATGCCCACATCGAAGTGATCCCCTGTCGCTACGTTCCTTCTGGTGGCCGCGATTATCGCCTTCGCAGCCAACGGATAGGCCTTGGCCACTGCTGTCCCTGCCTTGAACTCCGCCTCCAGCACCCCGTAGGCTACTGGCGACCCGCTCCCCGTGGCTATCATATTCTCCTGGTTGAGCGAACCGAAAATGTCGACGTTGAAAAGGGAACCACCGGTTGAGTCTACCCCTCCCACCAGGACGTCCGCTATCAGAGGATACAGCCTCGACGAGAAGAGCATGTTTGACACCACCTGGGCCGCGGCCTTAACGGGCATCGGCCTTCCCTTCTCTATCCTGTATGTGCTCGAATAGTACTTCGCGGTGTCGGTGACGTTCTGGGCGTCCGCTACACCGCCGGATATGGTCATAGCGATGTTGTCGTCGATCCTGATCAGCTTCTTGCCTCTCTTATGGGCGATGAACCCGCCTGCTGTGACCCGCGTGTCGGTCGCCAGAACTACCCCGTCGGAACAGACCAGCCCAACGGTAGTGGTGCCATGATACGTGGCAGACCCTAGCGTCTTCCCTCCAACCTGGCTATATTCTCTCGACATTTTGTCCACAAACCCCTCAGAACGGACAAGGGCCGCGCCTCCTTGTTGCTTATTTAATCTTTCCAAGCTCGGGTCCTCTTACAGTAGATGCGAATAAGCGTGGATTGATTTCCTGCTCTACGATCTTGGCTCTCTGAGGGTAGAGGAGGAGCCCACCCCGGAGCTTCTCATGACCAATGAGCTAGCCCATGGCTTCGACCCCATCCTGATGAGGTATCTGCCTGAGCTGTTGTGCTTCGAGGTGAAGCCCAACTCCGTCTACCCGAAGCTGGATTACATATCGCTGCTTGTCAAGGCTTCGATACTCGATGGTTGCGCCGAGGGAACGAGCAACGTATCGCGGAAGCTCCTCGGCTGCAGGAAGGGGAGCAGGGAGGTTCCCCACAGGCGAGACTGCCCTGTCATACTTCAAGGGCCTCGACAGGTACGAGCTCCTTGGCTCCATGTCTGTCGTGCTGGAGGAGCAGGTCGGAGAGCTGAAAAGGGGGGCCTCCTGAACCGGCCCGTCCCCATAGCGTTCGATTGGCACGACCAGCTCTTCTACGGCGAGAAGGGTTCTGAGATGGTCCACGGCGTGAGGTCGAAGAACAGCTCCTCCTACGCCTACCAGTACCTAACGGCAAGCATCCTCCTCGACGGGAGGAGACTGACAGTGGTCCTCACGCCGATCAAGAGCAGGGCGCACATGCTCACCTTCATCGACGATGCTCTGAACAGGATCAGAAACATGGGGATAAGGGTCAGGCATCTCCTCTTCGACGCAGGCTTCACCTCGGTCGCCCTCCCCGTCCATCTTCAGGAGCGTGGGTACGCCTACGCTATCCGTTTCTCGTCGAATACCATAACGAAACGAATCGGCCTCAGGGACGGGGAGGAGGCGCCCTACCCCTGTGAGAAGCCTTTCAGGATCCTCAGGGCGGACGACCTCGACGTGGGGAAGGGCTACCTCTTCGCCACCAACATGGACTGCACGCCGAAGAGGGCGCTCAGGCGGTACAAGATGAGGTGGGGCATCGAGACGTCCTACAGAGAGCATAACGTCTTCCTCCCCAGGACGACGTCGAAGGACTACACCGTAAGGTTCCTCTACTACGCGGTGGCGGTGTGCATCTACAATTCGTGGTGCGTCTTCAACGCGCAGTGTCATGGGAACGGCATGGTGACAGCACTCGAGGCGAAGGTCTCTGTCTTGCTCTTGGCGCTGGTGCCATCAAGACTAGAGCAAGACGAAAAGACTGACGACCATGGATGACGCTTATTCGCATCTAATGCTCTTAATTCCCCTGCATCCGGGGAGCGGGGTCGGGCGTCGGCGGCCGCCTGGCCGGGATGCCTCTGATGCCTCGCCTCGGACGGAAACCCGACTCACCGAAGTGGCCTTAAATCAGGAGACCTGGCGCCCCCAACATGAGCCCCGGCTACCACCTGATGGAGCTCCCTACCAAGGTCCTGATAGGAGATGGGGTCATCGAGAAGCTGGGGGAGTTCGTGACCGACAAGGGCCCCCGGAAGACAGTGATATCGTCAGGCTCACAGGTCACATCAAAGGTGAGGGCCACCGTGGAATGCGCCCTAGGTCGGAAACCTGTCTGGGTCGAAGTGACAGCGGCCGACACGCAGAACGTCGACAAGGTGACGCGCGCGGCCCGGGGGGCCGGTAGGATAGTAGGCGTGGGAGGCGGCAAAAGCGTGGACGTTGGAAAGCTGGCTGCATTCCAGCTCGGGATCCCTTTCTACTCGGTCCCCACCAGTGCGTCCCACGACGGCATATCAAGCCCGTTCGCTTCGCTCAGGGGGCTTGACCGGCCTTACTCTGTGAAGGCCAAACCTCCTGTGGGAATCCTCGCTGACATAGAGGTAATCAGCTCCGCACCGAAGCGGCTCCTCGCCTCGGGGTGCGGGGACCTGGTGTCTAAACTGACAGCTGTCAAGGACTGGCAGCTGGCGCACGAGGTGACCGGGGAGTACTATGGAGGATACTCAGCGAGCCTGGCCCTGATGAGCGCGGACGTGGTCCTTGACGGGTCCAAGACCATGGGGAGGTTCGGGAAGGGCAGCGTCCGCGACCTTGTGGAAGCCCTCATCAGCACCGGTGTGGCCGCGGGCATAGCCGGCAGCTCCAGACCGTGCTCAGGTTCCGAACACCTGTTCAGCCACTACCTTGATGTCTTGGAGCCGGGGGTCGGGCTTCATGGAGAGAAGTGCGGGATTGGGACGATAATGATGGCACGGCTACACGGGCTCAACTGGAAGCGGGTGAGGAACGCACTCACGAACGTAGGGGCCCCAGTGAGGGCCTCGACCATCGGCATCGGTGATTCGCAGGTGGTCCAATCCTTGGTCAAGGCGAGTACAATCCGGCCGGACAGGTACACAATACTCTCGGAGAGGAAGCTCGATTATAGGAGCGCCTCAGCGCTGGCCAAGGCTACCGGCGTTATCTAGGCGGTCTCGCCCTGGTTCTCGGCCTTCGGGGGCGCCTTCTCAGCAGCCGGCTGCGCCTTCTCAGCACTGGTCTCTTCTTTCTTCTCCTCCGCCTTAGGGTGAGCCCTTTCGTTCTTGAAGTTCTCCACGAAGGCAAGCGACGAGACGGCCGGGACGAACTTGAACACGTCGTTGGCGATTCCTCTCTTGATTATCTGGAGCCCTTCGACCAGAAACAGGTCTTCCGGGATTGTCACAGTCAGGCTACCGCCGTTCACATCGAACGTCGCTTTGCTCCCTTCACCTGCCAGTCTCCTGTCGATCAGCGCCCTTATCTTGTCGCCGTCGGATTCGACCTTACTGAGGACCTCGAAGTCGTAGATTATGGACTTCCCCGCCAGCCTGTGGTTGAAGTCTACTTGTGCCCTTCCTGACCCGACGAACCTCACGATGCCGACTCTGTTGTCCACGTCCACACTGTCGCCCACGGCTAGCTCATGCTCCCTCTCTCCGAACTTCCGGAGCGGAATCATGCGGAGTTGGGTCGGGTCCCTGTTGCCGAACGCCTTCTCCGGGGAGAGTTCGATCTCCTTCTTGTCCCCGACCGAGAGCTTTGCCACCTCGGCGTCCAGGCCGGAGATGAGCCACCCCTCGCCGACCGCTACGAGCCTAGGCTCGTATCTCCTTGCCTCCTCGTATATCTTGAGCCGCTTGGCCTCGGACTCCACCGTGGACTCGATGCCTTCGCCGGTGTCCTTCACCCGTGCGGTGTAGTTGGTGAATATCAGGCTGCCCTTGTCAAACGCCATGGATTTTGACCAGCCTCAGGGTTGGGTTTAAAGAGTTTCAGTTCCCGAAGGCGGTGAGGGTCTCCCCTATGGCGCGGAGCGTGGTCTCCACATAGGCCTCGTTGATCTGCCCCATACATCCGACCCTGAACACCTTGCCTGCGAACGGGCCGAAGCCGCCTGCAATCACGACCCCCTTGTCCTGGGCTAACTCCTTCCTGAACTTCGAGTCATCCACCCCCTGGGGATAGTACGACGCGACTACTGTCTTGGACCTTACTGACTTCTCCGCGACCGCCCCAAGGCCCAGTTTCGCCAGGCCGTCGTATATGCCGACAGACATACGGTTGTGCCTTTCGACCCTCTTCTCTAGGCCCTCTTCGAGAAGCTCCTCCAGCGCTTCGTCCAATGCGTAATAGAGCGGGAGGGCCGGTGTGAATGGAGTCTGCCCCTTGGCGCCATACTCGAGGTACCTGGGCAGGTCGAAGTACCTGGTCTTTGGCGGGGAGTCTTTCAGGTACTCTGCCACCCTCTCGCTCACCGACAGCAGGGCCAGCCCAGGGGGGGCTGCGACGCACTTTTGGCTCCCGGTGATGCACATGTCCACTCCCCAGCGATCGACCGGGATGGCATAGCCTCCAAGGCTGGAAATGGCGTCAATCACCACGAAGGCCCCGTGGTCCCTGGCGATCTTGGTCGCCTCCTCGACGTAGGGGACCGCCACTCCGGTGCTGGTCTCATTGTGCACCAGGAACAGTGCCTTGACTTTCTCCTGCTGTTCCATCGCCAGCTTCAGCTGGTCGATTGTCGGAATCTTCCCGAAGTCGGAAGCGACCCGAACCACCTTGCCCCCGGCCAGTTCCACGGTCTCCGCAAGCCTCATGCTGAACTCGCCGAAGACGGGGACCACGGCGACGTCCCCTGGCCGTATGAGGTTCCAGACTGCTGCTTCGACCCCCCCTGTGCCCGACGAGGATAGGATTACCACTTCCCCCTGCGTCTGGAAGAAGCGCTTCGTCTTGTCGAGGACCCCTTTGTACAGATCCCTGAACTCATCACCCCTGTGATTGATGATCGGGTTGAGCATCGCCCGCATGACCCTCTCTGACACGTTGGTGGGTCCGGGAAGCATAATCAGTTTCTGTCTATCCATGTCTGCCACCCTTCAGGTCCTTACGGATAAGCGCTCTCACGCGTTCCACTCCGCCGAACTTCTCCACTAAACTGGCCACCTGGACAGGCACCAGCGCTTTCCAGTCCTTGCGTTCAAGGATTCTGTCCCTCACATTGGTGGCCGAGTAGCTCTCTCTGTCGAGGTACGGCACTGCCTTCACTTGGATGCCTTCTTCTCTGAAGAGCAGGTATGTCAGCGTGTCGTTCGTGAATACCATGTCGAACTTCGGGACCATGGATCCCACCGTGGACACCCATAGCGAGTGCGAGTCGGCGTCGGCGATGGGGATCGCCATCCACCTCGCAGGGTCCACTCCGTTTCCGTCCAGAGCGGCCTTGATCATCGCAATTCTCTCGCCCGCTGTGAAGGGGTTGCCCCTTTCATGGCTCTTCTGCGCTGAGCCCACCACCACGTAGAGGTAATCCACTTCGCGCAGGGCGTACTTCACAGCTTCAAGATGACCAAGATGGAACGGCTGGAACCGGCCGACCAGGAGACCGACCCGCATCCGATTTCGTTCGGCCCGCCTCGTCTGGTCTATTTAAGAAGACTAGCGTCACAGCTTAACAGGCTCCTGCCTGAAGCGGCGCGCCATGGACTTCGTCGAGGTGGACGGCTCACAGGGCGAAGGAGGAGGACAGATTCTCCGCTCGGCGGTGGCGTTTTCTGCGATCAGACGGGTTCCCGTCCGCGTGGTCAAAATCAGGGCTGGGAGGGAGGTCCCAGGGCTCAAGAGGCAGCACCTGTCTGCGCTCAGGGTCCTCGCTGAGGTTTTCGGCGGGGAGCTGGGCGGGGCGACCGAAGGCTCCCAAGAGGTGACGTTCGCCCCTGGGGTCCCGAGGCGCGACACCGTGTCGGCCGACATGGGGACGGCTGCCAGCATAACCTTGGTCCTCCAGGCCGTAGTCCCTGCGGTTGCCCTGAGCGGGTCTCGCCTGAGGCTGCAACTGGTGGGAGGGACAGACGTCCCCTGGAGCCCGACCTTTGACTACTTCGGCGAAGTCGCGAAAGTGGGGTACAGGGCGCTCGGCCTTGAGTTTGAAGCCAACGCGTCCCGGCGCGGCTACTACCCAAGGGGCGGTGGAATCGTCACGGCGTCCATCGAGCCTTGCGGGGGTGTCTCCGCCTTGGACCTGACTTCCAGGGCTACGATGAAGTCTGTCAGGGTCATGAGCCGCTGCGGCAGCCTTCCGAAGGCAGTCGCCCAGCGCCAGGCGGACTCGGCGGTCGAAACCCTGCGAAGGGCGGGCATAGATGCGCAGTCTGAGGTGAGCACGGCTGAGTCTGATTCACCCGGCACCTCTGTGCTGGTCGCGCACGTCGACGGTGGCGTGTTTCTCGGCTCGGACGCCGTCGGAGCAAAGGGAAAGCCGGCCGAGGAGGTGGGGAGGGAAGCCGCTGAGAGGTTCCTGGCAGCCAAACAATCGGGCGGGTGCATGGATGCGAACTTGGCGGATATGTTGCTCCCCCTCCTCTCGCTGGCGAAGCGCGAGTCGCGGGTGAAGATACCCGCAATGACCTCGCACCTCGAGTCGGGCCTCAGGTTAGCGAGGCTTTTCACCGGGTGCCGCTGGACGGCGGTGCCTTCGGGGGATGGAGTCCTCGCCACTGTGACTCCCGTCGAGGGTTGACGTCGCGCCGAAAGGCACAATGTCTAAAAGGACGGGCACAGGCGCCCCGCCAGATTTCCGATGTCCTACGAGCAGTTCATGCCAGGGGCGACAGCCGTCGGCATCGCCTACAAGGACGGAGTCATCATGGGCGCGGAGCGGCGGATAACCCTCGGGAACTTCGTGAGAAGCAAATCTGGCAAGAAAGTCTTCAAGGTCACCGACAGCGTCGGCGCGGTCTGCGCCGGAATGGTGGCTGACATGCAAAACTTGGTGAAGGAGGTCTCTGTTTACTCTAAGCTGAAGGAGCTCGAATCAAGGAGGTCCATGAGGCCCAACTCTGTCGCGAAGCTCATGTCGACCCTCATGTTCCAGAACAGGTACGCCCCTCTGCTGACGCAGGTCATTCTGGGAGGCATCGGTGACAAGCCAGTGGTCTTTGTCCTAGACCCGTTGGGCAGCGTGATTTCAGACCAGTACGCCACCGTCGGGACAGGCGAGGAGACTGCCATCGGGGTGATTGAAGCGGGGTACGACCCCAACATGACCCAGAAAGAGGCGCGCGACCTCGCTGTTTTGGCTATTAAGGCGGCAGTGGCCAGGGACGCCATGAGCGGCAATGGGATTGACATCCTGACAGTCGACAAGACTGGCATCAAGGAAGAAGGCATAGACCTGTAGGGGCGGTTCTCTTTGTGGACATACGAAGGCGTCAGGGTTCATTGGCTAGGGCATGACGGCTTTGTCCTGTCGGGGTCGAAGACCGTGATACTCGACCCCTTCAAGGCGAAGGGCGACTACAGGGCCGACGTGCTCCTGATCACCCACGAGCACTTCGACCATCTGAGCGATGAAGACATCAGAAAGTTCGTCACTGCGGCCGCTACCATTGTCGCCCCCAAGATGTGCGAGGAACCCCTGAAGGCGTACAAGCAAGAGAAACTATTCGTGAACCCAGGATCGACTGTCGTAGCAAAGGGCGTGAAGATAGAAGCCATCCCGGCGTACAACCTCAACAAGTTCAGGGAACCAGGGAAGGTGTTCCATCCTAAGGAGGACGGCCGTGTGGGGTACATTGTCACAATCGATGGGGTGAGGTTCTACCACGCAGGAGACAGTGACGCCACCCCAGAGTTGAAGTCGGTGGACGTCGACGTAGCGTTCCTACCTGTCTCTGGCACCTATGTCATGACCGCAGAAGAGGCGGCCGGGGCCGCGAAGGGAATGAAGGCGAAGGTCGTCGTCCCGATGCACTTCCAGTCTATCGTGGGGACAAAGGCAGATGCCGAGAGATTCAAGCAACTAGTCGGGGCCTCGAAGGCCGTAGAAATACTCGAACAGGAATAGGTTACTCAGGGACGCTATCTGAGTGGATTTTCCCATTCTCTAGCTTCACGAAGAGGTACCTGTTGTCTGCGAAGACGAGGGTCAATTCGTTCTCCTTCTCCTCCACGGTCAGCAGGGCCTTCCCTACGATGCCGTCGAACTTTGCCATTGATGGGTCGGGAGGCTCAGCGGGTTCGTATTTCTGTCTTGCCGGTTCGTCACTCCGAGTACTTGGCCAGATCTTCCGCCCCCTGAGGGGGCTTCCCCACCGAGGTGCCAGTCGACTGCCTGATCATCTCTCGTATCACCTGGTCGACGCTTGCGCTCCTCCTCTTAGCCTTCAGCTGCATCAGCGCCCGGTGGGTGTCGTCATGGACCTTGACGCTCCTGCCCATCTGACTCATCGCCAGCATTGGCGCTATTAATGTTGGGACGGATCCTCTCCTTGCTTCTCGGCAACGAGGTAGAAGCGCGAGGCGGTGACATCGAAGGATCCCACAGTCCGTATCTTCGAGTCAGCCTCCCTCAGGGGCCTCTCAAGTTTGGCGAGACTGGCCGCGTCGAACTCCAGAGGACCTACGGCCTTCAGATAATACGCCAGAGCTCCGATGTCAAGGAAGCTGGAGCGGACCTTCTCTTCGCCGCTCTCGGTCACACGCAGTCCAGCACCCCTGACCTGCCTCACGGCCTCGGCGAGGTCCCAACGCCCCCTCTCGTCTTCACGTTCGCCCAGAAGCAGGGCCAGCTCCTCGTCGTTGCCAGGACCAACCTGTTGCGTGACGAACGCCCCGCCTGGGCGGAGCACTCTCGCCGTCTCCTTGGCCACGAAGGCTTCGTGCCGACTGCTGACCAGGTCGATTGTCGCGTCTCTGAAGGGGAGCACCCCCCGCTGCATCCCTGTGGCAGCGTTATCGTCGCTAAAGGAGAAAACGACGTCCACGCCTCGGCGGTTCAGCCTCCTGAGCGCCACCTGAAGATTGGGCCGATACCCTTCGGTCGCCACCGTTCGACGAGGTAGCGAAGCCATTGAGGACAAGAGCTCGCCGCCCCCTGTCCCAAGGTCAAGGTACGTTCCTGCCCCTGCCAGCCTCAACCCCAGCAGCCGCTCGTAGTTCCACGATGTCCTCCCTTCGACGTATCTTCCGTTGAGGAACTCGAAGTCCCACCCCTGGAACTGGCGGGTCCAGGCTTCAGCAACCAGCCGCTCGAATGTGTCCAAAAGCGCTCGGTCCTCGATTGTTTTTGACTCAGTATCGTCGCGAGATCATCATCTGTCCGGGAGCTTACTCCGGACTATGACTGGGACGGCGTTCACCTCATCGTCGGGGGTATCAAGACAGGGCAGGAATTTAGCCTTTATTTGCGCAGCCCGGGCCGGGAGAACGTTGGGCTTCCTGGATGGCGTGAGGGTGGTCGACGCCACGCGGCTCCTCCCCGGAGGGTTCTGCACCATGATACTCTCTGACATGGGGGCAGAAGTGATCAAGGTGGAGCAGCCCGGCTTGGGGGACTACATGCGGGTCACCCCTCCTACCAAAGGCGGCAGGAGCCCCGTACACGCGACTGTCAACAGGAACAAGAAGAGCATCGGTATAGACCTGAAGTCTGCCGAAGGGAAAGCCGCGATGCAGCGTCTTCTCCGCACCGCCGACGTGTTCGTGGAGGGTTTTCGGCCTGGTGCCATGTCCAGGCTCGGGCTATCCTTCGCCCAGGTGAAGAAAGTGAACCCGAAGATTGTCTACTGCTCGATATCGGCCTACGGCCAAGAGAGCACGCTCAGCTCTATGCCTGGGCATGACATCAACTTCCAGTCTGTGACTGGGACGCTCGCATACTCCGCCAAGTCCGAGGTCCCGTTCCTCCAGCTGGGTGACATTGCCTCTGGGATGTACGCGGCCCTGGGGATCCTGGGGGCGCTCTCCGGTCGCAGGAGGCCTGTCTTCATAGACGTTCCAATAGTCGGCTCCCTGATGTCCTGGATGGTCCTCCCCGCTTCCGCCTACCTGGCGACAGGCAAGGCCCCCAAGGAGGGGGACAGCCTCATCTTCGGCTCAACGCCCTACTACAACGTGTATCGGACCTCCGACGGCAAGTACGTCGCTGTCGCTGCCATCGAACCTGTCTTCTGGCGGAACCTGGTGGGTGCGCTCGGCCTCCCTGAGCTCGAGCCGCTGCGATTCGGGACTGTCGAGGAGAGGGCGCGCGTCACCTCAGAGTTGGAGCGCACCTTCGTGACGAGGACGAGGGACGAGTGGGCGAAGGCGCTCATGGACAAGGACACCTGTGCGACGCCTGTCCTGACCGTAGAGGAGGCGCTTGCCAGCGACTGGGCCAAACGCCTCGGGATGCTGGTGGGAATCGGGCGCGAAGAGGTTCTCAACAGTCCGATCAGGACAATCCCAGCCATGAGGAAAAGGCCTTACACCGCAGCCCCCCGCCTGGGAAAAGACACAGCTTCCGTCATGAAAGCCCTAGGCTACTCCCGTGCAGACACGCAGAGACTGAAGTCGAAGGGCGTAATCCAGTAGTGTCTATGCCCTCTGCATCAGCACGGCGAACCCCTGCCCGCCTCCCACGCAGAGTGTGGCCATGCCGTACTCCTTCCCGCCCCGGTGGAGTTCCCTCGCGAGCGTACCAACGAGCCTAGCCCCAGACGCGCCGAGCGGGTGTCCGATGGCTATCGCCCCTCCGTGGACGTTGACCTTCGTCGGGTCGAGCCGCAGCTCCCGGATTGCATAGAGCACCACGACGGCGAACGCCTCGTTGATCTCCCACACGTCCACCTGATCTGCGCTGAGCCCAGCCTTCGCAAGCGCCTTCTGGGACGCAGGCACGGGGCCCTTCCCCATGACGCTCGGCTCGACCCCGGCCCAGCCCATGGACACGATCTTGGCCAGAGGTCGGACTCCGTACTCCTCGAGCTTCTCCTTCGATGCGAGGGCCAACATGGACGCCCCAGCATTAAGAGGAGAAGAGTTCCCGGCCGTGATGAGTCCACCTGACTTGAATGATGGCTGGAGGGCAGCCATTTGCTCCAGGGTAGTGCTCCTCCTTATGCTCTGGTCTGCCTCGATGACCCGCTCTTCCCCTTCGAACTCTACCTTCATCGGCAGCAGCTCGCCCCCGAACCATCCCTCGTCCACTGCCCTCGCCGCCTTCACATGCGAATCCACGGAGAACCTGTCCATCTCCTCCCTGGTGAACCCCTCCATCTCGGCGAGCTTCTCAGCAGTGAGCCCCATCGAGTAGCCTGTGTTCATCTGATACTTCATGTACTCCGGCCTCGTGAGAAGCCGCGTGTTCGGCGCCAGAGCGGGGTTGTTCGACATCGGGACGTGAGTGAGGTGCTCCATCCCTCCGGCGAGGACGACCTCAGAGTTCCCGGTCATGATTTCCATGGCCCCTTCCGCCGCAGCGTTCATTGACGACGCGCACGCCCTATCCATACCCATGGCCGGGACCGACACCGGGAGGCCGGCGAGGAGGACCGGGTGCCTCCCGCCGTAGAGCCAGTTCTCCCCCGTCTGGAAGGCGCAACCTGTGACCACGTCTCCGACCTCTTCAGGCTTGAAGGTCGTCCTCTCTAGGACCCTGCGTATGAGGAGACTCAGGGCCTGATCCATCCTGACCGAGTTATACACGTCCTTCTCAGGCTGAGAAGGTCTCGACCTAGAGAAAGGGACTCTCAGGTAGTCCGCTACATACGCATCTTTGAGCTCTACCACGCGACCTTACTTCCCTTTGAATTCCGGCTTCCTCTTGCCAAGGAACGCTGATATCCCTTCCTTCAGGTCCTCCGTCCCAAACAGGACGCCCGCAGCCATCTCCTCCATCTCTAGCCCAACGTCAGTAGGGACCTCGGACCCCTTGTTGAGCAGCTTCTTCGCCAGCATGACGGCTACTGGCGCCTCCGAAGACGCTAGCTCCCGCGCGTACTTGACTGCTTGTTCGTCAGGTTCCACCGCCTGGATGACCCGGTTCACCAGACCCATCTCGTATGCTCGCTTGCCCGTGACGCTCTCGCAGGCGAGTATCATGGACGAAGCCCGCGATAGACCGACCAGCCTGCTAAGCCTCTGGGTCCCTGACCACGCAGGCACCAGGCCACGCGCGAGCTCTGGGAACTTCAGTTCCACGTCCTCGGTGGCGAGCCTGAGGTCGCAGGCCAGGGCTAGTTCGAGGCCTCCTCCGAGGGCATACCCCTTCAGGACCGCTATCGTGAGCTTGGGGATTTCGCTCAGGCGCCTCATGGTCCGCTCCCCCTTTCTGGCGAACTCCATCATCCCCGCCGCGTCCGAGACGAACTTCGTCATCTCGAAGCCAGCAGAGAAGACCGTTCCCTCCCCTGTCACCACAATGGCCCTGATTTCCCGGTCGTTCCACAAGTCGGTCAATACCCCGTTCAGGCCGTCGAGGACCTCGCCGTTGATCAGGTTCAGCCTTGGTCTGGCTATGACAACCTTGGCCACCCCTCCCTCGAGCCTTTCTAGGCGGATCGCCCCCCGCGTCGCCTCGGGTGCTGGGGCTCTAGCTTCGGTCGACGGACCAGCCTCGCCCGACATGGGATGAAGCCTCCCCTCTATGGCGTCGCGGAGCCTCCCTTCAGCTATCGGACGCGCCGGGGCGAACACGCCGCACTCATATTTGGCCGAGAGCTCTTCGAGCTTTGCCTTGACTTCAGCATTGCTCAAATCCTTGGCGACAGAGATGGGCCCGAACGGCCTGTTCATCCCCAGGACGACCCCTCTTTCTATATCATCCGGCGTAGCCACCCCCTCTTCAAGCAGCTTCACAGACTCGTTGATCTCGAGGGCGAATATGTCCATGATCGAGACCTTGTCTGTAGGATCCGCTTTTGGAATCTCTGCCTTCCCG
The DNA here is from genome assembly GCA_029785085.1 of Nitrososphaerota archaeon. Classification (GTDB taxonomy): domain Archaea; phylum Thermoproteota; class Nitrososphaeria; order Nitrososphaerales; family Gagatemarchaeaceae; genus UBA183. Next base: position 93,273 of record JAFMAI010000001.1, on the reverse strand, counting down.
CTCGACCAGTCGTAGAACCCACGGCCGGTCTTCTTGCCTAGGCGGCCCTCCTTTACCATCTTAGCGAAGGTGGTCCCCTTGCCGTACTCCGGAGAGAGGGCCGATGCGAAGTACGCGAGGGAGTCCGCTCCCACGTCAACGCCGACGAAGTCAAGCAGCTCGTAGGGCCCCATCGGAAGGCCCTGTCCTCTGGCGAATCTGTCAACCTCCGAAGGGCTCGCGACCCCTCGGTCGAGGAGCAGGCAGAAGAAGAGGGTGTCAGCCGCATTGATCCTGTTGACTATGAATCCGGGCGAGTCCTTTTGCACCTTCACCGCCGTGCGCCCGAGCTTACCGCAGAGGTCGAAGACCTCCTGGGCAACGGCCGGGTCAGTCTTTGCCCCGGGAATCACCTCGACCAGCTTCATCAGCATGGGGGGGTTGAAGAAGTGCATCCCGACCACCCTGTGCGGCCTGTTGGCGGCTTCAGCCAGGTCCGATATCCTGATGTTCGAAGTGTTCGATGCAAAGATTGCTCCGGCGGGGGCAGACGCCGAGGCTTCCCTGATGACCCCCTTCTTCAGCTCGACCGACTCGGGGACAGCTTCCACCACCAGGTCCGCGGCCGATACCGCACCGCCAAGGTCGCCGGCGTACGCTATCTTCGATTTCGCCTCTGAGGACTGCTCCTTGGTCAGCTTCCCCTTCTCCACCAGCCTGTCCAGACTCGACGCTATCCTCGCCTGAGCCTTCTCCAACGCCTGTGGGAACTTGTCCACCAGCGTCACATGGAACCCATTGACCGCGAAGAGCTCTGCGATACCGTGACCCATGTCCCCTGCGCCGACTACCGTCACCCGCTCGATGGCCATACTCCTAGAGGCGGCGCGGCCGACTTAAGGCTCTTTCCACTGGAAAGCGAGGTTACCAAAAGTAATCGCGTATATACGACCAGAGGGGAGCCAATCCAATGAGCACCATCTCGCCCAGTCCGTCAGACTATGTGATCACGGTTTCAGAGGAACAGGAGGCCTTCCGCCAAGCCGTCAGGGAGTTCGCCGAGAAGGAACTGGCGCCGGTAACACAGAGGATAGACAGGGAGAATCAGATGGACATGGGGCTGGTGAAGAAGGCAGCAGCCTTGGGCCTCTTCGGCGTCCCCTTCCCAGAAGAGTACGGCGGAGGAGGCGGGGACGACCTTTCCCTGGTCATCGCCACCGAAGAGATCGCCAGGTTTTCCGCAGCCTTCTCTGCCGTAGTCGGCGCCACCTACCTGGTCTCCACCCCAATCTTCTTGTTCGGGACCGAAGAGCAGAAGAGGAGATATCTCGTCCCGATCGCGAAAGGGGAGAAGATCGCCGCCCACGCTATGACAGAGCCTGGGACCGGCTCCGACGTGGCCGCCATCTCGACCAGCGCCAAGAAGGAGGGGGACAGGTACGTGATCAACGGAAAGAAGATGTTCATTACCAACGGGGACAAGGCTGAGACGTTCCTGATATTCGCCAGGACCAGCCCCATGGAGGGGAGCAAGAGGCACCAAGGGATCACCGCGTTCATCGCCGAGAAGGGGATGAAGGGGCTCAACGTCGGGCAGCGAACTGACGTCATCGGGCTCAGGGGGGACCAGCCGGTTGAGCTGGTGTTCGACGGCCTCGAGGTCCCAGAAGCCAACATTGTAGGCGAAGTCGGGAGGGGGGTGAGGATCGCACTGACCTGCTACGACCACGGGAGGGTCGGGGTCGCTGCCCAGGGTACGGGCCTTGCCCAGGGTGCGCTCGAAGCGGCGCTGCGGTATTCGACACAGAGGCAGACCTTCGGCAACTACCTCCTGAGCTACCAGCAGGTCCAGTTCAAGATAGCCGAGATGACAGCCGCAGTCCACACGGCCAGGCTCCTCACTTACTGGGCGGCCACCCTGACCAAGAAAGGGAAGGATTTCATCAAGGCGTCATCCATAGCTAAGATCACGGCCACCGAGGCTGCCGAGAAGAACGCCCACATGGCCATGTTGATCATGGGCGCCTACGGCGTCTCCACCGATAGCCAGGTTGAGAGGATGCTCCGAGACTCGCAGATCATCAAGACCTACGAGGGGACCAACGACATCCAGAGGCTCACCATAATGAAGGAAGTGGCCAAAGAGATGGGCGTCCTGGGTTGAACGCCCTTCCAGGGGAATCAAGAGCTGGGCCATCGACCTCCGGGGCGTCTGCACGGTGACAAGGGTCGCCGTGGTTGGCATCGGCCACAGCCGGTTCGGAAGGCGGACAGATGTCAACATAGGCGAACTCGCCTTCGAGTCCATCAAGCAGGCCGTCGATGACGCCGGCGTCGACCGTAACGACATCGGTAACGTCGTGGTGGGGAGCGCTGGGGGGTGGTACGAGGAGTCGCTCCCTGCGGTCGTGGTTGGGGAGTATGCCGGCCTCAGCGGAGCCGGGACCATGAGGGTAGAAGCTGCCTGCGCCAGCGGGAGCGCGGCGGTCAAAGCCGCCTACAACAGCATCCTCAGCGGCGAAACCGAGGTGGCCATGGCAGTCGGCGTGGAAAAGATGACTGAGGTGGACACTCCGACCTCAGTCGAGCTAATCGGGAGGGCGGGATCCTATACATGGGAGTTCGAAAACTATGGAATGACCTTTCCGGCCTACTACGCCCTCTATGCCGTAGCGCACATGAACGAGTTCGGGACTACCCAGGAGGACCTCTCCAGGATATCTGTGAAGGCGCACAAGTACGGCGCTAGGAACCCTCTGGCCCAGTTCCAGAAGGAGATCACACTGGAGAAGGCCATGCGCTCCCAGATGGTGGCCTGGCCACTGAAACTCTACGACGCATGTCCTCTGTCTGACGGGTCGGCAACGGTGGTCCTGGCCTCTGAAGAGGCGGCGAAAAGACTGACCGACACTCCGGTCTGGATCCGGGGGGTGGGTTACTCATCCGACACAGCGAACCTCAGCAGGAGGGACAGCTACGTCGGGCTCCGGGCGGCAGTCGACGCCGCTGCACGAGCATACTCTATGGCCAAGGTCGCGCCGGGGGACATAGACATAGCCACCGCCCACGACTGCTTCACCATAGCAGAGTTGATGGCTTACGAAGACCTGGGGTTCTGCAAAAAGGGGGAGGGCGCAAAGATGGTGCGTGAAGGCGAGACCGAACTCGGCGGCAGGATACCGGTTAACTTGGACGGCGGGCTGAAGGCTAAGGGACACCCCATCGGGGCCACAGGGGTCTCCATGGCAGTCGAAATCACAAAACAGCTGAGGGGCGAAGCGGGGAACCGCCAGGCTCCGATCAAGAGGGGACTGGGGCTGACGCACAACATAGGGGGGACGGGTCACTACGCCTACGTGACCGTCTACTCCCGGGACTGAGGCGTGTCAGAAGCGCCTGCGCTGCATTCGAGGCGGCCACTCACCCTCCGGTTCGACATCCCAATATCCAGGACCCACGAGTTCTGGGACTCCTTACGGGCCGGGAAGTTCGTCACCACCAAATGCACGAAGTGCGGGAATGTCACCTTCCCGCCGCAGTCAGACTGCCCCAGGTGCATGGGGAGCGAATTCGAGTGGGTCGACCTAGGCCAGGACGCCACCCTGGTGACCTACACCCAGGTTATGACGGCCCCTGCGAGCTTTTCAGCCGAGGGCTCCTACACTGTGGCCATAGCCGGGTTTCGAGGAGGAGTCAGGGCCCTCGCCTGGCTCGAAGGGGTCAAGGCCGAGGACGCCAGGTCAGGGATGAAGCTGAGGGTGGAGGCGAGATCCAGGCCGGACGGGAGCCCCTACTACGTCTTCGTCCGCGCTTAGAATTCCTTGGGGACGTCCTTCATGACCTCGGCGACCCTGACCAGCCTGTCCCTGTACATTATGACCTTCGGGAGCGAGCCTTTGAACCTGAGCTGGCCTTTCAGGACGGCAGACTGGATGTCGACCTCCCCCTTGGCGACCTTGCACCAGGACTCGTAGGTCCCGTCGAACGAGAACTCCGCAGCGGTGCCTGGCTCCGCCTTCTGGAACGCCGTCGTCCCGTTCTCCACGGTCATCAGGAAGCTCTGGCTTGAGTCGGTGACGTTGAACGCGATGCTCGTCTTGAATCCCTTGGTGGTCTCGACCCATTTGGAGTCTGCCGCGAGCGTGGATTGCACCTGCGCGATGTACTCGTCGCTCATGAACTTCGCCATCAAGCCACCGCCTCTCTGGCTCGCTTTTTGAGGTTACCTACAGCGCCTGAGGTGAGAACGGGTGCCATCTTCATCCCCCCGACCGCGCCTGCCCCGCAAGCTTCCCTTAGTCGCCGGGCGGACTCCACCGTCCCCTTGACTATCACCGCACGAGGGTTCCCGTCGACCCCGAAGACCTTCACGCAGTCGAACTCGCTCCTCAGCAGCTTCGCCAACGCCTTCATCTCTTCCTCTAGGACCGCTCTCTCGGCCATCAGCAGGAGATACCGCTTGGACGACCTAGGACCCCTCCAGTTCCTTCGAGTAGAACTCCAGGGCCCCCTGCTGGAGGGCATGGAGCCTCGGCTTGACCTTCACCCTGATGGAGTCTGCCGTCCCGATCTCGGGGGACCCAGAGATCAGCCTCTGCTTGTCAAGGCGTAGGTACAGCGCCGAGTGCTCGTCGACGAAGGTTCCAAGCTCTCCTGCGATGGCATCCCGCACGTGAGGGGGGAGCGCAGCGACGATGTGCCTGAACGACGAGGCTGCCAAGTCTCCTGTCAGATGGGTCTTGGTCCTGATAATCTGGTTTCCGAAATGCCCTTCGAGGGCCTCTGTCTGAAACGCGGGGTTACCGCCGAGGAGCCTGGCCACCGCTCTCTCGACCTTCTTCTCGTCCTCCGTCGCATGTATCAGGTATGAAACCTCGACGGACACGATGGGTGGCTTCAACCTCTCTACTTAGGATGTCCACAGGTATAAGTTCGCAGAGCCGTGAACGACCCTGGCTGGTGTATCGGGGTCAACGTTAACTATGCGACGCGCCGCGCTCCCGGTATGCCGCGCAAGCTGACCGTGGAAGACGTACTATCCGACGAGCTGAAGAGGGAGATGAACCTCGACACTGACACGTTCGCGGTCCTGGACGACTGGGATTCCGTCATGAACAGCGTCTATCAGATGCCGATCGAATATGCTGGCTACACGAGGAAGGTGAGCGAGATGAAGCTGCTCAAGGAGATGATAGACACGCTGGCTGCTGCTGACTTTGATCAGGTGAAGCGGAGCGAGAGCAGGAAGAAGCAGCTGGCGCAATTCACCAAGACGCTCAGCATGTACTACAACGTCGTGTTCACGAGAAGAGAAAAGAAGATAGGCTACGGGGCGCTGATCCACTTCCCGAAGCTGAAATCTGACCCGGACCGGAGCGGAGGTATTGTGCTAGCGGCCAAGATCGTGTTCGAGGGAGGCAAGCACGCAGCCACCTTCGAGAGGGCTAAGTTCGAGGACTTCTTGGTCGAAGTCAAACCCTACGTCAACCTGTTGGGGGACCTCTACCGTCAGACGCGAAAGATGTAACCAGAGATGAAATGCCTAGTCATCGGCGTGGAGAGCACCGCCCATACATTCTCAGTGTCAGTGGTCTCCTCCGACGGCGAGATCCTCTCCAACTCGAAGTCCGTCTACAAGGCCCCCCCTGGGGGTGGAATCCACCCCTTCGAGGCTTCCCAGAACCACCTCGCTGCCGCACCTTCGGTCCTGACGGAAGCGCTCCGATCCTCAGGGACAGAGCCGGGTGACCTCTCCGCGGTCGCTTATGCCATGGGCCCCGGGCTCGGCCCTTGCTTACGCGTCGGCGCCGTCGCTGCCAGGACGTTGGCTGCTTCTCTGGGCGTCCCTCTCGTCCCAGTCAACCACGCCGTCGGGCACATCGAGCTTGGGTGCCTTCTGACCGGCGCCGAGGATCCGGTGGTCCTCCTCGTCTCCGGGGGGCACACCATGATCATCGCCTACTCGGGGCTGAGGTGGAGGATTCTGGGAGAGTCGTTGGACCTCACTCTCGGACAGTTGCTGGACCAGTTCGGACGGCACCACGGCATGGCGTCTCCCTGCGGGCGTGCCATCGAGGAGTCTGCGTCGAGGTCCGACCACTATCTCAGGCTCCCGTACTCGGTGAAGGGGAACGACGTGTCCTTCTCAGGGCTCCTGACTGCGTCAAAATCCCTTCTGGACCGTGGAGCCTCATTCGAGGATGTCTCCTACTCCCTGCAGGAGACTTCGTTTTCGATGGTGACCGAGGTGACTGAGAGGGCGCTGGCGTTCACAGGGAAGAAAGAGGTCATGATAGTAGGGGGCGTAGCGGCGAACAAGCGCCTGTCGCAGATGATGTCGGCCATGGCTGAGAGGCACTCGGCCAGGGTCCTGGCGGTCCCCCTCGAATACAGCGGTGACTGCGGCGCGCAGATTGCATGGACCGGCGTCCTGGCCTACGAGAGTGGAATCGAAGTCCCGGTGGCCGAGTCGACAGTCAAGCAGTCATGGAGGCTCGATGTCGTTGACATCCCCTGGCGTGGATGAGACAGTCCCCGGCCGCCTCCTGTACAGGGGCGCCGAGGCAGACGTGGTGCTGGGGGACTGGCAGGGACTCCCCGCCGTGTTTAAGGTCAGAAAGCCGCTGACCTACAGGCTGGCCGCCATCGACCGGGAGATCCGGCGCCAAAGGACGGCACATGAAGCTGAGATGATCCGCCATGCGAAGCGGGCCGGGGTCGCGACTCCCTTCCTCTATCACCTCGACCTCCAGACGTCTACCATCGTCATGGAGTACGTCGGCGGCAAGATGCTCAGAGACCTGGCGGGTCAAATGACGGCGAATGACGCAGAGGAGCCGTTCTTCAAGTTCGGGGAAGGAGTCGCCCGCCTGCATGCGGCGGGGATGATGCACGGGGACCTCACCACGGCTAACCTCGTGTCCAGGGAGGGCACCCTCGTCTTCTTGGACTTCGGTTTGGCCCACCGCACCAGCAGGCTGGAGGACCACGCCGTCGACCTCCGTCTGATCAAGGAGACGCTCGTGGGTGCCCATCCAGGCATAGCCAAGGCCGCCCTGGACGCGCTCTTCAGGGGTTACGAGGCCGTGGCTGGGACTCCGAAGTCCAGAAGGGTCCGAAGCCAGCTCCGGAACATCGAGCGGAGGGGGAGGTACGCCCGGGTCACTTGAGATGAGGACCTGGCGGGCAACGTTTATCAGTTCAACCCGGAGGACTCGGCTGAACTTCTGAAGCATGGCCCGAATCCACTCTCACAGGCACGGGAAGTCTCACCAGACTAGACCACCCAGCAAGAGCAGCCCGAGCTGGGTGACCACCACCCCTGACGAGGCCAAGAACGCAATCCTAAAGCTCGCCAAGGAAGGGCTCACCCCGAGCAAGATAGGGCAGGCGCTCAGAGACGACTATGGGGTTCCGCTTTTCAAGCCCCTGGCAGGGAAGTCGCTGGGAAAGGTCCTGGCAGAGGGCAAGGTCGCTCCAAAGATACCCCAGGACCTGCAGGATTTGATTGAAAGGGCCCAGCGGGTTCAGGACCATCTCAACACGCACAGCAGCGACAGGAAGAACGTGCATTCTCTCGAGCTCATCGAGGCCAAAATCTACCGACTCTCGAAATACTACAAAGACAAAGGCATCATCTCGAAGGACTTCAAGTACACCGCCGTCGTCGCACAGCTGGCCTAGGCCGGGGGCGGGCCCGTGACGAACATCGAAGGGCTCACCGCACGCTACAGGGCACTGGCTCCGAGCCTGTTGAAGATGGCCACCGACGGGAAGAGGATCCTCGTCGTGACACACATAGACGCGGACGGCCTCTGCAGCGGGTCGGCCGTGTTCGCCGCGCTCAAGCGAAAAGGCGCCAACGTCGCCCTCCGCACCGTCCCCGACCTCGACGCCAAGACTGTCCTGTCGCTGAAAGAACTGGGGCACGAGTTCCACATCTTCACAGACCTCGGATCAACCTTGGTCAGGGAGCTCGAGGCGGCTTTCGGGGGGGACTTCCTCGTCATCGACCACCACCAGATTTCAGAGGCTGACATGGCAAACCGCAGCGTAATCAACGCCTGGGCTTATGGCTTCGACGGGGGGAAGGAGGCGTGCTCTTCGGCGATGGCCTACTTCTTCGCCGCAGCCCTCGACCAGGCCAACGCGGACCTCTCGCCCCTCGCAGTCGTGGGGGCCGTAGCGGACCGCCAGGACGCCGGGCCCGGGAGGTCGCTGACTGGTCTCAACAGAGCCGCCCTTGGGGACGCCCAGTCGCGTGGGCTGATGTCTGTGACCACAGACCTCATGTTCACCGGGCGAGAGACGAGGCCGGTCCACGAGGCGGTGGCGCTGACGTCCACGCCGCTCTTGAAGGGACTGACAGGCAGCAAGGACGCGGTCCTCGCTCTGCTGCACCAGTCCGGGCTCACTCTGAAGGATGGCGGTTCCTGGCGCACCGTCTCGTCCCTCTCCCAGGACGAGAAGAAGAGGCTCGTCGAGGCCCTCGCGGGGGTCGTGGGCCCTCAGGAAGGTGCAAGCGACGCGCTCGCGGGTATCTTCGGAGAGGTGTACACACTGCGGTTCGAGGATGCTTTCACGCCGTTGAGGGATGCGAGGGAGTTCGGAACGCTCCTGAACTCCTGCGGAAGGATGGGCGCTTCGGGGACAGGCATCTCGGTCTGCCTGGGAGACAGGTCCCAGGCCCTGAAGGCCGCCATGAAGTCCTTGTCCGAGTACAGGAGCGGGATAAACAAGGCGCTGAGCGGTCTCACCTCGGAGCCGTCGAGAATGGAGCGGCACGGCAGCCTTGTCTTCGTGAATGGAGAGGGACTGGTGGACGAAAAGCTGTTGGGTCCCGTGATTTCCATACTCACTTCCACCCCTGAGTTCAAAGACAAGGTGGTCGTGGGGAGGGCCACGGGGAGGGATGCGGAGGTCAAGATCTCATCCAGGGTGGGGGACGCCTTCGCCGGCGAGGTGAACCTGGGTCTGCTCATGAAGGAGGCAGCAGAGGCTGTGGACGGGGTCGGAGGAGGGCATGAGATGGCGGCCGGCGCCAAGATACCTTCATCGAGGACGGATACATTCTCGAAGGCAGTACTGGCGAGGGTTGCCGGTTGAAGACTCAAGTCGAACTGCGGGTCGGTTGCAGGGACGACCTGACGGTGAAGAGCCTGGCGTCCGTCCTCGCTCCTGATAACGAGGGCGCGCCTCGGGGGATGAAGCTGGTCTCGGCGGTGGAGGCGGACGGCCTGAAGTTCACTGTCGACTCCGACTCCGCCTCCAGCTCGCTATCGACTGCCCTGGCCGTCCTGAGGGACGCGACGCTCTTCGAAGAGGTATGGCTTTTATCGCAACCGAAGCAGGGTTGAGACAGCACAATGTTAGACGTAAAGCTCCTGAGGGAAGACCCCGAAACAATCAGGGCAGATCTCAGGAAGAGGGGAATGTCCGACAAGCTGCACCTCGTGGACGACGCCATCAAGGCTGACACTGAATGGAGAACGGCCAAGACCCAGGCGGAAGCTCTACGCCACGAGCTCAACGAGGCCAACCGGGTCATCGCCGACCTGGCCCGGAACAAGCAGCCCATACAGGCCGAGCAATCGAAGGTAGCTGAATTCTCGAAGCGCCTCGATGGCTTCGCGGAAGCGCAGGACGAGCAACAGCGGACCCTGGAGAGCATCTTGATGTCTCTCCCGAACATACTCCACGAGAGCGTGCCGGTGGGGAAGGACGACGCCGAGAATGTGACCGTCCGGACCTGGGGGACGGAGCGGACATTCGAGTTCGAACCCAAGGACCACGTCGAAGTGCTCGCTGGCCTGGGTATGGTCGACATGGAGCGGGCGGCGAAGATCTCTGGCGCCCGCTTCTTCATCCTCAAGGGGGATGCGGTGAAGCTCGAACACGCCATCATGAGATATGCCATTGACGCCGTCTCTGCCAAGGGGTTCGTCCCAGTGGAGCCTCCATTCATGATGAGGCGCCAGCCCTACGGTGGGGTGACAGACCTGAGCGACTTCGGACCGGTAATCTACAAAGTGGAGGGGGAGGACCTGTACATGATCGCGACATCTGAGCACCCCCTGGTAGCCATGCACTCCGACGAGATACTATCAGGAAGTGAGCTCCCACTGAAGTACTGCGGCTTCTCGCCCTGTTTCAGGGTCGAGGCCGGCGCCCACGGAAAGGACACCAAGGGGATCTTCAGGACTCACCAGTTCTACAAGGTCGAGCAGGTCGCCTTTGCCCGACCGGAGGAAAGTTGGGCCCTCCACGAGCAGCTGATAGCGAACGCCGAGGGTGTCTTCAAGAGCCTGGGGCTCCGCTACCGGGTGGTCAACGTCTGTACCGGGGACATGGGGACCGTCGCTGCGAAGAAGTACGACCTCGAAGCTTGGATGCCCGTCCAGGGCAAGTTCAGGGAGATGGTGTCATGCAGCAACTGCACTGACTACCAGTCCAGGCGGCTGAAAATCCGGTTCCGAGACAAGCAGAGCGAGGCGACCAGGCTGGTCCACACCCTGAACTCCACGGCCGTCACTACCAGGGCCCTGGTTGCCATTGTAGAGAATTTCCAGCAGGAGGACGGCACAGTGACAATACCCGCGCCCCTCGTCCCATACATGGGGGGGATTGACCGCCTCCGCAGACGCTGAGATTATAAGCGAGATTCGAAAGGGGCGCCTTGGTTTGCCAAAGAAAGTGGCGAAGATCAGGGACAAATGGAAGCTCAAGTCCTGGGTCACCGTGACCGCCTCCCCCTCCTTCGGGAACGCCCCGATAGCGCGCGTCCCACTCACGGACGTCGAGAGGCCCGCCGGGAGAGTCATAGAAACGACACTCTACGACATACTGAAGCAGGATCCGCAGCACTACGCCTTCAAACTCTTCTTCCAGATCGATAGGGTGGAGGGTGAGACCGCCTACACGGTGTTCAAGGGCCACGAATATTCGAGGGAGTTCCTCAGGAGCCTGATCCGAAGAGGCTCATCCATGTCGGATTTCATCAAGGACTATACCACCAAAGACGGATACGTTGTCAGGGTCTACTGCACTGCGCTCTCTCAGGGCAAGATGAACACCTCGAAGAAGCGCGACCTCAGGCTCATCATGGACAAAGTGATAGGTGAGAAGGCCGCAGGCATGAACTACGAAGGGTTCGCCCAGGAGCTGGTGCTCCAGAAGGTAGCCTCGGACGTCTACAACGAGGCCAAGAAGATCACCCACCTGAGACACGTCGGGGTGAGGAAGAGCAAACTGATCGCGAGGCCGGAGCCGCGGAAGGTCGAGCAGCTAGCCCCTCTTGCCGCTTGACACGATCTTCAGGATATCTCTGTTCTGCAGCCTGTAGTCTCCTGCCAGCCTCTTCCCGGTCCTAGCGTCGACCGCGTAGAGGAAGCCCTCGGCCAGGTCGCTGTGCACTGTCCGGGCAAGGTCGAGGGCTGTGGACCCGCCCTTCATCACGAACGCGTCAGGGAGCACCCTTCCATCTTTGTCGGTGAGCTTCGTCTCGTCTTCCACAGGGAACACCACTATGGCCTTCAGGAGCCCGAAGAATGCCCCGTTGACCGCCTCTTGGACGCCCGTCCCGCCATAGACCCTCATCACTTTGTCTTCCACCATCCTCAGGGCTGCAGCCTGCGCCCCAGACAGCTTCCCTTGGTCTGGGACGGTGAACCCCTTGTCTCCAGGGGAGTAGGTGACAAGGCCACGCTCGGCTGCCCGGCGGAGCAGGAGCTCCGCCTCCGAAGCGCAGGGGATGACCTGCCTCCCAGTCCGTCTGAGACTCTCGATGTTCTGGGATGAAGTCGGAAGGTCAGCCTTGTTGGCTGCGATTAGAGAAGGCTTCGTCAGCTTCCTCGTCTCTATGACGAACTGCATGATCTGGTCGTCCGTCCAGCTGCTCGGTTTTTCTGTGCGGAGGCGTAAGCGGAGGACGACGTCCTCGACGTCCGCAAGCGTCACCGACAGGCCGGAAAGCCGCTCAGCCAGGTGGTCTGTCACCTTCCCCCCTGTCTGTTCCAGGGACCGGGTAGCCTTCTCCCAGTCCCGCTTCAGGATGCCGTACATCCACAGATCGAACTCACGTTCGACCATTTCGATGTCTTCTGCGGGATCATGGCTCCCAGGGGGGACCTTCCTGCCTTCGAGGTCGGTAGAACCTGAGGCGTCGATTACCTGGACCAGCGCGTCTGCCTGCCTCAGGTCATCCAGGAACTGGTTTCCTAACCCCTTCCCCTTGGAAGCCCCTTCCACCAGCCCGGCGACGTCGACCACCTTCACCGGGACCAGCCTCTTCCCGTCTACGCAGATCGAGCTCCTGGGGGTGTCTACCACGCCAAGCTCTTTGCAGACGCACTGAGTGACGATGTGCGCTACGCCCATGTTGGGCTTGACCGTGGTGAATGGATAGTCCGCTATCTGCACATCCTTCAGGGTGGCGGCCGCGAAGAAGGTCGACTTGCCGACATTAGGTTTGCCGACGACTCCCACTAGCACGTTCCATCCGCCCGGTCCGCCTGTTATAACGTCTCAGTGAGCGGTCCGTCTCCATGTCCAGGGTCCTGATAGTGGGAGGCGGCACCGCGGGCACTGCAGCGGCCGAGGAATGCGCCATGCAAGGGGCCGACGCCATGATCATCGACCGGCTGGAAGAACCAGAGCCACCTTGGGCATCGTGGCCTGACTTCCTGTCGAGTCCCGAAGGCCAGGGCCGCGCTGTTTCCGGCCCGGTCACCAGGGTTGATGCTTGCGCCTCTGTCCGCGGGACCGAGATAATCGCAGTCCGCAAAGGAGAGGCGGTCGCCTCCAACGGGTCGCTCTTCCGCGCCGACTCTCTGGTCTTGGCTGCTGGCTCCCGCTTTGAGCCGCCCGTGGCCCAAGGACTCCGCAAGCCAGGCTCCTTCGTTCTGGACTCCGCCGCGCGGTACAAAGAACTTGGCTCCGCCAGCGCCTCGGCCGACCGGATACTCATCTGTGGCGAGGGCGCCAGAGGGCTCCAAGTCGCCGAGCGGCTCTCCGTTCGAGGCACGAAGGTTTCCCTGATGGTCTCGTGTTGGCAGCCGGCGAAGCCAAGCCCGCCGGTGTTGGAGGTCATCTCGGACGCGGCCCGTGCGAGGGGGATCAGCCTCGTTACCGGGAGAGTCCACAGGGTAGTTGGCCTCGCGCGCGCGGAGGCGGTGATCGCGGGTGGAGAGGTGGTCCCATGCGGGGCCCTCGCCTTCGTCCCCCGGCGGATTCCAGTGACGGTCCCGCTCGCCGGGCTTCTTGGTCGCAGCGGCGGGGTCATGGTCGACAGGTGCCTCAGGGCAAGCGTACCGGGGGTCTTCGCGGCTGGTGGATGTGCCGAACTAGACGGGTCCCTCCCGCCTGGAGTCGCGCTGGACGGTGAGGCAAGGCTGACCGGGAGGGCCGCGGGCGCAAACTCCGCCGGGGCGAACGTCCGCATCAGCGCGGTCCGCTCTTGGTGCCTGACGGTCTTTGGGCTTAGGTGGTCCAGGGCGGGCCCGGACGCGACGACCTGCGGGTCATTGGGTATGGACCTAAGGGCGATAGGGCGGCGGTGGCACGAAGACTCAGCGTGCGGCCTAGTCTATGAGAGGAACACTGGAAGGGTGATTGGTGCAGAGGTTGTCGAGCCTGCCGGCTCCCCCTCTGCAGGCCTTGGCTGCTCCGCCTCAGGCTCTGCTACGCTGAAGTCTTTGGCTTACGGGTGCACGGGTTCAAGCGATATATCTGCGATATCTGACACCGCCAGGCTGGGGCTTACGTCATGGTCAGGGTGCTAGTTTGCGACCACGTCGAGATTGAGCGGCTCTCGCTGGGGCCGTCCTTCGAAGTGGACTACAGGCCAGCTCTGAGCAGAGAGGAGCTGCTCTCGGTCGCTGGCAACTACGAGGTGCTTGTCGTGAGGAGCAGGACCAAGGTTGACCGTGAGGTCCTGGAGAGGGCGAACCGGCTCAAGCTCGTCGCCCGCCCTGGGACTGGCCTGGACAACGTGGACGTGGGTTTCGCCAAGGAGAGAGGCGTAGCTGTCGTGAACAGCCCCGAATCCTTGGTGGAGGCAGTTGCGGAGCAGGTGGTCATGGTCATGCTTGCCCTTAGCAGGAAGCTGATACGAGCGGACACAGGCACCAGGTCAGGTAAGTGGGAGAAGAACGGCCTGGTCGGCAGGGAAATGAAAGGGAAGGTCCTCGGGGTGGTAGGGTTCGGCAGGATCGGCAGGCGAATAGCCGAGGTAGGCAAGGCCTTGGGTATGTCAACACTTGCCTACGATGTCATCTCCGTCCCTCCGGATGTCCTGGGGCCTCTGAGCGCCAGGATGGTGTCCCTAGACGAGCTCTTTTCGTCCTCTGACTACATAACACTCCACGTCCCCCTGACCCCTGAAACTGCGCACATGGTCGACGCCTCACGCATTGCCAGGATGAAGGACAGGTCTGTGCTGGTCAACATGTCAAGGGGCGGGGTGGTGGACGAAGACGCACTCGCTTCGGCTCTTAGGGAGGGGAGGCTCGGCGGGGCAGCGTTGGACGTCTTCGAGAAGGAGCCTCCCTCGGGGGCCATCCTCTCGGCCCCCAACGCAATCCTCACCCCTCACATAGGCGGCCAGACCGAGGAGGCACAGGAGAACGCCATCGAGGTCGTCGGGGAGAAGGTCAGGGCTTTCTTCAAAGCCCCCTGAGACGCCCCGGGAACGTTTATTTGCCGACCGGGAACGAGGCGCCCAAATGCCCATGTACAGCCAGATTTCCAAGACCTGGCAGCAAATCTTCCACGAAAAGGGAGGGGATATGAAGACCAGGGCCGTCGAACTCAGAAGGCAGCCCGCTGCGGTCAGGGTAGATCGCCCCTGGAGGCTGGACAGGGCCAGGGCCCTCGGGTACAAGGCGAAGGAGGGGGTCATAGTGGTCAGGATGCGTGTCTCGCGAGGCGGGATGCGAAAGCAGAGGCCTACCTCGGGGAGGAGGCCGAAGCACATGGGGGTGCTCAAGATAAAATCTGCGGTGTCTTCGAAGCAGGTCGCAGAGAGGAGGATCCAGGAGAGGCATCCTAACATGAAGGTCCTTGGGTCCTACCCTGTTTGGGAGGACGGGATGCACGCGTGGTATGAGTGTATCCTGGTCGACCCGCTGAATCCTGCAATCAGAAAGGACTACGACTACAGGCGAGCGCTCGGGATAGTAAGCTAAGCTTACTTTTTCATCTCGCTGCTGTGACCTGGGAACACCTTCGACCCTGGATCGACATAGGCTTTGGCGACGTTGACTGCCAGGGCCGCCTGGGCGTATCCCGTCGCGATCAGGTTCAGCTTTATCCCGTCCAGGGGGCCGGCTACATCTCCGGCGACATAGACTCCTGGGATATTGGTCTCCATCTTTCCGTTGGCCCTGATCTCCCTGCCGTCGATTTGTAGCCCCCAGTCCTTTATCGGGCCGAGGTCTGCCCTGAACCCTATGTTGACGAGTATGGCGTCGACGTCCAGCACCGTCTCGGCCTTCGACCTGTTGTCGAAGACGACCGCCTGGGTCACCGTGGAGCCGTCTCCCTTCACCTGACTGACTTCATAGAACAGTTTGAGGTCTATGCCCGACTTCATCAGTTCGGCGACGTTTCCCTCGTGCGCCCTGAAGACGTCCCTCCTGTGCACCAGGGTGATTTTCTTGGCCGTGTCCTTCATGTTCAGCGCCCAGTCTACGGCCGAGTCCCCGCCTCCGACTATGAGCAGGTTCTTGTCTCTGAAGGCGCTCTTGTCTTTGACGAAGTAGTACACCCCCTTCCCCTCGTAGTCCTCTGCCCCCCGCGCTTCCAGCCTGTTGGGCGAGAAAGCCCCTACGCCTGCCGCTATGAGGACCGCCTTCGAGTAGTGTTTGGTCCCCTTGCTAGTCTCGAGCTCGAAGGTGCCGTCGTTCCTGCGGAGTGACGTCACCCTCTCACCGAGGACCACAGTAGCGCCGTATTGGAACGCCTGTTCGACCAGGCACTTGACCAAGTCCTTGGCCAGTATCTTGGAGTATCCGGGGACGTCGAAGATGTACTTCTCAGGATAGAGCACCGCGACCTGCCCTCCGGGCTCTTCCAAGGCGTCGATTACCTTCGTCTTCATCTGTCTGAGCCCAGCGTAGAACGTCGCGAACAGGCCGCTCGGCCCGGCGCCTACAATCGTGATGTCATAGACGTCGCCGGCCATGGAACTCAGCCTTGGCCTCTGGACTCCACGTATAAGCGTTCATGGGTCAAGCCAACCCCGAGGCCGTGGGGTCGTCTGGCTTCAGGACTTCGCGGAGCAGGATGGTGGCGTACTGCCCTCTGGCCAGGGTGAAACGGAGAAGTGCGGTGTCCTCCCGGACTTCGAAGGCGCCGTCCTTCATCGCCAGGTGAGGCCGCCTGAATCCGCCTTCCGATGACACCTCCTGCATCTCTTTGACATAGAACGAACGCGGTTCTACCTCCTCCGACGCGAGTGTCTCATTGATACAGGCGTCGAACCTGGAGCCGTAGTCTCTGTAGGCGTAGCCCGCCAGCTGGACCAGGGGGACCGCCCCCCGGGTAGGCGGCTCCTTCACCCCCCTTACGCCGTAGACGACCAACCCCCCGGGGCCGCTTTCCCCCCAGTTGTCCCCCGCGGCGTACTTCGAGATGTCCTCTCCCCTCTCCAGCGCCGCGCTGAGTGTCCTGTTGAAAATGAACGACTGATACGCCTGGACATAGAGTCGCCTGAGCCTGACTGGTATCGCCCTCATCGCCCTGACCCATTCTCCCGGCCTCGCCACGAGCGCCTTGGCGACCCTCCTCTCCACGTCCTTCCCAGGGGGGAGAATATCCAACAGTTCCCTGTACCTCCCCGCCGTGGCCGCTTCCCTGGTCTCGGGGCTCCCAGCCAGCAGCAGCCCCACCGCCTGCTCGAACCGGCCCTTGACCAGGGCTTTCCCCACCTCATGGGTCCCCCGACCAGACGCCCCGAACCTCTGGAGCCCAAAGTAGTTGGGGACCTTCCCCGCCGCAGCGAGCCCGAAGGCTTCAGACATCCTGCTCCCGACCTCGGGGCAGCACCCCCTGAGAACGACTTCGAACCTGTTCGCCAGCACCGAAGAGCGCGAAAGGGGCCGGGCGAGGAACCCGACGAGGGTCGCGGTGAACCTGTTTCGACTCACCAGCGCCGGACGCTCCGACCTCAAGCTCGTCGGTGTGGCATACTGGACCGCGACAGCTCTGCTGTCCTTCATGCCTGCGTAGCTCACCCTGCTCTTCAGGGCGGTGGATAGCTCTGCTGCCATGTGCATGGTGTCGACGGACTCCTTCTGAACCCTGTAGAGGGGGTACCTCCCGTCCGCCTGCTCGGCCGTCATCTCCGACATGTCGATCACCTCTTCGACGCGGAAGTCCTCTGGGCTGCTCTTTGCCCTCCCTGCACATCTCGGACCGGCGGTCGCATAGCACAGAATCCCCACCTCCTTCTCCGCAGCCGCAGGCTGTGTCAAAGGAGCTTGAGCTTCCCGGTGATCGCGTCGACCTCTGCCTCGGGGGCGGGGCCTACCGCCAGGCAGGTGGTCGTCCCAGGCTCCACCTGGGTGAGCCCCCTGTCTTCCACCAGTGCGGCGGGGAGTCCCGCGCTCTTCGCCTTGCGGAAGAGTTCTCGCAGGGCCTCTTCAGAGTCTACCTTCAAGACGATCTTGGCCTGACCCCCGTCCTTCCACCCTCCGTACCATCCGGGCCTCTTCTGTTGCGCCGCTTCGGCGGCGGAGAGCGACGCGTGTGCGGCCTGGGCGGCGACCTTCCCTTTGCCCATCCCGAGATCAGTTCGGACGACGATGGCTTGTTTCATGCCTGGTGGTTTGCCAACGGTTATTACAAGTCCGATTAAGCCTTTGCAAAGTCCTGGCCCTTGTCCCGAACCTGCGACGTTGTTGTGGCCGGCGGGAGCATCGCAGGCCTGGTCTTCGCGTCGGAGGCCGCGAAGCTGGGGCTCAGCGTCCTGGTGGCCGAGGAGCACCCCGAAGTGGGCGAGCCCGAGAAGTGCGACGGCCTCGTGAGCCTGAAGGGCCTCAGGAAGCACGGCTATCCCCCAGAGGGGGGCACGATCCAGGATCAGATTGACTCAGCTGTCTTGCACTCTCCGTCGGGGAAGCGATTCACCGCCGACGCCGCGGCGCTGGAGGTGGTCGTGCTAGACAGGAGCGCCTACGACAAGCAGGTCGCAGCAGCCGCCGAGGCAGCGGGGGCAGCCGTCATGACCGGGTGCAGGGTAGGGGAGGCGCTGGAGATGGACGACTCCGTCAGGGTGAAGGTGGGGGAGGAGGAAGTCCAGGCGAAGTTCCTCGTGGATGCCACCGGGCCCGCCTCGAGCCCCAAGCATGGGATTCTGCCCGCTGCGAAGTACGAGGTCGAGGGCGAGTGGATAAGGCAACACGTCGTCGAAGTCTTCCTCGACGCCGGGAAGTATCCCGGGTTCTTCGCCTGGGTCATCCCCTTCGGGAAGCATAGGGCCAAGGTCGGTGCCGCTGGGCGCGGTGTCAACCCATTCAAGGCCCTGGACGAGTTCCTCGAAGGACGCAGCACGACGGTGCTCAGGAAGGTGGCTGCGCCGATTTACATCGGTGGCCCGGCGCAGAGCTTCGTCAGGGGGAGGAGGATCTTCGTCGGCGAGTCCGCGGGACAGGTCAAACCCACTACCGCGGGCGGGATAATGACATCGATCGCCGGGGCTGCGACTGCGGCCAGGTGGGTCTCCTCCAGCATACACAAGAGTCGGCCGTCGCTGCTGGACGGCTACCAGAAAGAATGGGAGGGGGAATTCATGAAGGAGATGAAGACCATGATGAGGCTAAGGGGGGTCTTCGAGAAGCTATCAAACCAGGACCTGGAGGGCGTCTTCTCGGTGCTCGCCGCCTCGAAGCTGGCCCAGAAGCTGTCCCAGACAGACTTCGACTTCCACGCCACCGCCCTCCTGGGCGCTCTGGGGATGCCTGGACTGCTGAAGATTGCAGGAGTGGTGGCTTCAGCAGAGGTGCGCTCCCTTCTGCCAGAACGGTGAAGGCGCCCTCCTGCGCAGCAACCTATATTTGTCGGGCCAGAAGGGGTTCCTGAGAAATGTCGCAGGGCGTAGTGACGCTCCCTCTGTGCAACTCGTGTAACCGACCCGTAAAGCCTGCCGAGAGGGCGGTCCACTTCAACTGCCCAAACTGCCATGAGACGGTGATATGGAGGTCTGAGAAGTGCAGGAAGTTTTCAAGGCGGTACAAGTGCCTCAACTGCGGCTTTGAAGGGCCATAGGGAAACGTTTTGGGTTCCTACGTCATCAGGCTCAAGCTCCTGCCTCCTGATACCACGACGGACCATCAGAAGCTGGTGGACTCCGTGGCTGGGTTACTACCCGCGGCGGCCCAGATCAGAGCACACAAAATCGAACCGATCGCATTCGGACTCTCCGCAGTGGTTCTCGATCTGGTCGTCCCTGAAGAAGAGGGCGCGGTCGATAGGATTGAGGAGGCGGTGTCAAAATCTCCCCTTGTCAGCCAGTGCGAAGTCACCGGCGTGAGCCGGATGTCAAGCAAGCTTCCGCCGCAGTAGGGCCGCCGTGACGCGTCGGCTGATACCTTTTATACCTCGAGGTGGCCCCTAAACGAGCCGTTTTCTCGCACGGTGTTGACCCGATGAAATTCCCTCTCAGATATACGATATACGAATGGATCAAGGAGAAGAAGAGCACGACGGATGACGATCTTCTAGAAGCCCTGAACAAGAACGGCAGCAGGTGCTCCCCGGACGAGCTTGACAAGGCGCTCATGCAACTCGAAATCCTGGGCCTAATCAGCATCAGGTGGGTCTCCAAGGACAAGCGCAGGCTAGAGTTCCAGGACAAACCTGCCGAAGACCTACGCATGCCCCGCATAAGAGAGTAACCGAACCGATAAATCGGGCGGGTCGGGGTTCTCCGCTCATGGGTGTAGACTTCGGCGACTCCATACCGAGGGAGAAGATTCAACTCGAGGACATCGCCGGGTGGACGCTCGCCGTCGACGGATACAACACGCTCTACCAGTTCCTCGCCATCATCCGTGGGATGGACGGCGGCCATCTCAAGGATGCACAGGGACGGGTCACATCGCACATCTCTGGGCTCTTCTACAGGAACGTCAATCTGCTGGAGCTCGGCATGAAGCTGGTCTACGTATTCGACGGCCGGCCCCCTGAACTCAAGATGGAGGAGATTAGGAGGCGCTCCGAGCAGCGGAGGGAAGCCAAGGACCAGTACCTCCGCGCCCTCCAGGCGGGCGAGATGACTCAGGCGAGGAAGTACGCGGAGGCCTCCACGGTTCTTAGGAGGGACATGGTCTCAGACGCTAAGGCGCTCCTGGACGCCATGGGGATACCATGGGTGGACGCGCCATCCGAGGGCGAGGCCCAGGCGTCGGTCATGGCGATTGAGGGGACAGTGAACGCCGTGGCATCCCAGGACCACGACTCTATCGTCTTCGGGGCGCCGGTCCTTGTGCGCAACGTCACAGTGTCTGGCAAGAGGAGGCTCCCAAGCAAGGGTATTGTGATCAACGTGGTGCCAGAAAGGATAACCCTCGAGTCCGCGCTGACAGCCACAGGACTGTCCAGAGAGCAGCTGGTCGACTTCGCCATCCTGCTCGGGACGGACTTCAATCCAGACGGGTTCGCGGGGGTAGGACCGGCCACGGCCCTCAAATACCTGAAGAAGTACGGCAGGCTTGAGGAAATCAAGGAGCTCGCAGGTCCCTTGCAGGGGATCAACTACCCGGAGATAAGGAAGCTATACCTCGACGCCCCCTCAGTCAAGGGGGTGCGCCCTGAGTGGAAACCTCTGGACAAGGAGAGGGTCGTGTCCTTTCTGGTCGGGGAGCACTCGTTCTCCCGGGACAGGGTCGACGCTGCCATAGCCAGGGTCCAATCCTCGAAGGCCGACTCTCACCAGACGGAGACCCTGGAGAAGTGGTTCGGATGAGCTCCGAGGGCTGACCATCCGCCCTCTACATTTATCAACTCCGGGCGGGGCTCGTCTTACCTAGTTGGCGAAGTTGAAGGCCAAGGAGCCGGCAGAGTCTGAGATGACCACCGCACGGCTCATGATGCCCACCGACGCCAACGTGTTGGGAAACGTTTTCGGCGGGGCCATCATGAGATACATGGATGAGATAGCCGCAATCGTCGCCTGGAGGCATGCCGGCAAGAACGTGGTCACGGCGTCCATAGACCGCATGAACTTCTATGCCCCTGTCTATGTCGGCGACCTGCTGATACTCAAGGCCGCTGTGAACTACGTCGGTACCACTTCGATGGAGATTGGCGTGAGGCTGGAGGCCGTAGACCCTTCCACGCGCAAGGGGACGCACACCGGCTCCTGCTACCTCACCTATGTGGCGCTGGACGAGAAAGGCAAGCCCACCCAAATACCTCGACTCAGCCCACGCACCAGCGTGGAGAAGAAGCGGTTCAACGAGGGTCTCGCAAGGCGGAGGCTCCGAGAAGCTACCCAGGCTGTCATGAACGGCTCCTGAGATGCAACCTCTCTCTTTTGATTCCAGGCTCAACAAAACTAGAGCATCCTGCACATAGGGGCGCTCTGCCCACGTCCACCCCTTGCACGACTTCTCTGAGGGGTTCAGCGTAGGCAAGATGAGAAGCGGAAACGCGGCGGTCTATCAGCTGAGGGAACAGTTCGAGAAGTTCCCCACCTCCACACACAAGGTCGAGGCTTGCGAGTCCATCGCGTCCTGCTTCTTCCAGCTCGAACAGTACGGTGACGCTGCCGGCTGGTACGAGACGGCGGGGCGGCTCATACTCTCTGAGCCCAGCGCTTCCCCTGCGGTCAGGGCCATCAGCGCGCTGTGCGAGTACGAGAGGGCCCTGGACTGCTACCGGAAGAGCGACGATGAGGAGCGCCTCACGGAGTGCTCTGCTCTCATCCTGGAACTCAGGCGCACATGCGCTTCAGCCTGAGTCCTTCCGCCCGTCTTCCTCCGCCTTGGCCTTTACCCTATTAGCCGTCTTCACATGACACTCTTCACATACAGGCTCGTCTCTCGGTCCCACCTTGAACGTGTGCAGGGCAACTTCGAGCTCGGTGTCACAGAAGTAGCACTTCGGCCTCAGGAAATCCCTCCCCTGGCCGCATACACCCTCCTCCTGACTATCTCTCCTTTCCCCTTGTAGTGCCACACCTCGGCGTCACCATTCGCGCTTTTCCCCCACTCCGCCAGCTCCGCGAGCTCCTCCTTGGTGGCCCTTGCCCTCCCGCTCTTGACCTGCACCAACAGGACCTTGCCGCCCTTGGCTGCGAAGACGTCTACGGCGCCATGGGAGGCGGCGCTCCTGGACACCATCCATCCCTCTTTCTTCAATTTCGACATCGCTTGGTACTCGCGTGATCTGCCCTTCACATAGTTGCTATTCAGCTGAAACCAGCTCCGAGAGGTGCATGTGTTCTGCTTTCGAACCACCGGCTGGAGTTAACTGGTATTTGGAGAAATCGGGCTGAGCGTGTGGACGTTGCGGGTTGTCTGGGCCATGGATGCCACATCTGTGCTCCCTGGCCGTCAATGTGCACACTCTCGATTCACGCTGATTGAACTCGCTGGCTGTCGCAGGCGAAGCACAGGTAGAGAGGCAGATAAAAGCCAACCCTGACGGCCGCCCGCGAGCTGGCCGGAGGACGCTAAAACTGCACGCACCAGAGGCCGGCGACCTGGCAGACTTAAGACGCGACGGTTTCCACCCTAGTTGAGTTTGGACGCGGTCAGACGTTCCCTGAAGGCGACGGAGCTAAGGTTCTCTGGACAGCTCGAGCGTCGTGACCGGGTAATCAAGGGGAGCAGGGATGTCATCTCGGCGTCATCGCGGGCGATCATATCTGTCCATCTAGGAAAGATCAAGGACGGCGAAAGAGAGCTTTCGAAGGCGAAGTCGCTGCTGACAGAGCTCAAAAAGGGGACAGACGGCTCCTTGTCGAGGTACATCATCTCCCCTGAAACCGAGGTGGTGGAGGCCTCCGTCGTGGTCTCACTCGCGAAGGGGAAACCCATCCCTTCCATGGAGAGCATCGACTCATCCCCCGAGGCGTACCTGCTCGGGCTTCTGGATGCAGTGGGGGAGCTGAAGAGGCTGGTGTTAGACTCGATCCTAGGGAGAGACCTCAAAGGCGCCAAGAAGTACTTCCAGGTCATGGAGGACCTCTACGCCGCATGCTCCCCCCTCGCAGTCTATGACCACGTCGTGAACGGGGTCCGGAGGAAGATTGACGTGGCGCGGATGCTCGTCGAGGACACCAGGGGGCTGCTCGCCGAAGAGATTGGGCGGAACTCTGTCAGCAGCTCCATGGCGCGGCTGGAGAAGAAACTCGGCCGTCCTACCTAGAAGTCATTCAGCAGCCTGCTCGTCTTGATGCCTGGGTAGGGGGAGTCGAGGCGCACCACCTTGAGCTTCATTCCCCTCTGGGCCGCCTCTCTCGCGATTTCCCCCTCCACGTGATGCTGGTCGTAACCTAGGGCGACCACGTCGGGACTCACCTTCTCGAGTGTGAGGTATATGTCCCCCTCGACCCCCAGTACGGCGGCGTCGATGTACCTGAGGGCCGAGAGCAGTTTCGCCCTATCGCCCTCACCAACGAGGGGTTCCCGATTCTTCCTCTTCCTGATCGTACTGTCCCGGGCGACGGAGACCACAAGCGCGTCTCCCAGAGCCCGAGCCTTCTCTATGGTGTACAGATGCCCGTAGTGTATCACCTCGAACCCACCTCCTATGAAAACGACCCTGATCGCCCTCCTTCCGCGCGGAGTCAGCTCGGCTCCCTTGCTCCCGAGTCTCACCAGCCCGAGCCTCGACAGCTTCCCGAGTTCGTCCCTCGCTTCCTTCGGGCTAAGGTCGAGCCTCAAAGCGAGCTCCTTTGCTCCTGCCTTCCTCCCGGTGACCCCCAACGAATAGACGGCAGCGAGGACCCTCTTGCTTTTCATCTGTCACCAGTCTATCTTTGCCACACCCGCGAACGCCAGGGAGTCCAAAAGCCCTTCGGCGTATCCGACGCTCAGCATAGCCATCTCGTCTTCTCCATTGGCCAAGAAGCTCTCGGCGTCTTTCATGTAGAGCTCCGCGTTCTCCACAACGTGCTCGTACTGCCCGCCCAGCTTCGGTTTCAACGACCCTAACGCCTTCTTCGTCTTGGCCACGTACTTCGGGACGAGCACCTGGGCGGTTCTGAGCATACCCTCCGAGTTGCTCCTGACATCGTTAGCCGAGAGGGCGAATATGGCTGCGACAGCTTCGACCTCGGAGAAGTGCAGCCTTCCCGGGATTATGACGCTGTGGGGAGGCTCTCCGTACTCTCCCTTGGAAAGTTCACCGATGCTCCCGGCGGCTGACTTGTATCCTTCGCGGCCGAGCCTCGAGAGAACGATGGCGAACGTCTCCTCAGACACCACCCCGCGCTTGAAGTTCGCCTCGGCCAGTAGCAGCCCTGCCATGGCGCCCCCTGGAGTCACTCCGTCTCCGCTCTGGGCGTCGTACTCGAGCAGGAGAAGGGTATGTGCGCCCTCCAGGAGGTTTGAGTGGATGATGTGGTAGGCTTGGGTCAGCTTGCTCACTGACTCCCTTGTCACAGTGACAGTTCTGGCGAACTTGTACGAATGCAATCCGCTTTCGCTGGCGGCGGCGGAGGCGATGCTCGCCGAGTGCACGACGCGGCTTTCGATTCCCTTCTTGATGGCCCTCGCCCTGAGCTCGTCGTGGGTGGTTGCTATCATCGGATCTCCCAGCGTCGCTAGCGCAACTCTCTTGGTCGCCGCCTCGTCCAATATCCTGCTCCCGCTCTCAACGAATTCCCTGTCCACAACTGTCAGTTCCTTCCCTGTGGCCCTCGTAATCTCCCTTAGAAGGGCGGGCTCATGAGGCGTGGTGTAGTATTCGAGGTATACGATATCGGCCGCCTTCAACTCGTCAAGCGCTTCTAGTGATGCTCCCCTGGGCCCGAGGCCCAGTCCGACGAACGCGAGACGGCCCATGGGTCTGCCTGATGCGGCCCATTATATCAATCCAGGTTGGCTTCGTATGACGTCCATCTCTCGCTACGATACGTCGACCGCCTATCAGGCGTCACCTGGCTGGTAAATGGTATTGAGAACCCTTTTAATTCCGGCCAATCGGCCGCATCTTCGGTGGGCCCTTGGCTCAGCCAGGTTAGAGCGGCTGGCTCTTAGCTAGCTGTGGGAGTCACCAGCATGCCGTGGGAGGCGCTAAAGTCGCCCGCGAGTTCGAATCCCACAGGGCCCGCCACCCCTTACGTCAGTCCATGATTCTGCCCGGTGGTTTCGCACGTTCCAAACCTGAGAATCGTCACGTTTCCTTATTAGCCCAACTTCGGGGCGCAAACTTTCAGAGAATTGTCGCTCAAGACAGAGAGGACGGCCAAGTTCCCGTTCCCAAAACTGGACGCCGAGGCTAGGACTGGGAATTTCGAGGAAGTCCAGCTCCCCTACACCATGGAGCAGGCCATGGAGGAAGCCAGCCGGTGCGTCACCTGCGGGAATCCGGTATGCATGGACGTGTGCCCGCTCCAGACGGACATCAGGGGCATGTGCGAAGCCGTGTCTAGGGGGGACTTGGCGACCGCCTACCGCAGGATACGGGAGACCAATCCTCTCCTGGGTACCACGGCCCGTTGCTGTCCTCAACTGGACAGCCTCTGTGAGACAGCCTGCGTCATTGGGACCAGAGGAGAACCTGTGGCTTCGGGGATGATACAGCGCTTCGTTGCCGACTGGGAGAGGGCCGTGTCCAGGCAGCCCGACCCTGTCTCGAGGCCTCCTTCCGGCAAGAAAGTTGCGGTGGTCGGAGGGGGACCCGCGGGGCTGGCCGCAGCGGAGCTGCTCACGAGGTTCGGCCATTCGGCGACCATCTACGACGAGCTCCCCCGCCTGGGAGGGACCGCTTGGTATGGGATCCCGGACTACCACCTCCCCAAGGACGTCCTCCGCTACGAAGCTGCCAGGATAGTGGGGATGGGCGTGAATGCTAAGACAGGTACGAAGGTCGGGAGGGATGTCAGGTTCGACGACCTCCGGGCGGACTACGACGCCGTGCTCATCGCCACGGGGGCCAAGGACGTGCCGAAGCCCGACACACCTGGGTCAGACCTGAAGGGGGTCTACGACGGGTACCAGTTCCTCGAAGACGTCTTTGCCGAAGGGGTCGACAGCTACCTCGAGCACCCGAGCTACGACCTCGGAAAGCGCGTCCTGGTCATAGGCGGAGGGAACAGCGCCCTGGACTGCGCCCGGGTCGCCCAGAGGCTGACGGGGGGCGAGGTCACGATTGTCTACCGGAGGACAGAGGCGGAGATGCCGGTCGACAAGATACTGGTCGAAGAGGGGAAGGAGGAGGGGCTCCGGCTTAGGCTCCTGCTCTCCCCGAAAGAGTACTCAGGGGAGGGAGGTAGGGTGACCAAGGCGGCCATGTCGAAGATGAAGCTGGGTGAGGTCGACGCCTCCGGGAGGAGGAGCCCTGTACCCACCGGCGAGACAGTAGACCTCGAGTGCGACTCGGTCATCGTCGCCCTAGGCCGCGGCCCGAACTCGTTCATCGGAAAGCTGGCCGGCCTCAAGTCTGGCCGCAGGAACGGGATCGCAGTCGATGACCGTTCCATGACCTCGCTCCCGGGCGTGTTCGCGGCGGGGGACGTGGTGACGGGAGAGAGCCTGGTCGTGGCAGCTATGGCCAAGGGGAGGGACGCAGGCCAGAGGATTCACGAGTACCTGCTCGGGCTCGAGGCCAGGCACGTCTCTCTCTACGATTACTACTTCACAAGGCGGACCGCCGGGTGGTACTATCGCAAGATGATGGATGGCAAGGACGAGGCCCCTCTCCCTGACTGATCCGGGTCCTCCCCCGGCAGCCCCTTCCCCCGGCCTCAGGATGCCGCGTGCAAAATTCGGCAATCGCTCAACTATGGCCCAAACTAAACATATTGTCCTCAGGCCTATATTGGAACTATGGGTGAATAGGTGTCGCGCGTGAAGTCAAGAGACGTCGCTGCCGCCGTCTTGATTCTTATCCCGTTCATCTTCCTCTTCGGTGTCCCGTTCTACAACGTCGTGAATCCCGAGTGGGGAGGCGTCCCATTCTTCTGGTGGTACCAGATGGTCTGGCTGGTCATATGCGGCGTCCTGTTCTTCGTGGCTGCCAACCTGCTGGGGAGGAAGTCCTGGCATGCTAGCCATCGACGGAATGGTCACCTTCCTGGCGCTCTTCGTGGTCTTCGTGTTCCTTGGTCTCTGGGGAGGCAGATGGAGGAGAGGGGACATGAACAACCTGGGAGAGTGGGCCTAGGCTGGGAGGCGGCTGGGGACCGTCCTGGTCTGATTCCTGGTGGGTGCAGACCTGTACACCGCGTACACATTCATCTCCGTGCCTTCCGGAGCCTACGCTGGCATATTCGGCGTTCCAGGAACGGGGGCGTTCTACTTCTTCGCTGTACCTTACGTCGCTCTAACGTTCGGCATTGCCATCGTGGTTATGCCGAAGCTACGGAAGGTCGCACACGAGAAGGGCTACGTAACGGCCGCTGACTTCGTGAAGGGGACCTTCAACAGCAGGACTTTGGCCATGTTGGTGGCAATCGTCGGGATAATCGCAGAGCTTCCTTACATCGCGCTGCAGATAGTGGGGATGCAGGCTGTCATCATCGCCATGATTCACGGCATGGGCGACGTGACCACCATCTCCGAGCTCGCCCTGATCGTCG
This sequence comes from Nitrososphaerota archaeon, assembly GCA_029785085.1. GTDB lineage: Archaea > Thermoproteota > Nitrososphaeria > Nitrososphaerales > Gagatemarchaeaceae > UBA183. The sequence continues at coordinate 65,546 of JAFMAI010000001.1, read as the reverse complement.
CTTTTATCGTCCTGGCCGCCTTCACATATGCCAGCGGCCTCCGCGGCGCGACACTGAAAGCAGTTATGAAAGACATCCTCATCTTCTTGGGGATTATCGGGGTCCTGGCTGTCGTAGTCTCGTCAGGAGGCTTCAGTAGCGCCTTCTCCGCAGCAGCAAGTTCGAAGGCTGTGCTGCCGACCCTGCCGGTAACGCTCACTAATACATACTGGAGCACCTTCCTCGTGAGCGCCCTAGCGCTGTACCTCTATCCGCACGCTGTAAACGGCGTTCTCAGAGCCCAGGACTCCGAGAAGCTCCGCAAGAGCACCTCGCTCCTGCCATTCTATGGCCTCGGGCTCGGGGCGCTAGCGATGTTCGGCGTCCTAGCATATGGCAACAGCGGGGCGCTGTCGTTCCTGCACCAGTATCCGGCAGCCTCCCAAGGAATCCTGGTCGTCCCGGCCATGATCCTTAGCACCCTGCCTTCTTGGTTTGCCGGGGTTGCCCTCCTGGGGATATTCATCGGCGGGCTCGTCCCAGCCGCGATCATGGCCATCGCCCAGGCTAATCTGCTGACCAGGAACATAGTGAGGGAGTTCAGGCCGAACATGACTTCTCGGGGCGAGACACAGCTCTCGAAGTGGGTCTCAGTCGCCTTCAAGTTCATCGCCCTCGGCTTCGTGTTCGTAGTGGCCACCACCTATGCCACACAACTGCAGCTCTTCGGCGGCATCATGATCGTCCAAACGCTTCCGGCTGTCTTCATCGGTCTCTTCACCACACGGATGAACAAGCATTCTCTTATCACCGGCCTCCTCGTGGGCGAGGCAGTCGGCGTGTGCCTGATGGAGCTGAAGAACAACTTCTCAATCTGGCACTATTCGACTTACGCCCTGCCTTCTCCTCTGGGGGTTCTCTACATCGGCCTGGTCGCCCTTGCAATCAACCTGGCCATCGTGTTCGCGTGGAGCCTCGTGTTGCCGCCAAAGCGCACGGCAGCGGCGCCAGCGGTTCCAGCATAGTCCTAAGTACGACCCTTCTCTGATTCGCAGGGATTGAAAGCGGCAAGATACCACAGCCCAGGGGGGCCTGAGGCGCTCAAGCTCGAGGGAGCCCCGGACCCTGAGCCTGGTCCGGGCGAGGCGCTGATCAGAGTATTGGCCTGCGGCGTCAACAGAATCGATGTCTGGGCCAGGAGCGGGAGGTACAAGACGCCCCTTCCACACATCCTGGGGGCCGACATCGCCGGAGAGGTCGTCTCCATTGGCCTGGGCACCAAGGAGGTCGAGCCAGGGGCAAGGGTCTTGGTTTACCCGGTCCTTACAGACGGCACCTGTGTCTACTGCCGCCTGGGCAAGCCGAACCTCTGCCTGGCCAGGGGGTTCGTCGGGATCGCGACCGACGGGGGGTACGCAGAGCTGGTGAAGGTCCCTGCCACGAACCTCCTCCCTCTGGGAGACCTCGAGCCGAAGGCTGCAGCGGCTCTCCCGGTCAACTTCGGGACCGCCTGGAACGGCCTCGTGACAAAGGCCAACGTAGGCGAGGGGGACACGGTCTTGGTCTGGGGGGCCGCAGGTGGGCTCGGCCACGCTGCGGTCCAGGTCGCCAAGCACCTCGGTGCCAGGGTCATCGCAGCAGTGGGGGATGAGAAGAAGAGGCAGTTCGTGGAGTCTCTGGGCGCAGATGCGGTGGTGGACTCGAGGTCTCACGACTTCGTTGAGCGGGTCCGCTCGCTAACCGACGGGTTCGGGGCTTCTGTCGTATTCGACCACGTAGGGGGGGACACTTGGCCAACCAGCTTCGATTGCCTTGCCAGAGGAGGGAGGATGCTGACACTCGGCCTCACTTCAGGGGCGAAGTCCGAGGTCGACGTCCGCAAGGTGTACCAGGAAGAGCTGAAGCTGATGGGCGTCTACGGTCAGTCCAAAGAGGATATCAGGAGCGTCATGGAGCTGACGTCCGCAGGCAGGCTCAAGCCCTTCATCTACAGGGAGCTCCCTCTCAGGGCGGCAAAGGAAGCCCACGAGATCGTCGAGTCCCGTGAAGTGCAGGGTAAGATCCTCCTGACGCCCTGAGCCAAGTCAAGATTTCGCTTCATTTATAGGCCGAGCCAGGCCGACTCCAGCACGTTGTACACCAGCACAGTGGTCGACGACGAGGCCCACGCCATGACAATCATGAGGGGGATGGAAGAGGCGTGGGGGCGCAAGGACGAGTCGTATTTCATCGAAGTCCTCAGGAACGAGCCGAGCCTGGTCCTCCGTGTCCACGCCGTCTGCATCTTGGCGGAGGTCGGAGGGGAGGGGTCTGTCCCAGCCCTGGCGGACGTCTTGCTCCATGATCCAGACCCCTTGGTCCGCCATGAGGCGGCTTTCTCCCTTGGCCAAATCGGGCTCTCGGAGGGGAACAAAGCGCTGGCCAAGGCGGTCATCGAAGACAAGGATCCAATCGTCCGGCACGAGTCGGCGGCAGCCCTGGGCTCAGTCGGGAGCGCAGATTCGGAGGATGTCCTCGTAAAGGCAGAGTCCGACTCGGACGAGATGGTCAGGAACTCGGCGAAGGCTTCGCTCTTCAACATACGGTTCCTGAGACAGTACGCCTCTGCCGGCGCGACGGCCAGGGAAAGGGCGCCTAGGCCCTAGCCTCTAACCCTTAAGTCAGGGAAATGGACTCGTCGGGCCGCTTGAGGCTAGAGGGCAAGAGGGCCCTTGTCACCGGCTCCTCGCAGGGGATAGGCGCGGAGGTGGCCAGGCTCTTCGCGAGGGAAGGGGCGACTGTGGCAGTCAACCACCGTGGAGGCCCTCCTCACCGGGAGGCCGTGCTCAGAACCATCGAAGGCGCCGGGGGGAATGCCTTCGTTGTCCATGCGGACGTCTCAGACAGTTCCAGCGTAGACGCGATGTTCGAGGAAGTAAGAAGAAAGTTGGGGGGGCTGGACATCTTGGTCAATGCCGCGGGCTTGGCAGACCCAAAGCTCTGGAACCTCCGTCTGGAAGACACCACCCTTGAGATGTGGAAGCGGGTCTTCGCCGTCGATACGTTCGGAACCTTCCTCTGCGTCCGAGGGGCAGTCAGGCTGATGAAGCAGGGCTCCTCCATCGTCAACGTAGCTTCGATACCAGCCCTTGTGGGGGATACCGACGGTCTGATCTACGCCTCAGCCAAGGGGGCTGTCGTCTCCATGACCAAGATGCTGGCGAAGATGCTCGCCCCTAAGGTCAGAGTGAACTGCATGGCCTTCGGGTCGATTGAGACTGCCTGGGTAGAGTGGCTTGGCAGGGAACAAAGGCGCTCCTACGTCGGCGCCATCCCCATGGGCAGGTTCGGAAAGCCGTCGGAGGCCGCCAGCCTCGCGCTCTTCCTAGCCAGCGAAGAGTCCAGTTTCATCACAGGGCAGGTCGTGTCGCTCGATGGTGGAGAAGCGGCCCGCTAGGCCCCGGCTGCGCGATAGAGCCCGCCTGCTTTCTCAAGCTTCGCCAATGCGGCTTCCACGCTGTCCGTCTCGCCGACCACCCTGTTCTCGATCGCCTTCTCCCAAAGGCCGATGAACGTCTCCAGGCCCTCTTTCACCTGGCCGTCCTTTCGGGCCTTGGTCCTTTCTAGCTGCCGCAGGTAGTCGCGGACGCTGGCGCCTTCGCTCACAGGATCCTCGCCTCGCCGCCGACTCCGGAGAGGTAAGACCTGTAGCCGAGCTTCTCCATGGCATTCAGCACCTTGTTCTGATGCTTCTCGTCGGTGTTGACGAAGACCGACGGCCCGGTCTGCATCGAGTAGTACGCCTTCACCCCGTCTCCCCGTAGATCCCTCACCTTTCGGATGATCCTGATCGAGTCCTCGGTCATTATGACCAGACCGCTGTCACCGGTCATGGTCAGACTGTGGAGCTCGAGCGTGTCCCGTTCCGCCAGCCTGCCCACAGCATCCAGGTCGTTCCCTCGGATGGCCCTCTCCATCTCGTCACACCGCTTCTGCGCGGACTCAACCCTTGCCTGAAAGAAGGGGGACGTGAGAACCTCCCGATGCGCATCTTCGGTCCTTATCCTGGACGGCAGTGGCACGACCACCATGCGAAGGTCCATCGCCTTGGCGTCGGCGAACCTCTCAGCGTAGGTGCTTTCGTCATCCTTCCCAGCATACAGCCTCGAAAAGCCGCCTACCAGAGACCTGGAGGCAGAGGCTGCGAAGAGCCGAGCCGTCCTGGACAGCCTGGGAAGGTCGGTGGACTCTCCCGAGAGCAGCCTGTGGGTCAGGAGGGTCAGCGCCGCGCCTGCGGAAGACGAGTAACCTATCCCCTTCGCCTTTCCCGTGGGGACGTTCCGACTGTCAATCCTGAAGTCGGTCGCCTTCTTTGAGGGGTCAATCCTGGAGACGACGCCCTGGAGCCGCGCGTTGGCAGAGTCGTTCTGTTTCCCTCCTATGAACACGCCTCCCTTCTCGGAGTCTGTGATAGAGGCCTCGGTCTTCATGCAGGTCGTGTTGACTGAGATGCTGTCGTGGTAGGGGAGCCTCAACTTCCAGTCCTTGAGGCCGTGGTACTTCACCAGCGCCTGCATGGTGAACGCTTCAGCCCTGAATCTCGCCAACGTCACCCCACCTCTATCTCGAGCACCCCTGTCGCCGCGGGGCTCGTAAGCAGCCTGACCATGTCCCTGGGGATGTCCTTCGCGGCCGCGCTCGCCCCCACGGCCAGCGTCCTATCGCTGACGAATTCGCTCTTCCTGATCACGATATCGTGGGGGTGGGACAGCTTGAGCCTGACGTCCCCCCGAGCCACAGTTTGGAACGTGCGGTCGCCAACGCTGATCCTGATTGTGACCTTCGCCCCCGACTTCCGTAGCCCCTCTTTAACAGCCGGGTTGATCCCGAAACACCCTTTGTCCGCCCTGACGCCTATGATGCAGTCACCGTTCTCGGTCAGGTGCTCTTCGGTGGTGACCTCCATGGTCGTCGCATGGGTGGACCTCACCATCGGGTGCCCCCGGAAGCTCACTTCCTCCCTGGCAAGTCTACCTTTCTGCGCCGATGAACCTTCTCTGCCGGTGGTCAACATCGTGGCTCCGGCCCGCTGGCAACGTCTTTATAGTTTCGAGGCCCCGCTGGCCCGGAACGCCCATTGACCACGGAGTATGAGCAGTTACTCGCTAAGATGCTGGACGAAAAGAGGGCCAAGCTGGCCGAGCTGACGGGGAAGAAAGGGGCCGAGAAGGAGTCGGCGTTACTGGCATCTGACATCAGATTTCTGGAAGTCGAGCTACAGCGGTATCAGCAGGGGATGGCGCTATTCAGGACGAAGAACCTCCCGCGGGTGGGCCGGTGGGGGACACCCGAGGCAGCGGAACACAAAGAAGAAGCGCAACGGGCTTGACGCTGATCCTGTCGGAGGAGGACGTCGAGGGCCTCCTAGACATGGACGAGGTGGTGGGCGTCGTGGAAGAGGCCTTCCGGAGGAAGGGGCAGGGCGAAGCGGAGAACTTCATGCGGACCAGGACGAGAGGCGCGTCTTCTGTGCTGAACGTGATGCACGCCAGCATGCCTTACCTCGGCCGGGCCGGGGTGAAGGCCTACCTCTCCTCGAAGGCGGGGGCGAAATTCGTGGTCATCCTCTTCGACACCGCCGATTCTGCGCCTCTAGCTGTGATAGCGGCGGACATGCTCGGCCGGTTCAGGACGGGAGCCGCATCAGCCGTGGCGACGAAGCACCTCTATCGAAAGACTTCCGCGGCAGTCGCAATCTTCGGCTCTGGGAAGCAGGCGCTTACCCAGATTCTAGCCCTCGGTTCTGTCATGTCGGTGGAGGAGGTGCGCGTCTGGAGTCCCAATGAGAGGAGCCGAGGCGCCTTCGCCCAGACGTTGGGCCAGAAGGGCTTCGCCGCGAGGGCATTCGACTCTCCTGAACGCGCCCTCGGAGGCGCGCAGGTCGCGACCGCGATCACCTCAGCCCACGCGCCGTTCCTGGACGGGGGCATGTTGAGGGACGTCTCGCACGCCAACATCTGCGGCGCCAACGTCCCGACCCACGCAGAAATCTCGACCGACGCTGTCGCGTCCTTTCAGACGGTGGCCGTGGACGACCTGGCCCAGGCCAAGTTCGAGTATGGAGAGCTGATGAGGGCCGCGGAAGCGGGGAGGTTCTCTTGGGACTCTGCGGTAGAGCTGGGCGAGGTGGTCGCGGGGAGGCGCCAACCCGAGGGGCGGACCCTATTCAAGTCCGGGGGAGTGGCCATAGAAGACGTGGCCGTAGCCAGCAAGCTATACGAGTTGGCGAAGACCGAAGGGAAGTTCCAAGACGTAAAGATACTCTGAGCCCTTAACCTACATCGGCGGCATGCCACCCATGCCACCCATCCCTCCTCCAGGAGGGGCAGGGGGCGCCTTCATCTTGCTCGCCGCTATCACGTCATCGATCCTGAGGATCATGGACGCCGCCTCGGTGGCTGCACGGAGTATCTGGAGCTTGACGGCCAGGGGCTCCCACACAGACTTCGAGTACATGTCAGTCACCTTCCCGTTGAGAGAGTCGACGCCGTACCACTTCCCTTCCTTCCCATGCTTCGCCCTCAGGTCTACCTGGGTATCGATGGGGTCCATCCCAGCGTTCTCAGCGAGGGTGAGAGGTATGCTCTCCATGGCGTCAGCGAACTTCAGAGCAGCCAGTTGCTCTCTCCCCGAGAGCTTCTGCGCCCAGCTGCGTAGCTGTATCGAGACCTCCTCTTCTGGAGCGCCTCCCCCGGCTACGACTGCAGGGAGTTCAACGACGTCTTTGGTCACCATCAGCGCGTCGTGAAGCGCCCTCTCAGCTTCGTCTACCACCCTCTGGGTTCCTCCTCTCACAAGGATGCTCACAGCCTTCGGGTTCTTGGCCCCTTCTAGGAACACCCACTTGTCATCTTCGATCTTCCTCTCTTCCACCACCTTCGCATAGCCAAGGTCCTTCGAGTTGAGGTCATCGAGGTTGGTGACGATCCTGGCGCCTGTCGCCTTCGCCAGCTTGGTCATGTCGCTCTCCTTCACCCGCCTCACCGTCAGAATCCCTGCCTTCGCGAGGAAGTGCTGTGCGAGGTCATCAATCCCCTTCTGGCATATCAGGACGGTCGCTCCAGCTGAATGGACCTTGTCCACCATCCCCCTGAGGATGCTCGTCTCCTCATCCATGAACTGCTGCATCTGCTGGGGGTCGTTGATCCTTATCTCAGCCGAGAACTCCGTCTTCTCGATCTCGAGGGCAGAGTTCACCAGCGCAATCTTCGCCTCGTCAACGCGCTTGGGCATCCCGGAGTGGACCACTTCCTTGTCCAAGACCAGTCCCCTTATCATCTCGGTGTCTGTCAGTGCTCCGCCTGGCTTCTTCTCGACCTTCACGTTGTCGATGTCCACCTTGAACCCGTCCTCGCGCTTCTCAGCAACCTGAAGCACAGCGTCGACCACTATGCCAGCCAAGTGCGGCGAGTCCTCGCTCACTAGCTTCGTCATCATGCTTGTGTTCGCAATCTTCAGCAGGTCGGATCTGTTTTCGGGGTTGACCTTCTCTGCTATCGCCTCGAGAATCTCCTGGGCCTTCTCAGCGGCCCGCCCATACCCGTCCACCACCACCACTGGGTGCACGTCTTTGTTGATCAGTTCCTCGGCCTTCTCGAGCAGCGCCCCAGCCACCACCACGGCCGACGTGGTCCCGTCTCCGACTTCGTTGTCCGTGGCCTTGCTTATCTCGACCATCATCTTCGCGGCCGGATGCTGGACGTCGAGCTCCTTCAGCATCGTCGCGCCGTCGTTGGTGATGGTGACATCTCCCATGGAATCCACGAGCATCTTGTCCATGCCCCGCGGCCCGAGTGAAGTCCTAACAACCTCGGCGATGAGCTTCGCGGCGGTGACGTTGTTCCTCTGAGCCTCCCTCCCCCTAGACTCGCCAGAACCTTCCTTCAGAATTATGACAGGCTGTCCAGTCGCTGACATAAAGCTCGGTATACAACCGACGGTTTATAAGAATTATTCCGGACAGAGATAGGGAATTCTTAAGTGGGGCCTGTTCGGAACTGCGCCGAACGTTTTGTCCACATCCCCGACCCTGTCGAGGAAGCTAGTGGCAGAGGCGGTGGGCACCTTCGTCTTCGTGCTCGTGGGCGCCGGGTCTGCGGTGGGTACGGCCAGCCTGGTCGGTCCCAACTCAGCAGCCGCCATACTCGTGGCGGCCCTTGCGAACGGGCTGGGGCTCGGAGTGGCGATTTCAGCCACCATGGCCGTCTCCGGCGGGGCGCTCAACCCTGCGGTCACCCTGGGTCTTTGGGTGGGGAAGAAGCTGAAGTCCAGAGACGTCGTCCCTTACATAATCGCGGAGCTCGTGGGGGCGACCGCCGCCGGACTCGCGCTGGAGGCTTCCTTCCCGTCGGCGCTCGGGGACAGCGTGAAGTGGGGTTCGCCAACCCTCAGCAGCGCCTTGAGCGCCGGTCAGGGGATGGCAATCGAGGGGCTCCTGACGTTCGTCTTGGTATTCGCCGTCTACGGGACAGCGGTCGACTCCAGGGCTCCCCACATCGGCGGGCTGGGCATAGGCCTCGTAGTGGTGGCCGACGTCCTGGTCGCCGGGAATCTCACTGGCGCAGCAATGAACCCCGCAAGGGCGTTCGGCCCGATGATCGCGTCCGGGTTCTATCCAGGCTACTGGTACATCTATCTCATCGGTCCGGTGCTTGGTGGAATCGCCGCCGGGCTAGTCTACCGGTATCTGATTGAGAGCGAAGCCTGAAGGGTCGCGAATAAATAACTCGGGAGAAAGGCGAACAGGTTGAAGTCCGCGGCAGGAAGACTCAGCAGGGAGCAGGCAAAGGAGGTTCTCGTCGGCCTCGATTCCACGCTGGAAGGTTCCCGGGGGGAGGCTGCGAGGGGCGCCATCGTGAAGTTCCTGAACTCTTCCATACCGACCTACTCGTGGGTGGGAATCTATGCAGTCGAAGGCAATGACTTGGTCCTTGATGCCTGGGCTGGGCCGTCGCCGACCGAGCACACCCGCATCCCCATCGAAAAGGGGGTGTGTGGGTTCGCAGCCAAGGCGGGGAGGACCGAGATAGTCTCTGACGTGGGGAAGGATCCGAGGTACCTGCAGTGCTTTCTTTCGACAAAGGCGGAGATAGTTGTCCCGATCCTGAGCGAGGGACGCGTCATTGGGGAGATAGACATAGACAGCGACCAGTTGGACGCCTTCTCGTCGGTCGACAAGGAGTTCCTCGAGGCCGTCGCCAGAAAAGTCAGCCTCGTCTGGTAGCTCGAATTCAATAACATACGTTATAATACTTAAATACGAACTGGCGGTCAGCAACTCAGATTATGCAACTTGAGATAAAGGAACTTCACGCTTCAGTAGAGGGTAAGGAGATCCTCAAGGGGGTCAACCTCACCATCGGCCAGGGTGAAACCCACGCCCTGATGGGCCCCAACGGCTCCGGCAAGAGCACCCTCGCATACACGGTCATGGGGCACCCCAAGTACCAGGTGACCTCTGGTGAGATCCTCATAGACAGAGAGAACATAGTCGGGCTCGCTCCAGACAAGAGGGTGAAGAAGGGCCTCTTCCTCGCATTCCAGTACCCCGTGAGCGTACAGGGCGTGAGCATGTTCTCCTTCCTTCGCGCCGCTTACAACAACTCCCGTCCCGCAGGCTCGGAGCCCCCTACAATATTCGAGTTCAAGGAAGTGGTCGCTGAGAAGCTGAAGATGCTGAGCATGAACGACTCCTTCTTGAACCGGTACCTGAACGAAGGCTTCTCTGGCGGGGAGAAGAAGAGGGCCGAAATCCTTCAGATGGCGCTCATGCAACCGAAGTTCGCGGTCCTGGACGAGACCGATTCGGGACTGGACATCGACGCGCTCAGGATCGTAGCAGAGGGAATAAACAGGGTGTCCGGCCCTCAGACGGGCTCTCTCCTCATAACTCACTACCAGAGGATACTGAAGTACGTGAAACCCCAGTTCGTCCACGTGATGTTCGAAGGCCGGATAATCGAGTCGGGCGGGGAGGAGCTGTCAAGGCTCCTGGAGGAGAAGGGATACACTTGGATCAAAGGATACAGAGAGGAAGAGCAGGTTCCTCCTCAGACCGGGCAAACCTTATAGGGGGAACATAACGTATGTTATACAAGAGTTCGCGACATGACTTCTAAGATCGACATCGTCGGCGACGACTACGCACAGAAGTACGGTTTCAGCGACCCCGTAGAAGAGTATGCGGTAAGGAGCACCAAGGGCCTGAGCGAGCGGGTGGTGCAGGAGATCGTCAGGCTCCACGACGAGCCCGCGTGGATGGAACAGATCAGAATGAAGGCCCTGAAGCACTTCCTCGATCGAGAGCCTCCTTCCTGGGCCCCGGAGCTGAAAGACATCGACTATCAGGGTTTCTACTACTATGCCAACCCCACGAAGAAGGCAGCCCAATCTTGGGACCAGCTCCCTGAGTACATCAGGCGGACCTATGACAAGCTCGGAATCACCGAGGCTGAGAAGAAGTTCCTCTCGGGCGTAGGCGCGATCTATGAGAGCGAGTCGGTCTACCACAGCATCCAGGGGGAGCTGGCGAAGCAGGGGGTCGTCTTCACAGACACCGTGACGGCCCTGAAAGAGTACCCCGACATCATGAAAAAGTACTTCGGTACAGTGGTCCCCTACCAGGACAACTACATTGCCGCCCTCCAGACGGCGGTCTGGAGCGCAGGTTCCTTCGTCTACGTCCCTGAAGGCGTGAAGGTAAGCATGCCGCTGCAGGCATACTTCAGGATTAACGAGAAGAACATGGGCCAGTTCGAAAGGACGCTCATCGTCGCCGACCCCTACAGCGAAGTAGGCTATATCGAAGGTTGCTCTGCCCCCGTATATTCTTCGCAGTCATTGCATTCGGCCATAGTCGAGATTGTTGCCAGGAAAGGGTCGCTGGTGAAGTACACGACCCTTCAAAACTGGTCCAGGGATGTCCTCAATCTCGTCACCAAGCGGGCTCACGCGCACGAAGACGCGACCGTCTCTTGGGTGGACTTCAACGGAGGCGCCAAGCTCACCAGGAAATACCCGTCTGTCTATCTGCTCGGGCCGAGGGCGAAGGCCGACATCATCTCGGTAGCCTACGCAGGTCCAGGCCAAGTCCAGGACACCGGCGCTAAGGCGATCCACCTGGCGAAGGACACCACGTCGAAGATTATATCTCGCTCGGTCTCGAAAGGGGGCGGCCACACCGCCTACAGAGGCCTCCTCCACATAGCCAAGGGAGCCAAGAACGTGAAGTCGACGGTCCGCTGCGACGCCCTCCTCGTGGACCCGATCAGCACCACCGCCACCTATCCATACATGGAGATTCAGGAGGACGACGCCACGGTCACCCACGAGGCGAGCGTAGGCAAGGTGGGGGAGGAGCAGTTGTTCTATCTCATGGCCAGGGGGATATCAGAAGGGGACGCGCTGAGCATGGTCGTCAACGGGTTCATGGAACCCTTCGCAAAGGAGCTTCCTATGACATACGCGGTGGAGTTCAACCGCCTCATGTCGCTCGAAATGACGAACGCCGTCGGCTAGGATCGACCGGAGTCGAGTGGAATGTCTCAGGCGTCCCTGTCCTCCTTCAACGAGGACCTCCTGCGCTCCATCTCGGCTTCCTTGGCTGAGCCGTCGTGGTTGACCGACGTGAGGCTCGAGGCTTTCAGACAGTTCATTTCCCTCCCCTCTGAAAAGAACCCTCTCTACACGAAGTACTCGAGGACCTTCGACATCGCCTTGGACAGGTTCAAGCTGGCCCGGGACCGCACGGAGGTCGACTTCCGGAGCTTCTTCACGGGGTACCTGACCGGGACCGAGTCAGACATCCTCCTTCAGGGGAACGAGACCCAGGTCCACGCGGAACTGAGCAGGGACCTGGCCTCGAAGGGCGTGAACCTGATGTCCTTCCACGACGCCCTCCGCCAGGAAGAGGGAGCGGTCAGGAAACTGGTCGAGGGGAGGCTGGTGAAGTCGGAGACTGACAAGTACGCCGCATTCGTGAATGCCTTTTTCAACTGTGGAACCTTCGTCAGAGTGCCGCGAGGGGTGGTCCTTGAGAAGCCGCTGCGTAAGATGCTCCTGCTTGACTCCCCACGAACGTCGGTGATCGAGCAGACCTTCGTCATAGCCGAGGAGGAGGCTAGGCTGGTCTATCTCGAGGAGCAGTACTCCAAGGGCACACCGTCGCCCGCGTTCGTCGCATCGACGGCCGAGGTCATCGCCAGGCCGAACTCTCACGTTGACTTCTCTTCCATCCAGCTCCTCGACGACCAGACCACGCACCTCTCGAACAGGGGGATCGAGGTCTCCAACGACGCCAGGGCGACAATGAGCTCTCTTTCCCTCGGAGCGTCTGTCTCGCGCTCAAGGACCAACTTCTACCTGAACGGGCGGGGCTCGTTCGCGGAGGGGTTCGAAATCTTCTTCACTGACGGGAAACAGCGCTATGACTACGAGACCAACCTGGTCCACAACTCCCCTGACTCCACTGGTTCCACCCAGGCAAGGGGGGTCCTGAAGGGGGAGTCCCAGTCGATATTCAAGGGGATGATCAAGATAGTGAACGCGGCCAAGAACTCTCGGTCCTATCTTGCACATCATGCCATGATTTTGGAGAGGACTGCGAGGTCCGATGGTGTCCCCAGCCTTGAGATAGACAACAACGAGGTAAAGGCGACGCACTCCGCCTCCGTGGCCCAGATCGACGAAGAGCAGCTCTTCTACCTAATGGCCCGCGGCCTGTCACCGGACGAAGCGAAGAAGATGGTGGTCCTGGGCTTCTTCGAGCCTGTCCTCTCTAGGATTCCCATCGAACAGACCAGGGAGGGTGCCAGGTTCATGATTGAAGGCAAGTGGCATGAGGAGAAACGACGCCTTGTAGATCGGGAGACGCTTCTCGCTGCGACGGGCGAACTCACCCCTGAGGTCAAGGAGTCAGAAGACATCTTCGAGCGCCACTACAAGTACAGGTAGATCGCTTGGGGGACTACCTGCCCGCCATGGGCGAGTCTGACCTTGCCGAGGGCTCTATGGCCACCGTGGACATCGGGGGGGAGCGGATACTCCTGTCTAAGATCGGCGGCGAGGTGTTCGCCGTGGCTGCCACCTGCACCCACGAGGAAGCGGACCTAGGCCAGGGCTTCATCCTAGAGGACAGGGTGGTCTGTCCGCTGCACCTGTCACAGTTCGACCTTAGGACGGGGGACGCAGTGAACCCACCTGCGACCGCCCCACTGCGGCGCTATAGGACCAGGGTCGACAAAGGGACGGTTTACGTTGAGGTTTAGGGAGTTCTTTTAAGCAGGCGAAGAAGCTTCGGGCTGTCGGAGTCTCATCAGACGTTGCTCGAATCCAAAGCCATAGATGTGGAGAGACTAAGGGCGGACTTCCCGATTCTCAGCAGGAAGGTCCGGGGAAAGAGACTCGTCTATCTGGACAACGCTGCCACTACCCAGAGGCCGCAGGTGGTAATCGACTCGCTCGTGAGATTCTACTCCAACTACAACTCCAACGTCCACCGGTCGGTGCACACGCTGGGGGAAGAAGCAACGGCAGCGTACGAAGGCTCCAGGAAGAAGACAGCCGCTTTCGTAGGGGCGCGACCGCAAGATCTGGTCTTCGTCAGGGGGACCACCGAAGCCACCAACCTCGTGAGCTTCGCCTGGGGGGACAAGAACATGAAGAAGGGCGACGTGATTGTCGTCACCACCATGGAGCATCACAGTAACATCGTCCCATGGCAGATGCTGGCAAAGCGCAGCGGAGCGATTCTGAAGTATGTCGGCCTCAACCCTGACGGGACGCTCGACCTAGGGAGCTTTGAGGCCTTGCTCAGGGAGGCACCACGTCTCGTCGCCTTCACTCACTGTTCCAACGTGCTGGGGACCATAAATGACGCGGCTAAGCTCTGCGCCATGGCGAAGGAAGCAGGCGCTACCACATTGGTCGACGGGGCACAGGCGGTCCCGCACATGCCGGTGGACGTTGGGGCGATAGACTCGGACTTCTACGCGTTCTCAGGGCACAAGATGCTCGGTCCCACCGGGATAGGCGCCCTAGTCGCCAGGAGAGGTCTTCTGGAGGAGATGGACCCGTTCCAGACAGGCGGGGAGATGATAAGAGAGGTGTTCGACGACCACTCGACCTGGAACGACATACCATACAAGTTCGAAGCCGGGACTGTGAACATAGCCGATGGCATAGCCCTTGGAGCAGCCGTAGACTACCTCGAGTCCATAGGCATGGAGAGGGTCAGGGCGCATGAAGTCAGCCTGCTCGACTATGCTATGAACGAGCTCACTGCGATCAGAGGGATCAGGCTCTATGGACCAATGGACACACGTCTCAGGGCTGGGGTGATCTCTTTCAACTACGCCGACGTCCACCCCCATGACCTCGCCACCATACTCGACGAAGAGGGGGTCGCCATAAGGTCCGGACACCACTGCGCCCAGCCCCTCATGCGCTGGCTAGACGTTCCAGCCGCCAGCAGGGCGAGCTTCTACGTCTACAACTCCCACGACGACGTGGACGCGCTGAAACTTGCCATAGAAAAGGCCGGGAGGATCTTCAAGGTATGAGCAGCGCCGACATATACAGGGAGCTAATCTTGGACTACTATCGCAATCCGAGGAACTTCGGCAAGCTCGAGAATGTCGACATATCCTCCCGCGACACCAACCCCCTCTGTGGGGACGAGATTGAGATCCAGGTCAGGGTAGGGGAGGACCAGAAGATAGAGGAAGTGAAGTTCACAGGGAAGGGGTGCGCCATCAGCCAGGCCTCCGCTTCCATGCTGACAGAACTCGCGAAGGGAAAACCGCTCGAGTGGGTGAAGGAGCTGGTCAAGGAAGACGTGTTCGAGATGCTCGGCAACCCTGACCTGGGCCCCTCCAGGGTCAAGTGTGCGCTGCTTGGAATGAAGGTCCTGAAGACAGGGGTGTACGGATACCTCGGGGCCCACTACGAAGATCAGGACGCGTCCACGCCTCCTTAGGCTGGAATGCGGGTCCCGCCAAGGGGCTCAGGGCAAACTCCATTCGGGGAAGGGCTTTTACGCAGTCAAACTTGCCCCATGTGCTGGAGACTGCCGTTGGCGCTAAACTGGAAGACTCTGTTTCCATACGAGATTTTCGAGCCTAACTGGAGGTTCTGGTCGTTCGTCGGCATCCTGGTGGTCGGCTTCTGGGCGCTCCTCTCCTTCCCGGTTGCTGAATATGCTGGGTACATCGACCCGTTCTACAGCCCGACTATCTTGATAGTCCCTCTCCCCGGCCTCTTCAGGCTCACCTGCTACGCTTACAGGAAAGACTATCACCGCCACCTCTTCAAGCACCCGCTGGGCTGTTCCAACGCGGAACGAGGTGACTCCAGTAAGAGGCACTACACCGGAGAAAGGAACGGCTTGTTCCAGTTAGAGAACCTCCACCGATACTTCCTCTACGCCGGAATCGCTCTTCTCCCGTTCTTCTACTACGACTTCTACCATTCGCTTGTCTTCAGCGGCGTCTTTGAATTGCGGGTGGGGAGCCTGGTCCTCCTGGCGAATGCGCTTCTGCTCACGGCGTGGACAGGCTCATGCCATGCTTTCAGGCATCTCACAGGAGGGAACATCGACTGCTACAGTTGCGTCGCCGCTGGCGGTGCGAGGAAAGCCTTCTACGAGAGGCAGAGTTGGCTCAACAGGCACCACGAGACCCTCGCCTGGGCGAGCTTGCTCACCATCTTCTTCGCCGACCTCTACATCCGTGGTCTGGCCGCAGGACTCCCGCTCGACTTGACGCTGGTGAGGCTATAGGGATGGCGTCCCGCGTCCCCAGAGCCAGGTACCCGTTGTTCGTGGCCGGACTCGCGATAATGCTCTTCGGTAGCCTTGCGGCCTACTTTGGAAACGCAGGCGTTTCGGCGACCGGAGGGATAGTCGGTGTTGGATTCCTCTTGATGATACTCTCAGTGACCATACGTTGACCCTTCCGCGGTGCTTAGTCCAGATCGACCAGCCTCGCTTCGTCGACTCTCATCTTGCGTCCCGGTGCCAATGCGACGGGAGCTAAGGGAATCAGCTTATTATCGCCAAATGAACGGGTCAATGGCATCTGGTGTGCTCGATTTGTGGGCTCCTCAACAAGAGAAAGAAAGCGTCGAAGTCAACGACCGGAGTTACGACGAAAGGGTCTGCGACGTCCTCATAATCGGAGCCGGAGGGGCCGGACTCAGGGCGGCCATAGAGTCGCACGACAGGGGGGCAAAGACCCTCGTGGTCTGCAAGTCCCTCCTCGGAAAGGCGCACACCGTGATGGCTGAAGGGGGGATAGCCGCGGCCCTCGGGAACGTCGACCCAAAGGACTCCTGGGAAGTCCACTTCTCCGACACCATCGTCGAGGGACAGCATCTCTCGAACTGGAGGATTGTGGAGATATTCGCCAAGGAGGCCATCGAAAGGGTCTACGAGCTCGAGAGATACGGGGCGGTCTTCGACCGGACCCCTGCCGGTAAGATAAGTCAGAGGCCCTTCGGCGCTCATACCTACAGACGCCTCTGCAACATCGGGGACCGGACGGGACTGGAGTTGATCCGCACGCTCCAGGATCAGGTTGTAGCCAGAGGGGTGCCATTCATGGACGAAGTCATGACCACCTGCCTCTTCAGAGACCCGAAGACCGGGAGGGCGGCGGGCGCGCTCGGCATCGACATAAAGACAGGGAAGCTTCTTCTGTTCAGGGCCAGAGCAATCATAATCGCGACGGGGGGGTCCGGGAGAGTCTATCAGGTGACTTCAAACTCCTATGAGAGCACCGGAGACGGGATAGGGATGGCATACAGGGCGGGGGCGGAGTTGATGGACATGGAGATGATTCAGTTCCACCCTACGGGTATGATCTATCCGCCAGGGGTGCGAGGGATGCTCGTCACAGAGGCTGTCAGGGGAGAGGGGGGAATCCTGACCAATTCTGAAGGAGAGAGATTCATGTCCAAGTACGACCCTAAGAGGATGGAGCTCTCCGCGAGGGACGTGGTGGCCAGGTCGATATACACAGAGATAATGGCAGGCAGGGGGAGCAAGGGCGGGGGCGTCTATCTAGACATCTCCCACAAGGGGGCGGACCACATCAAGAAGAAACTCCCGAGCATGTACGACCAGTTCCTGGCATTCGCCGACATAGACATCACAAAAGACAAGATGGAGGTTGCTCCCACCGTCCACTATCAGATGGGCGGCATCAGGGTCGACCCGGAGACAGCCGAGAGCAGCGTGAAGGGGCTCTACGCCGCGGGTGAAGTGGCGAGCGGTCTCCACGGGGCAAACAGGCTAGGAGGAAATTCCCTTTCGGACATACTGGTCTTCGGGAAGAGGGCGGGGGATGCCGCTGCGAAGAGCGCCACGGCGGTGGACCTTCCATCAGTGGACAGTAAAGAAGTCGAGAAGGAGATATCCAGAGTGCTGTCTCCATTCTCCTCCACAGGCAGCGCGAACCCATTCCACATCAAGGAGGAGATAGCTTCTAACATGTGGGCGCACGTGGGCATTGTCAGGAACGCGGTGGACCTTGAGGCAGGTCTGGTCGAAATCGAGAGGCTCAGGAAGGATGCGAAGGGGTTGAAGGCCGTGGGACCGCGCGCATACAACCAGTCCTGGACAGACTCGCTCCAAGTCTTGGACATGCTGCTGATCTGCGAAGCGATGATTCGGTCGGCATTGGAGAGGAAGGAGAGCCGCGGGGCGCACACGAGGTCCGACTTCCCTGCCAAAGACCCGAAGTGGCTGGTGAACATAATCACCGTCCAGGAGGATGGGAAGATGGTCCGTCGAACGGTGCCTGTATCCACTCCGCCTCAGGAGCTCCAGAGGCTGATCAAGGAGGACGACTGAAGTGGAGACCCACGCGAGCGCGCAGCCAGACCAAAGGAAGACAATCAGATTGAGGATTCTGAGAGGGACCGGCGAGCGAACTTCGTCTCCGCACTACGACACCTTCGAGGTCCCGCGCGAGGAGGGGATGGTGGTGCTGAACGCCGTCCATTACATACAATCACACCTGGACCCGTCTCTTTCGATCAGGTGGAACTGCAAAGCAGGGAGATGCGGCTCCTGCTCGGCCGAGATAAACGGCAGGCCGCAACTGATGTGCAAGACGAGGGTGGACTCGATCGAAGGAGAAATCACCATCGAACCCATGCAGGCATTCCCCAGGCTGAAGGATCTGGTCACAGACGTCACAGCGAACTGGAAGGTGGCGGCAACCATACCGCCATTTACCCCCAAGGCCAACGCAGGCGACATCTACACCTTCTATCAGGCGGACGTGGACAGGTCGAGGGAGTTCAGGAGGTGCATCGAGTGTTTCTTGTGCATGGACGTCTGCCACGTGATAAGGGAGCACGAGGCGGACTACATGGGCCCCAGGTGGGTCGTGAAGGCGGCGTCCCTGGATATGCACCCCATGGACGGCCTGAACAGATCGAAGTTCATGAAGGACGCCGGAGGCCTCGGCTACTGCAACATAACGAAGTGCTGCCAAGAGATATGCCCTGAGCACATCGTGATCACCGACGACGCGATCATACCTGAGAAGGAGAGAGTTGTGGACAGGCATTACGACCCCATCCTCTGGGTCTACAGGCGTCTCAAAGGGGGCGCCACGGCCGGGGAAACGAAGTAGAAGGCCTGACGGAATCCGAGTCATAGCTGAACCGGAGCCCAACCTCGAGCTTACGTGCGATGTTGGGAGTGCTAGGTGCGGTCGCGGCCCCGCCTTCCAGCGAATCGTGGCTGCGTAGAGACTGAAAACGGGGCAGCTGGATAGAAAACGCCTGTTTTCTGTCCGATGGGCGTTTCATGATGGACATCTTTATAACCGCATCAACAATCGGCCGGGTCAACGAGAGGGGTAAAGTGCCTCACCATGGTTACAGTTTCCAGGGTTTCGACCCAGCGGTACATGTCAGGGCTAGCGGGAGAGAAGTCAACATCTCGCCCAAAGCGGCCCGTGAAGTCGCCGTGACGATCAAAGGGATGTCGCTGACGAAGGCCATTGGCCTGCTCGAACAGGTCGAGAGCAAAGAGATGCCTGTGGCTTTCAGGCGGCACAAGCTGAAGGTCGGTCACAGGAGCGAGCTCCAAGGGTTCCCGACCGGGTCCTACCCGGTCAGAGCCGCCAAGGCGTATCTCAACGTCCTTCACAACCTGCAGGGGAACACCGAATTCAAGGGCCTGGACCCTGAGAGGGTGAAGATAATCCACGCCGCTGGCTATGCAGGCAGGACTGTGAAGGACTACTACCCTCGAGCCTTCGGCAGAAGCTCTCCCAATTTCCATCAATTAGTGCACATCGAAGTCGTGGGCAAGGAACTGTAGCGATGTCTGTCCAGCAGCGAACCATGGTGAAGTCGATCCTGACGTCCAACATGTCGTACGCTGACTTGGACGAGTTCTTTGAAAAGGAGCTGCGGGACGCGGGCTACGGAGGATTGGAGGTGCAGAAGTCCCCAGTCGGGACGACTCTCAAGGTCTACGTCGCGAGACCTGGCCTCGCCATCGGCAGGAGAGGGACCGGGATCAAGGATCTGACCGACAAGGTGGTCGCCCGTTTCGGCCTCCCCAACGCTCAGATTGCCGTGACCGAGGTGGAGCGCCCGGAGCTCAACGCTAGGATCATGGCCGCCAGGATCGCACAGATCGTGTCTCGGGGGACGGCGTTCCGCAGGGCCGCCCAGTGGACCGTCAACAACATAATGAACGCCGGCGCCGCTGGCGTCGAGATTTCCGTAGCCGGAAAGCTCCGCAGCGACAGGTCGCACGGAGAGAAGTACAGGGCAGGGGTAGTCCCCAAGAGCGGCGACACGGCCGACAGGTCGGTGGACCAGGCCACCACCGACGTCCTGATGAAGCTCGGCCTATATGGGATCAAGGTGAAGATAGCGCTCAGGGATGCGCTTCCGCCCGATTTCCAGTTAAGAGAAGACATCAAAGAAGAGAACAAAGAGGAGAACAAAGAAGATGCCACAACTCAAGCCGAAGGAACTCAGGACTCAGGGCACTGACAAGCTTCGGCAGACGCTCTTCGACCTCAGGTCGGAGCTCTCCAAGCTGTCAGGCGAAGCCCAGCGCGGCATAGTCAAGAAGGACGTGGGCAACATCAGGCGGATAAGGAAGGACATAGCAAGGGTGATTACTGTGATGCACGAGAAAGGGATAGTAGAGTGAGCCTGATAGGAAACATGTTGACTGTGATGAACTCCTCAGACCCGACCAAGATCGGTAGGACCGGGCGGGTGCTCATGGAGACTGCGAACACCCTGATCATCGACACCGGAGGGCACTCCGTCACCGTCGAGAAAGAGGGGGCGGTCTTCAGCCTGGGGTCGGGAAAGAGGGTGACTGGTGCCGAGATCGCCGGGAGGCTTCAGGACAGGCTTGGGAGGGCGCGGCGATGAGCTCGGCTGGCCTCGAAGTGGCGGCCCCCAAGAAGAAGTGCCAGGACGACCGCTGTCCTTTCCACGGACACGTCAAGGTTCGAGGGAGGATGCTCTCCGGCAAGGCGGTCTCAACCGCGGGGAAGAGCTTTGTCGTGGTCGAAATGGAGTATCTCCACATGGTGCCGAAGTTCAACCGGGGCGAGAGGCGGAGAAGCCGCGTCAGCGCCCACGTCCCCCCCTGCATCGAAGTCAGGGACGGTGACGCGGTGACCCTCGGCGAGTGCAGGCCGCTGTCCAAGACTATTTCGTTCGTCGTGGTGGAGTCGAGGAGGAGCGCCTAATGTCCACGAAGTCTCGTGCAGTCTCGGCCAAGGGAGTCGAGGAGTTCAAGAACTACATCACGAGGTCGATACCACTGTACGCGGTGATCACATGCGCTGACAACACCGGCGCCAAGACGCTGCGCGTGGTACAGGTCACCAAGGCGAAGGGGAGGTTGAGCAGGGTCCCAGCCGCGTCGGTGGGGGACTCGATTGTCTGCGTTGTGAAGAAGGGGCCTCCAGAGCTGAAGAAGACCGTGTTCGGGGCAGTGATAGTGAGGCAGAAGTACCCGGTGAGGAGGGTGAGCGGACAGAGAGTGGTCTTCGAGGACAATGCCGCTGTGATAATCACGCCTGAAGGGGACCTGAAGGGGACCGACATCAAGGGACCCGTAGCCAGCGAGGCCGCAGAAAAGTGGCCTAGGATCGCGAACCTCGCATCAATCATAGTATAGGTGGAATGGATGAAATTCGGGTCTCAGCTGTCGGCGGATCTCAGAGGGAAGCATGGTAAGCGCAGCGTAAGGCCGAGGGTGGGCGATTCGGTGAAGATTGTCAGGGGAGAGTTCAAGGGGATCGAGGGGAAGATCACCAAGGTCGATTCGTTCACCGGGACGGTGAACGTGGAAGGGGTCACTCATGAGAAGCTCAAGGGTGGGAACGCTCCGGTCCCCATACGCTCTTCCAACGTAGTCATCACGGCCCTCGTGCTCGAAGACAAACAGAGGAAGCTGAAACTGGAGGTGTCGGCGTAGTGGGCAAGAAGGGTGGAAGGAACAAGATTAAGCGCCTGGCCGCCCCGCGTACCTGGGACATTCCGCGAAAGTCCGACAGGTTCGTCTTCAAACCCGTGCCAGGGCCGCATTCGATTTCGTCATCCTATCCGCTCGGCGTGGTCATACGCGACCTAGCTTCCATGGCAGGCCTGTCTCGTGAGCTGAAGTACATGGTCAAGACCGGGAAGGTGCTGGTCGACGGGCGTGAGAGGCACACCTCGCGCTTCCCTGTCGGGCTCTTCAACGTGGTCAGCGTCCCCGCCGAAGGGGCGGACTACCGGCTCGTCCCCGGCCGCAAGGGCTTCAGACTCGCCAAAGTGCCGTCAGACGAAGCGTCGAGGAAGCTCTGCAGCATCAACACCAAGAGGAAGATCAAGGGCGGGCACATCCAGTATGGCTTACACGACGGGAGGTCGGTGTTGGACGACGCCCTGAACCTCGCTCCGGGCGACGCGGTGCTGCTCGAGGTGCCTTCCCAGAAGGTGTTGGGCAACGTCAAGCTCGCGAAGGGGTCCTTGGGTCTTGTCCTCGGCGGGGACAGAGTCGGACAGCTCGGGAAGATAGCCGAGGTGAAGAAGGGGACCGTCTCACGCGAGAAGATGGTGCGGATCGCCCTCCCGAGCGGCGAAGCCGAGATGCCCTCTCGCCTGGTATTCCCGGTGGGGACCTCTTCACCCATGATCACGGTAGGAGTGGGCGCGTCATGAGCCAGTCAGCTGTTCAGGCGCACCCCATGAGGGAGATCAGGGTTGGTAAAGTCGTAGTGAACATAGGCCTAGGGAAATCAGGGGAAGCCATAGAGCGGGGAAAGAAGGTCCTGGAACAGGTGACTGGCCAGAGCCCTGCGCAGACCCGGGCCAAGAACTCGGTGCGGGACTTCGGCATCCACAAGGGCGAGCCCATCGGGGTGGTGGTCACGGTGCGGGGCGACGAGACGAAGGCCCTCATCGAGAAGCTGCTCACGGCCAGAGAGAAGAAGCTGGCCGGGTCGTCCTTCGACCCGAGGGGTTCGATTTCCTTCGGGATTCGCGAGCACATCGAGATTCCTGGTATCAGATACGACCCGGCGATCGGGATACTCGGGATGAACGTCTCCATCCTCCTGGAGAGGCCGGGGTACGGGGTCTCGCGGCGCAACCGCAGGACGTCCCGTGTGGGTAAGTCTCACCTCGTCAGCAGAGACGAGGCGATGCAGTACCTCAAAGACAACTTCGGGGTTACCATCCAATGAAAGAGCGACACCCAAAGGAGAGGAAGTACGGCAAGTCGACGCACTACTGCAAGAGGTGTGGCCAGTACGGCGCGGTAATCAGGTCCTACGACCTAGTCCTGTGCAGGCAGTGCTTCAGGGAGGTCGCCGAGAAGCTAGGCTTCAGGAAGTACGACTAGGTGGGATAGATGCCAGCGACCAACATACTAGCAAACCTGTTCGCCAGCCTGCAGAATGCGGAGATGAGGAACAAGAAGGAGTGCATGGTGATCCCCGCATCAGGTCTCGCCAGCGAGGTCCTTCGGGTCTTGCAGAAGCGCAGGTACATCGGGGAGTTCGAGTTCATCGACGACGGCGTGGGAGGCAAGTTGAGGGTGCAGCTGCTAGGACGGATCAACAAGTGCGGCGTCATATCTCCCAGATTCCCCGTCAGGTCGCTGAAGCTCGTCGATTGGGAGCACCGATACCTCCCGGCCGTAGGGGTGGGGACCCTTATCGTCTCTACCTCGCAGGGAGTGATGTCCCACGTCGAAGCCCAGGAGAAGAAGATTGGAGGGAGGCTCGTAGGATTTGTCTACTGAGTCTGTCCAGGGGACACCTGTCGCCATCCCCGATGGGGTGACGGTGAGGCTCGACGGAAGAACCCTCTTTGTCAAGGGAAAGCTCGGCGAGGCCAAGAAGCACTTCGACAAAGTCAACATCAACCTCTCGGTCCAGGGGAACAAGGTGCTCCTCTCTCCCTTCTCCGCGAAGAAGAAAGACAACGTGATAATCAACACAGTGGTGAGCATAGTGAACAACATGGTCACCGGGGTCACCAAAGGTTTCACCTACAGACTGAAGGTGGTCTACGCCCACTTCCCCATATCGGTGAAGGTGAAAGGAGACCAGGTGCTGGTCGAGAACTTCGTGGGAGAGCGGTCGCCCAGGGTATCTCAGATCGTTGGAAGCTCCAAGGTCTCTGTGGAGGGGGATGACGTGATAGTGAAAGGGGTCTCCCTCGAGGATGTCGGCCAGACCGCGGCCAACATCGAGCTTGCCACCAAGATCAGGAGGAAGGACCAGAGGGTCTTTCTCGACGGCGTATACATATACCATAAGGAGGAGGGGCGGTAAAACCCATGTCGAAGGCGAAACAGACAGAAGAGAACAGGCTGAAGAGCCTGGTGGCCAAGAGGAAGGAAGTTTCCGATTCGAGACCCGCCTTCGTGAGGCAAGAGAGCTGGCGCTACGTCAGGATACACCCAGAGTGGAGAAAGCCCAAAGGCGTCGACAGCAAGATGAGGCGCCAGGACAAGGGGTGGCCACCGCTCGTCAGGGTCGGTTATAGGGGCCCTGCGGCAGCCAGAGGCCTGCACCCGAGCGGCCACTTCGAAGTCATCGTTTACAGGCCGGGCGACCTGGCGACGTTGGTGCCGGGCCGGGACGTGGCACGGATAGGAGGCACGGTGGGCGCAAAGAAGAGGGCGACGATCATAGAGAGAGCCACCGAGCTGGGGATAAGGGTCGTGAATCCGACAGGGTTGAGGGTAGTTGAATCTAAAGAGTAAGCGCAGGCTTGCGGCCTCAGTCCTAGGCGTCGGGGTCGACCGAATCGTGTTCGACGACGACTACAACGACCTGATACAGGACGCAATCACCCGGAGCACCATCCGCGGCCTAGTGGGCTTCGGCGCCATCACGGTCACCCCAGTGAAGGGGGTTTCCAGAGGCAGGTTCAGGGCGAAGTCGAAGAAGCTCAAGCGCGGAAGAGGCGCCGGGTCGACCGAAGGCCGAGCCACCGCTAGGAACCCGAGGAAGGACCAGTGGATTTCGAAGGTCAGGGCTCTGAGGTGGCGACTCAAGGTGGCCAAGGACAGGAAAGAGATTAGCAACGACGCCTACAAGCGACTCTACAAGCAGGTGAAGGGGGGTCAGGTGAGGGGCGTGAAGCACCTCCTCGACCTGATGAAGGAGGTAAAGAAGTGATGCCGGGCCACGTGCAGCTCCTCCGAAGGAGGCGCGAAGGGGTCACCGACTACAGGGCAAGGAAGCGGGCCATCACTTCGCAGAAGCCCTTGCTGGTCGTGAGGATATCCAACAAGAACGTCAGCACCCAGTTTGTGAAGCCGACGGTCAAGGGAGACGTTGTTCTATCTTCATCCCACTCTAGGGAACTGTCGAAATTGGGATGGCACGGCTCAGCGAAGTCGACACCCGCCTGCTACCTGCTGGGGAGGCTCGCCGGGAAGAAGGCGGCCGCCGCAGGCGTGAAAGAAGCTGTAGTGTACAACGGGCTGGCGCCGTTCATCAGGGGATCGAGAATCGCCGCGCTCCTCAAAGGAGTGGTCGACTCAGGGCTGGTGGTCCCGGTGGGAGAAGAGGCATACCCTGACGAGGACAGGCTCTCGGGGAAGCCAATCGCCGAGTACGCAGCAAAGCTCGCCGCCGAGAACAAAGACGCCTACGCGCGCGCGTTCTCCGCCTTGCTGAAGGCGGGCTTCAAGCCTGAAAATTACACAGAGGAGTTCGAAAAGGTCAAGGCCGCGATAACGGGGGCAGGCAAGTAATGCCGTACCAGAGGCACGACCGTCAGGAAGAGGAGCAGGTCTGGGTCCCCCGGACTAAGCTTGGCACGCTGGTCAACGAGGGGAAGATCACCACCTTGGACGAGATATTCAAGAGCGGCCAGAGGGTCCGCGAAGCAGAGATAGTCAAGAAGCTCCTCCCCGACCTTAGGAACGAGGTAGTGGGGGTCAGCGTGGTACAGAAGCAGACCGACGCCGGAGAGCTAACACGCTTCCTGGCCGTGGTCGCCGTCGGGAACGGCGGCGGCTGGTTCGGGGTGGGCAAGGGAAAGGCGATGCAGACCAGGGAGGCGATCGAGAAGGCCACTACGGCAGCGCTGCTGAACATCATCCCGGTCAAGCTCGGCTGCGGCTCATGGGAGTGCCGGGACGGTAGGCCGCACTCGGTCCCCTACCGGATCAGGGGGAAGGCAGGGAGCGTCACTGTAGAGATAATGCCGGCGCCGAGGGCTCTGGGACTGGTCGCGGGGCCTGCGCTGAAGAATCTCCTCCAGCTCGCAGGAGTTAAGGACGCCTGGGTCAGGACCTTCGGCTCGACCAACACCATGTCTTCCCTTGCGAACGCTGTCTATGATGCCTTCAGGGAGTCGCACGGACTCAACGTATAGGTGGTTTGAGCATGGGTCTAATCCTGGTCGTCAACCTCCACGGGCAAATCAACAGCTCTGCCCCGGTGAGGAAAGCCCTCAACGAGCTTTGGGTGGCAAAGAAGTTCTCGGCGTCTGTGGTCCCCGACGACCCCGCCACGGTAGGCATGCTGAGGCTCTGCAAAGACTACACAGCGTGGGCCCCAGTGGATGCTGGCCTTCTGACCGATCTCCTCTCGAGGAGGGGCATGGTGAGCACAGCCAGGCCCCTGGACAAGGGCGCGCTCAAGAAGCTGGGGTTCAGCGACTACAAGGAGCTTGCCGCCAAGATGCTGAAGGACCAGGAGAGGCTCTCCGCGGTCGCAGGGGTTCTCCCCTACTTCCGGCTGGCGCCCCCGAAAGGCGGGTTCAAGCGGTCGCTCCGGAGGCAGTTCACAGAAAAGGGTGAACTTGGGAGCAACCCTAAGCTGGAAGAGATCGTGAGGAGGATGATCTGATATGCCGACGAGAGCACGGAAGGGAAGGCGTTACAGGGGGATGCGGACCCACGGGTACGGCCAGATAGGCCAGCACCGCCACTCGGGGAAGCAGGGAGGGCACGGGAACGCTGGTCTCCACAAGCACAAGTGGAGCTGGCTCGTCATCAACGATCCCGACCACTTCGGCCGGGACCCGTTCAGGCCGCCGGGGTATCTGCGGCCGTCCAGATGGGTGAACGTCGGCCAGCTCGACGACCTTGCAAAGGGAGGGAAATCTCTGGACCTGACTGCGCTGGGGGTGGAGAAGCTCCTGGGTTCCGGAGCCGTCGGCGGGGCTTACGAGGTGAATGTCGCCGCTTTCACCAAGAAGGCTCAGGCTAAAATAGAGGCCGCGGGCGGAAAGATTCTGACTAAGGAGTAGCCCCCGTCCAAATGGCATCGCTGCGAGACTTCATCAAGAGCGTAGGCACGGTTCTCCCAGAGATACCCAAGCCTGAGAGAAAGCCTACGCTCAACGAGCGCTTCATCTGGACCGGCATCGCCCTCATCGCCTACCTCGTAATGGCCACAACCCCGCTGTACGGCATAACCGGCACGGCGGCCCAGTCGAACCCCAGTACTTTCCTCAGGGTGGTCTTCGCGTCGGCCCAGGGGACTCTAATGCAGCTCGGCATAGGGCCGATCGTCACGGCCGGGCTGATCCTGCAGCTCCTCGTAGGCAGCGACATAATCAAGCTGGACATGAGCGACACTTCAGACAGGGCTATCTTCGGCTCTGCCACCAAGCTCCTCACGATAATCGTGATAGTGGGGGAGTCCATGGCCTACATCTATGGCGGAGCCCTTGGGGCCCTGACCGCCGACCAGTCGATCGTGATCTTCATCCAGCTGGTCATCGCTAGCCTCCTCGTCCTGCTCCTCGACGAGATGATCCAGAAGGGCTGGGGGATAGGGAGCGGGGTCAGCCTGTTCATCCTGGCCGGGGTGGCCCAGCAGGTGATGTGGTACACGTTCTCTCCAATCCCATTCCAGGTAGCCACGGGTGTCACGCAGATATTCGGGTTCATCCCCGGCGCCATCAGCCAGTTCTTCGCCGGAGACATCGGCTCGATCCTGATCAGGGCGAACTTCTACCCGAGCGTGATGACGTTCTCACTGACGGTGGTCATGATACTGGTGCTGATCTACATAGAGGGGATAAGGGTCGAGCTCCCTATCACATCGATCAAGTACAGAGGGTTCCAGGGTGTGTACCCGATCAAGCTCCTCTACGTGTCTAACATACCTGTGATCCTCGTCTCCGCGCTTGGAGCGAACGTCACGTTCTTCGCCGAACTCCTCGAAAGGTACAGCGCGAGCAACCCTCCGTGGTGGTATCACTACCTCGCAGTGTTCCCTACCAGCAACTCCACATCGGCATTCAACGCCTCCCCTGTCGGCGGGCTGGTCTACTACCTCACAGCCCCCACGTCCTTCGGTGAGACCATCGCAGACCCCATCCACACCGTGATCTTCCTTCTCTTCCTGGTGGGCATGTCGGTGGTCTTCGCTAGGCTGTGGGTGGAGATAGGGGGTCTCAACTCTAGGGCGGTGGCGAAGAACCTGATGGACGCTGACGTCCAGGTGCCAGGGTTCAGGCGGTCAGGCGTCTCCATAGAGCAGATGCTCAACAGGTACATCCCTACGCTGACCATCATAGGTGGGATCTTGATAGGGCTGATCGCCGGCGTGGCCGACATAGTCGGCGTGTTCGGGACGGGCATAGGCATGCTCCTGATGGTGGACATCATCCTCCAGTACTACCAGATGCTGCTGAAGGAGCAGGTGGAAGAGGTGTCACCGGCTCTGGCAGGACTCATCGGAGCTGGGTAGCCGTGGGGCTACGCGCGGTGATAGTGGGCATCCCTGGAGTCGGGAAGACCACCGTCCTAGAGAAGGTCGTGGCGAGCTACCGGGGCGCCAAGCTGGCGAACTTCGGCAGCATCATGCTCGAGGTCGGCCGGTCAGAGAAACTTGTGCAGTTCAGGGACGAACTCAGGCGGCTCCCGCTGGACAAGCAGAGGCACCTCCAGAAGACCGCTGCGGCCAAGATCTCGCTCATGAAGGACAAGCTGGTGGTGGTCGACACCCATCTGTTCATCAGGACACACGAAGGGTTCTGGCCTGGGCTCCCCTTCGACGTAGTGAGGGCCCTGAAGCCGACCCACCTGATACTACTGGAGGCTTCGCCTGCGGAGGTCGCCAAGAGGAGGGCCAGCGACGCGACAAGGTACAGGGACCCGGCCACAGAGGCGTCCCTTGCCGAGGAGCTGGAACTCGCGAGGAGTTTCATCGTGGCCTGTTCGACCCTCACGGGGGCTCCCATCACCATAGTCAGGAACGGGGAGGGCATGCAGGCTGAGGTCGCGCAGTTCATAGCCCGGATGCTGGAGCGAGTTTCGTCATGAAGGCAGCGTCAAAGAGGAGGTCCCAGGGCGGGCCCTCCTTGAGTCCCAGGCTGATCACCTACGCCCTCGTAGGTCTCATCGTCGTCTTGGTGGGATACTACGTGGTCCTCCCGGCAGTCATCCCCAGGTCGACGGCCACTACGACGGCCAGCGCCAGCGCCGGGACGGTCAAGTTCAACACCTCCTCCGACATCTCGGGCGCGTCTATCCTGGTGACCGCCAGCAACTTGGCCCCGAACGAGAACATAACTGCCACTTTCGGTTCCGCCTCATTGCAGCTCATCAACTCCTCGACAGGAGCGACCCGCTGCGGCACCAACGCCAAGGGCGACGTCTCCGGGTGCATGTTCTGGGTCCCCAAGGCGTCTTCAGGGTCTTATTCCGTGGTCCTGACCGCTGGCACGACGAGCGGCGTGGCCAGCTTCACCATACCGCGATACGTGCCGCCCGTGTCCACGGTGCTGGTCACCACGACCTCCGTCCTTCTGGGCCTCGTCACCCAGGTCGTGACCAAGAGGGTCGTAGACCTGGACGCGGAAAGGAGGATGAGGGCAGAGGTGAACGCCTTCCAGAAGGAGAAGCGCGCAGCGACCTTGGCCAAAGACAAGGAGAAGCTAGACAAGCTCAAGAAACGAGAGCTCGCGGTCCAACAGGAGCAGCTGAGGGTGCAGAGGGCCAGGCTCAAGGTGACTGCAGTCACGTTCGTCCCTCTGCTGGTGGTGTACTATCTAATGGCCAGCTTCCTCGGTGGCTACGGGGTCATAGTCGCGTTCACCCCGATACCGATCCCAGTCATCGCGGGGGCGACCCAGCACGCCGGGGTGTACAACGTCAGCCTCGTCTGGTGGTATTTCCTCAGCTCCTTCGCGTTCTCCACCATGCTCGGACGCCTGCTGCACACTACGCCATAGGGAGAACCGTTGAAGGCAATCATAATCTCTGGGATGCCCGCCGTGGGGAAGACATCGGTATCCCACCAGGTGGCCGAGTCCCTGGGGACCCAGATGGTGGGAGGTGGCGACGTCCTCAAGGAGATGGCGGTGGAAGAGGGCTACACCCCGGGAGGCGAAGACTGGTGGGACAAGGGAGACGGGATGAAGTTCCTACAGGAGAGGAAGCGTTCCCCGAACTTCGACAAGGAGGTGGACGCCAGGCTCCTCAAGAAGGCGAAGAAGGGAGACGTTGTCATAACCAGCTACCCGGTACCCTGGCTCACCAAGGATGGGATCAAGGTCTGGCTGTCGGGGTCTGTGGAGAGCAGGGCCAGCAGGATGTCAAAGAGGGACGGCATCGCTGTCTCCGAGTGCGAGGAGATACTCTCTGTCAGGGACCTTGAGAACTACAGACTCTACAAGAAGATCTACGGCATAGAGTTCGGCAAAGACCTCAAACCGTTCGACCTTGTCGTCGAGACCGACTCCATCGACGAGACCAGGGTGGCCGAGATAGTGCTGCACTACGTGAAGAGCCGAAGTGACTGACATGCAGCCCCAGAAGACGCTGGTCCTCGACGAAGAGGCGTCGGACCCAGAGTACGGGTGCTCGCCCGCCTCGAGGCCCATTCAGTCGCTGCTCGACTACGGCCTCGTCCCACTTGACAAGCCACGGGGCCCTACCAGCCATGAAGTGGTCGCCTGGACCAGAAAGCTCCTCGGCATGGAGAAGGCTGGACACAGCGGCACCCTCGACCCCCCAGTATCCGGGCTCCTCCCCATCGGGTTCGGTCAGTCGACCAGGGCCCTTAGCTTGCTGTTGCTCTACCCGAAGGAGTACCGTGGGGTGATGAGAGTCCACTCCTCAGTGCCCAAGAAGGAGCTCGACAGGGTGAAGGCGGAGTTCACTGGCGAGATCTTCCAGCGCCCCCCGCAGCGCTCTTCTGTGTCCAGGCAGACCAGAGCACGGACCGTCTACGAGTTCGAGATTGAGGAGTCAGCAGGGAACCTGCATCTCTTCAGGGTGCTCTGCCAGTCCGGGACGTACATACGGAAGCTGATCTACGACCTGGGGGAGGTGCTTGGCGTGGGCGCTACCATGGTGGAGCTAAGGCGCACCAAGGTGGGGCCTCTGACCGAGGAGAGGGGGTTCGTCACACTCCACCAGCTAAGCGACGCGGTGTTCCGCATGAAGGCAGGGGACGAAGGGCCGATCAGGAAGCTGGTGCTCCCGGTGGAGCAGTCCCTGGGACCAGTGGGTAGGATCGTCATTCGCGACTCCGCGGTCGACGCCATCTGCCATGGCGCCCGGCTCGGCATCCCAGGCATTCTTTCGCTCTCGTCGGGGATCAAGAAGGACGACCCGGTCGCAATAATGAGCGCCAAGGGGGAGCTGGTAGCCATAGGCAAGGCCCTCCTCTCGGCCGACGAGCTCCGACCGCTGAAGCGGGGACTCGCAGCGTCAACCGGCCGCGTAGTGATGAAGGCGGGCACCTACCCTCGCATGTGGAAGTCTCATGGGGGGAAGGCCGAGGCAGGGAAGGTCCGGGATTCGGGTTAGGTTTTAAGCGCCCCAATCGAGGCTTGTGAATGCCGGGATCGCCTAATCTGGTAGGGCGCAGTGAGTGCTTCGCGCAAGCCTGGAATTGCGTCTGACCGGCGAGCCTGTCTCGCGAAAGCGGGTTCTGGGTTCAAACTCCTCTCCGAGGAGAGGATGAAAGTCCCAGTCCCGGCGCTCAAGCCCAAAACACTATAAACAGAGGAATCAACCCGAAGTCAAGTGAAGGATTCGGGTTCCGACATGCGTGTCGGCCTCACTTTCGACGACGTACTTCTCGTCCCGAAGTTCTCGGACGTGAAGTCCCGCAGGGACGCCGATACTCGGACCCGCTTCTCAAGGAAGATCACGCTCAGCATTCCAATAGTCAGCGCCAACATGGACACTGTGACCGAGTCATCCATGGCCATCGCCCTCGCCAGGCTGGGAGGGATCGGGGTGATACACAGGTTCCTCACGATCGAGGAGCAGGTGGCCGAGGTCCTGAAGGTGAAGAGGTCCGAGGGGGTGGTCATAGATGACCCTATCACCCTCGGCCCGGACAGGAGCGTCAGCGAGGCCCAGAATGTCATCGGGGACAGAGACATAGGGGGCATAGTGATAGTAGACGGGTCGAGGAATGTCCTCGGGCTTCTCACCAGGCGCGACATAACCCTGGAGGACGACCTGGACAGGGCGGTGAAGGAGGTCATGACCCCGAGGCGGAAGCTTGTCACCGCTCGCAAGGGGGTGAGCATGGAAGAAGCGAAGAAGCTCCTCCACGACCACAAGGTCGAGAAGCTTCCTCTGCTTGACAGCAAGGGGAGGCTCGCCGGGCTGATAACCTCGAAGGACATAATGAAACGCAAGCAGTTTCCAAACGCGACCAAGGACGCCAAAGGCCGCCTGCGGGTGGGGGCAGCAGTGGGGGTCAAAGGGGACCACATGGAGCGCTCGCGGAAGCTGCTCGACGCCGGCGCCGACGCCCTGGTGGTCGACATAGCCCACGGCCACTCTGCTTACGCCATCGACACGCTGAAGGAGATAAAACGCGAGCTGGGAGACGTGGAAGTGGTCGCCGGGAACGTGGCGACCGCCAGGGGGGCCCTGGATCTCATCCGGGCGGGGGCCGATTCGGTCAAGGTTGGCGTCGGCTCTGGGAGCATCTGCGTCACGCGCGTGGTCACCGGCTCCGGCGTACCGCAGCTCACAGCCATCATGGACAGCGCCGCGGGGGCGGCAGACAGCGGCGTCCCCATCATAGGCGACGGAGGGATAAGGAACCCGGGGGATCTGACGAAGGCGCTGGCTGCAGGGGCTTCGTCGGTAATGGTCGGGAGTCTGTTCGCAGGCACGGAAGAGAGCCCCGGTCCCACGATTCTAAGGGAGGGGGTCAGGTACAAGCTCACCAGGGGGATGGCATCCCTGGCGGCGACGGTAGACCGGAGGGTACGGGAGACAGGGGGATCGGGCCCGAAGGAGGACGAACTGGTGGGAGAGGTAATCGAAGAGAGCGTCCCAGAGGGGGTGGAGGGGCTGATTCCATACAAGGGGCGGGTGGACGAGGTTGTCAGGCAGCTTGTAGGGGGACTCCGGTCAGGGATGAGCTACTCGGGGGCCCACGACCTCGGCGAGCTAAGGAAGAAGTCAGAGTTCATGAGGATCACCTCCGCCGGGTACAAGGAGAGCCTCCCGCATGACATACAGAGGGTGGTCTGACACGGCCAACCTATCCGTCGTAGGGCTGCAGTGGGGGGATGAGGGCAAGGGGAAGATTGTCGACTACCTCGCCTCGGGGTACGACGCTGTAGCGAGGTTCAACGGAGGCAGCAACGCCGGGCACACCGTGGTCATCGGGACCAAGAAGTACACCTTCCACCTCGTCCCGTCGGGGGCGCTGAAAGGGAAGCAACTCCTCATCGGAGCCGGGGTCGCAGCCGACCCTGAGGTGCTGGCCGAGGAGCTCGCGCTTCTCCCGGAGGAGGCCAGGAGCAGGCTGCTCGTCGACTCCAGGTGCACCCTGGTCACGCCGGTGGACAAGGATTTCGACGCCATGTTGGAAGGGGCACGTGGAACTGCCGCGCTCGGGACAACGAAGCGGGGGATCGGGCCGTCCTATGCGCTGCGCGCCCTGCGCCTGAGCCCTAGGGCCGGGGACTTGGCCGCCGGGTTCGACTTCGCTCCGCTCGCTTCGTTCTACAAGGCCCTCTCCCTGGACCCGGCACGCCTGGCCGCCTGGGCTGCCTCCTCGCACGAACTCCTGGGACGGTTGACCGGGGACGTTGCAGGAAGAATCGAGAGCATCGCAGACGCAGGAGGGAGCGTCCTATACGAAGGGTCCCAGGGAACCCTTCTCGACCTGCTGCACGGCAGCTACCCTTACGTCACGTCCACCCATACCACCGCGAGCTACATCCCAGCGGCCCTGGGGATACCTCCGAAGCTGGCTGGGAAGGCCCTGGGCGTAATGAAGTGCTACGCCACGAGGGTTGGGAGCGGTCCGTTTCCCTCGGAGATAGCAGGAGAGAGCGCAGAAAGGCTACGCACGCTGGGGAACGAGTACGGCGCCACGACCGGGAGGCCCAGAAGGGTCGGCTGGCTCGACCTGGTGTCGCTGAAGTATACCATACGGCTCAACGGCGTCGAGGAGGTCGCGGTGACAAAGCTGGACGTGCTCTCAAGGATGGACGATGTGAAGGTCTGCGTCGCATACAAGCTGAACGGGAGCGAGACCACTGACTTCCAGAGTGCCATGGGTGCCCTGGACCAAGCTCAGCCGGTGCTGGACACCCCTCTATCGCTGCGTGGAGCCGACTTCGAGCACGGCCTGCCTGCGGAGGGGAAGCGTCTCGTCAGTTACATCGAGGATCAGCTGGGGGTCAGGGTACGGTTCATGTCTCATGGGGAAGAAAGGTCGAAGACCATTGAGCTATGACGCCATCTCTCCCATAGACGGCCGGTACCGTCGCGAGGCCGCCCCTCTGGGCCGCTACTTCTCCGATCGAGCCCTGATGGAGGCCAGGGTCACCGTCGAGATGGGATACCTCGGGCTGCTGGTCAGGCTGGGGGTCGCGCCGAACGTGAGGGTGCCCAAGGTCGACGCCGACATGGCCGCATTGGAGAAACTCGAAGGAGAGTTGGGCCACGACGTCAAGGCCGTGGAGGTATACATCAGGCAGCGCCTGTCGAGGTCAGGTTCTGGGAAACTTGCGCCCTTCGTTCACCTCGGCCTGACGAGCGAGGACACCAACAGCCTTTCCTACGCGACGCTCCAGAAGGCCGCCATAGACGAGGTGCTCATCCCCGCCTATTCATCCCTGGCAGATTCCCTCGCCGACCTCGCGGTGAAGGAGGCGACGTCGGCCATGGTCGCAAGGACCCATGGCAAGCCGGCTGTTCCTACGACCTTCGGGAAGGAGATGGCCGTCTTCGGTTACAGGTTCGCGGAGCGGGTCTGCCGCCTCAGGGGCCTGACGCCGATGGCGAAGTTCTCCGGCGCGGTGGGGACCTACGCATCCTTCGGGCTGCTTGCCGACCTCGACTGGCCCGCGGAGCTCGCGAGGTTCGTCGAAGGGTTTAGGGTGGAGGCTGCCCCCTACTCCACGCAGGTCGTCCCCGGGGAGAGGCTATCTGACATTCTCCACACGGTGATCAACATCAACCAGCTGACCGCCTCCCTGGCAAGGGACCTCTGGCTCTACCAGGCGCTGGACTACGTCCGCTTCGTCCGCCCAGGGAAGGTGAGCTCTTCGACAATGCCTCAGAAGGAGAACCCAGTCGACCTGGAGAACGCCGAGGGGCAGGCTGACACGTCTACCTCGCTCCTCATGATGGCCGCCTACAGGCTCCAGCACACCAGGCTCCAGCGGGACCTGTCCGACTCAGTCGTCCGGAGGATGGTCGGCCAGGGGTTGGCCCACTCGTTGGTGGCGTGCAAGAGGCTGGCGCGCTCCCTCTCTTCCATGAAGGTGGAGCGCTCGTTCATGCGCGACGATCTGAAGGCGCACCCTGAAATCCTTGCCGAGAGGGCACAGATAGTGAAAAGGCTGGCTGGAGACGTCGAAGGCTACGAGAAGGTCAGGGCCTCGGTCGGCCGCGGTAGCTTCTCCCCTGGCTCGGATCCAGTCGCGTACCTAGGGGATTCTGTCGACCTGGCCAGGCGATGCAGGGAGACCGTCGATGGGCTGCTCGGCCCGGGGCGCCGCCGACAGCGGCGTGGCTCTGCCTCGACGGCTAGTTCTTGAAGACCCAGGACAGGTCCGGAGGGTAGCTCCTCCCGGAAGTCTTCTCGTTCAGGGCATGGGCCACGATGGGCAGCGCCAGGGTGATGTCGGCGTACAGCGTCGCCTTCTTGCCGTCGGACTTTATCTTCCCCCAACTGATCGCCTCTTCGAGGGTGCACCCAGACAGTCCCCCCCACTGGGGGCTGTCGGCCGTTATCTGTATCGCGTATTCGTGAGGCGTCTCTTCTTTCCCGCCCTTCGATAGCGACTTGATTATGGTGGAGAGCTGAATCGTGTCCTTGGGGACGCCGCCCCCCAGGTAGACCACGCCGGTCTTCTTGGTCCTCTCAGCTATCTGGGCCAGTTCCTCCATGTCTTTCGTCTGGTCCAGCCTTATCATCTTGCCCTTCTCGCGTCGCAGGAGGCTCAACGCCACTCCATAGCCGCTGTCTATCAGACCGGGGGAGTAGATCGGGACTTTCGCCCTCTGCGCCGCAGCCACTATGCTGTCGACCCCCTTCTTGTTCAGGAACTCTCCGAACTGGTATAGGAACTCCCTGGTCGAATAGACCTTCTCCTCGTCGAGGGTGTTCGCGAAGTCGTAGATGGTCCGCTCCAGCTTCCGATACTGCATCTCGTCGGCATACACGTCGTAGTACCTGTCTATCTTCATCTTGAGCAGCTCCTCATCGTCGGCCAGCCAGGTCCCCTGGTAGTAGTGATACCCGAGCGCCTCGAGAAGGTCCTCGGAGATGTTGGCGCCAGTGCTTACTACGACGTCGACGTATCTGTGCTCAACCAGCCATCGTATGATCTTCCACTGGCCGGTGGTGCTGAGGGAGCCGGTGAGCCCTATGAAGACGGTAAGGTCCTTCTGTTTGGCCATCTCAGCCCAAATCTTCGCCACTTCACCGAGCTTCTTACCCTGGAAGCCAGTTTGAGACATCTCGTCCAGCAGTGCCGAGATGCTCTTCTTGCCGACATCGATCGTGGTCAGCGGTTTCGAAAGCACTTCCTTCTTTGATGCCACGGCGGACCGTCTGGAATGTCCACTTAATTATTTTGTGAGCGGAATCAAGCCGAGCGGCCGGCCGTCACTTCACCGTGACGGACTTCGCGAGGTTCCGCGGATAGTCCGGGTCGTTGCGCCTTGCCACGGACATGTGATAGGCGAGCAGCTGGAGCGGAATCGCCTCTATCACCGGCGCGAACTCTGGCTGCACCTTCGGGACCCGTATGAAGTGCCTGTATACCTCGTCCCGCTCGTCCGAGATCCCGATGACGTCTGCCCCCCTTGCCCTGAGCTCTTCAGCGTTTGACAAGGACTCGGCGTGGCTGGGCCCGCTCGGATTGATCACCACCACGGGCGTCCCCTTCTCGATGAGAGCGAGCGTCCCGTGTTTGAGTTCGCTTGCAGGCATGCCCTCCGCGTGTATGTAGGAGAGCTCCTTCAGCTTCAGCGCGCCCTCGAGCGCCATGGGGCTCTCGTATCCCCGGGCTACAAAGTAGAAGTCCGGTCTCTCGACATACTGCCTTGCCAGCTCCCTGACCTGCCCGTCGCACTTCAGGGCTTCCTCGACGGCCCCCGAGAGCCAGTCGAGCCTGTTGGGTCGTCTCTTGCCGAGGACCGCGTCGACCACCAGGTTGGCGACTACCACCTGCGCCGTGAAGCTCTTCGTGGCAGCCACCCCTACCTCCGGGCCGCAGTTGAGGAGGAGGACCTCGTCGCTCTCTCTGGCAAGAGACGAGGCTGCGGCGTTGACGATCGAGTACACCTTCGCCCCGCGTTTCTTCGCCTCCCTCACCGCCTCCATCACGTCGGCGGTCTCTCCGCTCTGTGAGAGCACGACGAGCACCGACCCTTTCCCCAGAAACTCTTCGTGCTCCTTGAGCTCCCCGGCCACGACCACGTCAGCCCTCACCTTCGCCTCCTTGTTCAGCCTGAACTTCATCAGGAGCCCTGCGTGATAGGACGTTCCCGACGCGGTGATGCATAGCGACCTAGCCTTCCTTATCGCGCTGGCGAACTTCTCCATCCTGCCCAGATCCTGGGCGGACGCTGAGACCACTGTCCTCGGCTGCTCGTTGATCTCCTTCAGCGTGAAGTGGGCGTAGTCGCTCTTCGTGACATCGGAGAGCTCCCAGGCTACCTGGTCAGGGTCCCTTCTGACCCTCTTCCCGTCTGGCCCGACTATCTTGACGTCGTCTTTCGTGATTTCGACCACTTCGTGGTTGTCCAGAAAGATGGTGCGGTCTGTGCGGCCGATGGTCGCGAGGACGTCGCTGGCCAAGAACATCATCCCGTCCCCCACCCCTACGACAAGTGGGGCGTCCTTGCGCGCCCCGGTCATGACGTCAGGCCTGTCCTGGAACATCGCCACTATGGCATACTGGCCTCTGAGTTTCTTGACCGCGGCAGAAGTCGCTTTCAGGGGGTCTCGCGTGCTCTTGTACTCGTCTTCGATCAGGTGCGGTATCACTTCGGTGTCCGTCTCGCTCCTGAACTTGTGCCCCTTCGCGACCAGCTTCTTCTTCAGGGGGATGTAGTTCTCGATTATCCCGTTATGGACGACCGCCACCCGCCCACCGCACGAAGCGTGGGGGTGCGCGTTCTCGTCGGTCACTCCTCCGTGGGTCGCCCACCGGCTGTTGTGCGTGAACACGCAATTCGCAATGAAGTTTCGGGTGCCCTCGACCTCCAGGTCGTACAAGACGTCTGTGTCTGCCGGTATCCACTCGACTTTGTTCACCCTCTCAAAGAGCAACTCACTCGAAAGGAATCTGTCTAGAAGACTGGCCAGGCCACGCCCCTCTTCGAGACAGAGGACTCTCTGATGAACGGCGGTCGCCGTCGCATCCCTGAGGTATTCGTCCCGTTGCAAGTAACGGTTCAGGCCCGGTGTCGGGAACATCCTCCGAAGCTCGGACTTCGTCAGAGGCACAGAAAAGGCACCGTACGACGAGCCGCCCTTGGCACCAAGACTCGCTTGCCTCAGTTCCGCCATCTTCTTTCGCGACCCGGTCGCCCCGGCCAACGCAAACTTCGCCAGATTCTCCCTGCCGCTCACAGAGAGCTCCCACACGGTGTTCCACTTTCGGTCGTGTTCAAACGATCTCACCGATGCCTGAACCCCTAACCGGAGCAGCATCGACTGCGCGGTCCGGACAAGATGCTGATCGGTCATCCGAAGGGACAACTGGCCGGCGGAAAGGCTCACGGTGCCTTCGGCGTCGAAGAGTCCTCTGATGAAAGCGGCCACTTCTTCGGTAGTCATAGCGCCAAGAGAGAAGACAAAATCCTCCTTCCTGTCGGCAAAGTTGAGCGCGAACCAGTTCCGCAAGGCTACGCTGTTGACGTGCAACACCCAGGTCCCGGGTTCGCGGGACTTCAGAATCCTTGCGTCAACCGAGAACACTTCCTTGAAGAGGCCTCTGTACCGCGAGAGAAGCTCGAAGTCGGCGCCCTTCAATCTTATCGACTTAGAACGTATGGCGCCGTCACCTAGGACATATCCCACAATCTGCATTAGCCTTGGTGAAGTGCTGGATGGAAGGTGAGCGAACTTCCCGTGCGAGTGGGATACTGGAGACGCGTCCGCGAGAAGGTCGACCCCCAGTCGCTCAGAGATGGTCTTGAGCACCTCCTCCCTGACCGTCCTGTCCCCCGCCAACATGTGTTCGAGATAAGCCAGAGTTATCCCACATCTGTCAGCAGCCTCCTGTAGCGCCATCCCTGACTTTCTGACCGCTACGCGGAGTCTTTGGGGCGCGTCCTTCCCCATTCGATGGTAGCGCTTCAATTCGACTGGGCGCAGTCTCGCCGGTTTACCGGCCACTGCAATCCGCTTCGGCCGGATCAAGAGGTCGCCGACCGTCACGTCGCTCGCCAGCTTCTCCTCCACCTTGCCTCCCCTCGATACAATCATTGTGTGATTCTCGCTGCACACCAGTTCGGTCGACCCCACTCTGATTCTGATGAGTTCCTCCGGAGACCTGTGGGCTGATTTTACCGCAACCGCGGGGACGATCTTCATCGTGATGGGGTCAAGAGACAGTACCTTGTCTCTCACGTTCATCTTCTCAATCGTTGTGACGGCTCCGTTGGCCAGGTGCACATACGTGCTTGGATGCAGGCAATGAGCCATACCCGTCTCCCCGGGCAGCTTCGACATTCCGAGCCTCCCTTCCACCTCTTCCACTCTGCCTACCCCCTTGCGGACGTTGATCGCGCCTGAAGAGATCGTCGCCATCCCAACGGAGTCATATCCTCTGTACTCGACCCGCTTGAGGCCATCGAGAAGGATTCCTGCGACCGGCTCTTCCGCTACGCACCCGACAATCCCGCACATTCGCCCTGCGAACCGGCGGCTGGCCTTTAAACACCGCAAAAGGTCCTGTCATGGTAATCATAACCGGCTTTGCATGGTCGCCCCACGAAGCAGATCAGGTTTCGACCACTATGCAAAGCCGTTTATGTATGGTGGTCCTCACCCCCCGCTGTGCCCAAGGAGAAGATACTCTACGACCCGAGGACAGAGACAGGGCTCGCGAAGAGAGTCTTGGTATCGGACAGGCCCGACGGGTTCAGACCCGCCTCAGGGAAGCTGGGCCAGAAGATAATCACCCTGCTCGCGTCGGGTCCAAGATACCCCGCGGAGATAGCCAGGTCGCTCGGCGCGCACCACCAGACGGTCTACTATCACATCGGCCGACTGGAGAAGGCCGGGCTGATTACCAGGGTCAGGAGCGAACATATCAGAGGCGGCGAAGCGAAACTCTACGCCCTCGCGTCCGATGGCTACGCGGTAGAGTTCCCCGTGAAGGGCGAACCGCTTCCTACCCTGAGGTCTTCGGGCCGTTCTAGGGCGCTCGGCCGGTTCTTCGATGAGTTCCTTCACGACGGGGAGTTCGACGGCTGGATCGTGGTCGGGTCCCCGCTCCAGCATGGGTCGGCAGGCACCCAGGCGCGGGACGGCCATTATGCCGTTCAGCTGGGGTTCGCGCTCGGACAGTTCGTGAATCTCCCCGAGAAATTCCCTGTGAAGCTAGACACCGACCTCAGGGCAGAGAAGCTAACCGCTTCGAACCTAGTCGTGGTCGGGGGGCCGAGAAACAACGTCATAGCCGAGGCACTCAACCAGCACCTTCCTTTCAAGTTCAGCCAGGGCGGCTTCTGGAGCGCGATAGTCGATGAGGGAGGGAACTCCCATGGCGCAGAGCTGGACTGCCTCGTCGAGAAGATACAAAACCCATGGGACCGCTCGAAGACATGCGTGGTCATCGCGGGGCTGACAGGGGGAGGGACGAAGGCGGCCATAATAGGGGTCTGCAACCACGCGGATGCGCTCTTCTCGAAATACAGGTCGGGGCCCTTCGCAGCGCTCCTACGCGGGGCAGACAGGGACGGGGACGGAAAGGTCGACTCTGTGGAAGTGCTGAGACAGCTCTGATGCCTAGGCCCTTCTTCCTCTGCGTCCGCCCTTCTTCCTCGTCGTGTCGTGAGGGATAGGGGTAGCGTCCTCGATTCGCCCTATCTTGAAGCCCGCCCTGGCGATGGCGCGGATGGCCGCCTGCGCCCCTGGACCTGGCGTCCTAGGGCCAGTCCCGCCTACGGCTCTGACTTTGATGTGTACTGAAGTTATCCCCTTGCCCTTCGCGACCTCTGATGCCGCCGACGCGCTCCTCATGGCGGCATACGGGGACGATTCGAACCTGTCCGCTTTCACATGTCTTCCGCCAGAAGAGAACGCGATGGTCTCGGCTCCGGTCAGGTCCGTGATGTGGACGATGGTGTTGTTGTAGGACGAGTAGATGTGGCAGACGCCCCAGCGGTCGGCGAGAATCTCTTCTTCTGACATGCCTCTCACTGCGCCTGGGCCGGCTGTTCGGCCGGCGCTTCAGCCTGCTCTGTCGCCGCCGCCTCAGCCTTGCCTGTTCCTCCGGTCAGCACCACCGTGTCCTGCTCGGCCCCGGGGACTTCGTACCCTGGGACCGTGATCACCCTCCCGTCCACCGTGATGTGGCCATGGACAATCAATTGCCTCGAGTGCAGCGGGGAGAGCGCCATGCCCTTCTTGAAGACCACGGTCTGGAGCCTCCTGGAGAGCATGTCCTCTACCGTGAGGCTGAGTATGTCGTCCAGGGTCGCGGCTTCCCCGACGAGGCCCCTCCTCCTCAGACTGTCCAGCAGCTTCTTCTCCTCGCGCTCCCTCACCACCTGAGTGGCCGCAAGCAGCGTCCTTGCCTGCTTTCTGACCCCGCTGAGCTGCGTCTGTGACTTCCAGAGTTCGCGCTTGTTCCTCAGGCCGAATGTACCCAGGAGGTACAGCTCCTGAGCCAGCTGATCGGTCCGCCAGGGACTCCGAGGCCTGTTGTACTGCTTCCTGGACTTCTTAGGATCTCCCAATCTCTACTCCTCCTTCTTCGCGGAGGCTGCCTTCGCCGCCGCTACCAGGGATGCCTTCCTAACCCCCACCGTCCTCCCTTTCCTCCCAGTCGTCCTAGTCCTCTGGCCTCTTACCTTCAACCCGAGGCTGTGCCTTACCCCCTTCCAGCTCCGGATGTTCTTTTCGTCTTCGATGTCGCTCTTCTGTATGAAGTCGAGATCTGCGCCGAGCAGCTGTCTTGCTTCCCCGGTCTCAGGGTCGTTCCTCCTGTTGTAGTACCACTCGGGCAGAGCCGACTTCGCCGTGCTCTGTATGGCCCGCTCGATCTGGCTCACCTGCTCTTCGGTGAGCGTCCCCAGGCGGACCCTCGGATCCAGGCTCAACTTCGTGGTGATCACGTTGGCGAAGTTGTACCCGACCCCTCTGAGGTCGGCCAGCGCCACAATCAGCTTCTTCTGTCCAGCCAGGTCCCGTCCGGAGATCCTGACCAGGTGCCTGAACTCAGAGGCCTCAGACATTTTTCCGACCCTGCCCTTCGCCCTTCCGATATAAGGTTTCGACAGCCAGGCGCCAACTCTTGCAAGAGAGATTTGTTCCATGGCGGCTCATCCGCGAACGCACCGACTGTCCCTCAATGACCACCTCCAGACCTCCCAGCCTGGCGCCGTAGCTGGCTGCTCTTCCCCTCTCATACGCCATAGAGGGCCCGTCGCCCGCCCGCTAACTTTTTAACCGGAACAAATTCCCGACCTCGAAACGCGACGTCTCATGAGAACCAGTTTCGGGCCAGCAGGTGGAGCGGTTGGTTGAGGTAAAGTGCCTTGAAGACAGAGGGAATACTGTCTCTATACAACTCGAAGGGATAGACCGGTCCTACGCCAACGCGATGCGGCGGTTCTGCATATCCGAAGTGCCCTCCATGGCGATAGACGACGTAGTGATCTTGGAGAATTCTTCAGTCCTCTATGACGAGATACTCGCCCATAGGCTCGGCATGGTCCCGATAAAGACCGACCTCGAGAGATACAACCTCCCCGAAGAGTGCGACTGCGGAAACCCTCTTGGATGCCACAAATGCAGAGTGCTGTTCGTCCTCGACGCCAAAGGGAGGGACAAGGTATCGACAGTGACGTCGGGGGACCTCGTGTCCGAAGACAGGGACGTGAGGCCGGTCAGCGAGTCCATACCTCTCATCAAACTGGCGGCAGGCCAGTCGGTGAAGCTC
Organism: Nitrososphaerota archaeon; assembly: GCA_029785085.1. Taxonomy (GTDB): domain Archaea; phylum Thermoproteota; class Nitrososphaeria; order Nitrososphaerales; family Gagatemarchaeaceae; genus UBA183. The sequence continues at coordinate 22,445 of JAFMAI010000001.1, read as the reverse complement.
GAAGCCTATGCCAGGCTCGGCCGCGGAAAGGAGCACGCGAAGTGGCAGCCTTGCACCGTTGCCACCCTTACGGACGGCAAGAAAGAGGGGGTCTTCATACTCACCGTGGAGTCTGCGGGGGGGCTCCCTGCGAAGCAGATAGTGCTCAAGGCCATCCAGCTCCTCGAGAAGAAGCTGAACGACATCCAGGTCGCGGTGGGCGGGGCGAAGTGACCGCATCTAATCCGATCCTCAGGCGGACCGCAGTGATGCTTGAGAAGGCAGGGAAGACGCACAAGGCCCGCATCTGGAGCGAGGCTTCCGCATTGCTCTCCAGCCCCGCGGGAACAAGGGTGGAAGTGAACCTCGGGAGGATATCCAAGGTCGTCGGTGAGGCCCACGCTGTGTTTGTCCCGGGAAAGGTCCTCGGCACAGGCGCGGCAGGAAAGAAGATGGTCGTGGGCGCCTTTTCATTTTCGGCCTCAGCCAGGTCAAAGATAGAGGCGACCGGTGGCGCGGCGCTTTCGGTTGAAGATTTCCTGAAGAAGTACCCGAAAGGGAGTGGGGTCAAACTTGTCAGGTGAGGAGTCGGTGTACATCGACGCAACAAACCAGATCGCTGGGCGGCTCTCTTCCAAGGTCGCGAAGCTCCTCCTGTCAGGAAAGAAGGTGACCGTGGTGAACGCTGAGAAGTCTCTTGTTTCTGGGTCGAGGACCTCTGTTGTAAACCAATGGAAGGAGAGGCTCGAGCTGGCGAGCAAGGTCAATCCGATTTACGGTCCGATTCACCCGAGGCGGCCTGACAACATCCTTCGCAGGATGGTCAGGGGGATGGTTCCGCGAAAGAAGCCCAAGGGCGCGATGGCGATGAAGCGGCTCCGGGTCTACATCGGGGTCCCCGAAGGGATCAACGGAGCGAAGCTGAAAAAGTTCGAGGAGACCGCCGCAACGCGCCCCATTCCGGTATATGTGACCATGGGGGACCTCTCGAAGAGTCTGGGGTGGAATGAGTAGAGATGCCGACCTCTGCCAAGGCCCAAGTGAAGAAGCCGCCAAAGCTCTATTCTGGCGCGAGGAAGACAGCCAGGGCCACTGCGGCAATATCCCCCGGAGCGGGGCGCATCAGGGTCAATGGGACACCGGTCGAGCTTTGGGAACCAGAGCCCGCACGGCTCCATTTACTGGCACCGGTCTATGTGGTTGGGGAGTTGAGAGAAAAGTTCGACCTCGACGTCAGCGTCGCCGGAGGGGGGTTCATGGGGCAGGCGGACGCCGCGGCCATGGCCATCGCCAGGGCCTACGTCGACCAGGTCAGAGGGAACGAAATCAGGGAGAGACTGAATGCATACAATAAATACCTGCTTTCGGGCGACCCGAGACAAGCTGAACCCAAGAAGTTCGGAGGGCCGGGCGCGCGCAGGAAGAGGCAGAAATCGTACAGGTGATTTGCTATGATGATTCCCATACGCTGTTTCACTTGCGGTAGTCTCATCGGCGACAAGTTCACCCCGTTCCAGACCAGGGTGAAGGGGGGCGAAGATCCGGGCAAGGTGCTGGACGACCTAGGCCTGAAGAGGTACTGCTGCCGGCGTATGCTCATCTCCTCGGTGGACGTCATCGACCAGGTTCTTCCGTTCTACAGCAGGAAATCAGAGCTATAGGTCTGGAGCTTGGCCATGTCTGAGTTCGACGACGACGCGGGTTCAGCCGACAAGATGGTCGCCCCAGGCTTTTCAGAGAAGGCCCTGCTAGCCACCGGCATCCGGATTGGGACGCCCATCAGGACGAAGACCATGGAGCCGTTCACAACGCGGCCAAAGCCAGACGGTCTGCACATGATTGACTATCCCAAGACCTTGCAGCGCATCGACATCGCTGGCAAGTTCATAGCGGCCACCGGCGCGAAGAACACCGTCGTGTACACCAGCAGGGAGCACGGCGCCGTGGCTGTCGAGAAGTTCTGCGAGCTCACTGGGGCGATGCCCAGGATAGGCCGGTTCATGCCAGGCACATTCACCAACCCTCTCTATCCGGGTCACCTGGACGCCGAACTGGTGGTCGTGGCGGACCCGATGTCAGACACGCAAGCCATGGTCGAGGCAGCCAAGCTGGGGGTCCCCGTGATTGCGGTCTGCGACACGGACAACATAACCGACGACGTAGATCTGGTCATCCCCGGGAACAACAGGGGGCGCAAGTCCATAGCTGCCATATTCTGGCTCCTGGCCAGAGCGACCCTCGTCCACTCGAAGTCGCTGGCCGAGGACCAGCCCATGAAGTACGGCATCGAAGACTTCGAGACCAAGGTGGATGAAGAGCAGAGGCCCGAGCCCCTCGAAGAAAGGACGTCCGAGAGGCGCGAATAGGCCTCCGTATTGCCAGTCAGAAAGCCCGCAGTTTCAGGCCAGTTCTACCCGTCAGACCCCGCCGAGCTCTCCACCCTCATCGACGAATGCTACACCCACAGGCTCGGACCAGGCAGGCTTCCGCCGGCCCCAGCAACGGACGCGGACATAGTCGCTGCGATATCGCCGCACGCTGGTTACGTCTATTCCGGCCCGGTGGCCGCCCACTCCTACTATCATGTATCTTCGCTCCGCAGTCCGGACCTGGCTGTTGTGGTAGCGCCCAACCACTACGGCCTCGGGAGCGGGGTCTCAACCTACGACGAGGGGGAATGGGAGACCCCTCTGGGACGCATGCGCGTCGACGAAGAGGCGGCCGCAGAGCTCGTCGAACTTGCCGGAGTCTCGGTGGACCCGGGGGCCCACCGGCTAGAGCACTCCCTCGAGGTGCAGCTCCCGTTCCTGCAGAAACTCTACGGTGACTCGGTCCCACTCCTGCCGATTTCACTCCTCTTCCAGGACCTGGACACCGCGGAAACTGTCGCTTCGGCCCTCTCCAGGATCCTGAGCGGGAGGAAGGCCATCCTCATCGCCTCCTCAGACCTGACCCACTACGAGCCGCCCCCCGCTGCGAAGGAGAAGGACGAGGCGCTCCTCGGCGAGGTGCTGAAGATGGACGTTCCGGGGTTCTACTCTGTCCTCGAGAGGCTCAACGTCACAGCCTGTGGCTATGGCGCCATCGCCACGGTGATGCTCACGGCCAGGTCGCTGGGGCTCACGAGGCCAGAGCTCCTAGAGTACGCCACGAGCGGCGACACCAGCGGCGACAACGTTCAAGTCGTGGGTTATGGAGCCCTCAGATTCGTAAGCTCTTGAGAGCCGTAGCAGAAGCTCCTTCGAAGGCAATCGTCACCGGGGAGCACTTCGTGGTCCACGGCGCCTGGGCCCTTGCCGCCGCCTTGCCGAAGAAGGTGAGGGTGGAGGTGGAGGGGGCCCGCTCTTTCAGGGTGACGTCCCAGGGGTCAGAAGAGGGGCCTGCCGGGATTGCGCCAGTCAGGCAGGTGGTCAGGGCCGTGGCCGAAGAGTACTCGGTGGGCCAGGAGGTAGCGGTGTCTGTCACTTCTTCGGTCCCCCGAGGCGCCGGCCTGGGGTCATCCGCCGCCACCATGGTCGCCCTCTCTGCCGCCCTATCAGAGTTCCACTCTCTGGGTCTGGGCGCCGAGGACATCATCCGCCTCTCGATGGTCGGAGAGAACGCAATCCACGGCCGCCCTTCCGGCATCGACCCAGCTGTCTGCGCCCTAGGGGGGGCCATCCTGTTCAAACCAGGGACCAAGCCGAAGGAAGTCTCCTTAGGCGGGAGCCGCTCGTTGCTAGTGTCGTACTCCGGGATCAGCAGGGATACCAAGGCGCAGATAGGCAGAGTATCAGAGGCCAAGGACAGATACCCGGGCTACTTCGCCCGCCTGGCCGGCTCGGTGGGCGCCCTAAGCCTAGAGGCCGCAGGGCTCCTCGCCAAGGGAGACGGGGAGGGGCTGGGAGGGCTGCTAACAATGAACCACGCTCTCCTGGGGATGCTGGGGGTATCCAACCCTACCTTGGACGGGATGGTCGACCAGATGATAACGGCTGGAGCCTATGGTGCGAAGCTCACCGGGGGAGGCGGAGGAGGGAGCGTGATCGCAGTGGCCCCCAAGGCAAAGGAAAAAAACCTAGTTTCAGGGCTCACGGCGCGAGGGTTCGAGACGTTCATCGCCAAAGTACCTACCGAGGGAGTGAAAAGCTGGCTAGAGCGATAGTCGCGAAGCTGGGGGGTTCCGTGATCACGGACAAGTCGAAGCCCTTCTCCTATCGTCCGGACGTAGTCTCAGCGCTCTCCGAGGAGATCGCGTCTTCTGACCAGAAGGTCGTCGTGGTGCACGGCGGAGGGTCCTTCGGCCACGTCGTCGCGAAGCAGCACGGGCTAGGCTCAGACGCCGGCGAGGCGCCGGCGGTGGGGGTAGCCCAGACTAGGGCGGCAATGTACGAGTTGAACAGGATGGTCTGCAAGACAATGCTGGAGTTCAAGCTCAGCCCCTACCCGTTCTCGCCCTTCGACGCCGTAAGCCGGGCCGGAGGCGCGTCGGTCTCTTCCTGGCTGAAGGGCCTCCTCAAGGAAGGGCTCACGCCGGTCACCTTCGGGGACGTCGGGCTAACGCCGTCAGGGTTCAAGGTGATGTCAGGGGACGTGATTGTGCAAGAGCTGGCGAAGATGCTGGAGCCGGAGAGGGCTGTGTTCGCCCTAGACGTGGACGGCGTCTACGAAGAGAACACGCGGGTCATCATCCCTGAGCTGACCGCCTCCAAGGTCAGGCGGATGAAGGTGAAGGAAGGGGACGACGCCACCGGAGGTATGAGGCTGAAGCTGGAAGTGGCTGCCAAGATAGCCGCAGGAGGAACCAGCGTGTACTTCGTCTCTGGGTACAGGCGGAACGAGTTTTCCAAGGCCCTCCGGGGCCTAGACTTTTACGGCACCGTGGTCCGCGCTTAGGCTAGAGGCAGGGACCGGACAGGCATGCCCACCTTCCAGGACGAGATGAGGCGCGTGAAGGCTGAGGTAGACGCCCTGATACTCGACCAGATCCTGCCGAAGTCCAGCCCGATAAGGGAAGTCGACCTTCTCTACAGGATGATGCGGGACTACCCGTCGCGCCCGGCCAAGGGCATGAGGCCGTTCCTCTGCGTGGCCGCCTGCAGGGCCGCCGGAGGCTCAGAAGGCGACGCGGTGCTCACCGCCGCCTGCATAGAGCTCTTCCAGCACTGGATACTGGTCCACGACGACATAGAGGACGGATCCGAGCTGAGGCGCGGAGAGCCCGCACTGCACAGGAAGTACGGAGAGGCTCTGGCTCTCAACGCCGGGGATGCCCTCCATGCCCGCACCTGGGAGGCGCTCCTGAAGAACAGGGAGAGGATCGGCCTGGACCGGACGTTCGCGGTCATGGAAGAGTTCTCAAGGATGGTCAACGAGACGACCGAAGGCCAGCACATGGAGCTGGGATGGGTCGCGGCCAAGCGGTGGGACCTCGGGGAGAAAGACTACTTCGAGATGTGTACTCGCAAGACTTCGTGGTACACCGTCGCCAGCCCGTGCAGGATGGGGGCGCTGGTGGCCGGGGCCGGTGCGGGCGTGCTGACAGGCCTGAAGGACTTTGGGACCACCCTGGGGGTCGCCTTCCAGATCCAGGACGACGCGCTGAACCTGGTGGGGGACCAGAAGAAATACGGCAAAGCGAGGTCCGACGACATACTGGAAGGCAAGAGGACCCTGATGCTCCTCCACCTCCTCTCTGTGGTGTCCCAGAGCGAGAGGGACAAGGTCGTCGCAATCATGGACAAGGGCAGGGCACAGAAGACAGACGCCGACGTGGCATTCGTGCTGTCGACGATGGAGAAGTATGACGCTGTGGGGTTCGCCAGGAAGAAGGCGTCAGAGCTGCTCAAGCTGTCCCTGGCCACGCTCCGGGGCATAGATTGGAAGGGGGACAAGGAAGCCGTGTCCCTCCTGGCCTCATTTGCTAGGTTCGCAGTAGAAAGGGAATGGTAGCAGAATCGCTGGGGGAAGAGGCGCTCGCAGCCGTCGAGGAGGCTGCCCTTGTGAACGCTGCTAGGCACGGCGGGAAGGCCGAGGTGGGGGCCATCGTGGGGCGGGTCCTGGCCGAGTTTCCAGACCTGAGGACCAAGGCGGGTCTGGTATCGAAGGAGGCAGCGGCAGTGGCCAAGAGAGTAAACGCCCTCGGCATAGCGGAGCAGGAGCAGCTAATCGCCGAGAGGTACCCAGATGCGGCAGCGCCCGTGGAGAGACAGGGTAGAGTCGGGCTCCCCGCGCTCCCCAACGCCGTGAAGGGGCAGACCGCCTTCCGGCTCCCTCCGGAACCGTCTGGCTACATGACGGTGGGGCACGCCATGGCATTCACCATCAACTACCTCTACAAAGAACAGTACGATGGAGAACTCTGGCTCCGATTCGAAGACACCAACCCGAAGAAGGTCCTCCCCCAGTACTACGACAGCTTCCGCCGTGGGATAGGATGGCTCTCGATCAAGTACGACCACGAGAAGAACGTGTCGGACGACATGGAGGCCATCTACGAAGCGGGGAGGAAGCTCCTCGAGCAGGGGGACGCCTATGCCTGCTCCTGCGACGAGGCGAGGGTGAAGGCGCTGCGGTTCGAAGGGACCCCCTGCGAGCACAGGGGGAGCTCGGTCGAGGCGAACCTTCGGGTCTGGGACGAGCTCCTGGCGAAGAAGCACAAGGACGGTGCCTACGTCATCAGGTTCAAGGGGGACATGAAGAGCCCCAATTACTCACTCAGGGACACCAACCTCTTCAGGACCATCTCATATCCACACCCACTTACCGGGAATAGGTACTCTCTGTGGCCGACATACGACCTAGCCAACGCCGTCGAGGACGAGATGTGCGGCATAACCCACGTCCTCAGGAGCTCCGAGTTCCGCAACGAACTCCAGGCGCAGATACGCGACGCGCTGAGGTTCAGGCGCATAGAGGTCATCCAATTCTCGAGGTTCAACTTCAAGGGGACGCCGGTATCGAAGAGGCTCCTCCGCCCGCTCGTGGAGAAGAGCGTGGTGTCAGGATGGGACGACCCGAGGATGCCTACGGTAGACGGCCTCAGAAGGCGCGGCATCATGCCACAGGCGATCAGGGAGTTCACACTACAGGTGGGTTACACGAAGACCGAGCACGAGTACGACTGGAGCATACTCCTGTCGGTGAACAGGAAGCTCCTCGACCCTATCTCGAAGCGGATGTTCTTCGTCCCTGGGCCCGCAAAGCTGGAAGTGGAGGGCGCGCCAAGCAAGGAGGTGACACTCGCCTTCCACCCGCAGAAGGTCATGGGCAGCAGGACGATCAGCACCGAGGGTGATTTCTTCGTCCCGTCGGCGGACCTTGGCGCGATGAAGAAGGGGACCGTGTTCCGCCTCATGGACCTCTACAACGTCAGGCTGACCGCGGAGTGGCCTTCCCCCCGAGCTGAGTACGCCGGGGACGAGCTAATCCCAGACTCGAAGAAGGTCCAGTGGGTCACCCGGGCGCACTCGGAGGCGGTGGTCACCATACCCGGAGAGCTCTTTTTGGAGGGTGACGTCTACAACAAGGACAGTCTCAAGGAGGTGGCAGGATACGTCGAAGAGTCGGCCTCCGGCCTCCCTCTCGGCGACATCGTCCAATTCCCCAGGTTTGGGTTCTGCAGGCTAGACGCCACAGGGCGGTTCATCCTCGCAGGATGAGCCGTTGAAACGAGTTCGGTGGCCAACCGTTTATATGCTGGCCGAAACTGGCCCGCCTGGGAGATTGTAAGATGACCCCCGACAAGAAGCCCTACTACATCAAGTTCGAGACCCCGAAGGAAGTCTCCGAAGCAGCTTACGAGGTGCTGAGGCAGGCGTCCAGGACCGGAAAGGTCCGCAAGGGCACCAACGAGTCGACGAAGGCCATCGAGAGGGGGCTGGCCAAGCTGGTGGTGATAGCCGAGGACGTGACGCCGCCTGAGGTGGTCGCCCACCTGCCAATCCTCTGCGACGAGAGGAAGATACCCTATGTCTTCGTGCCCTCCAAGGACCAGATAGGTCCGGCTATCGGCATCGACGTGTCGACGGCGGCAGCGGCGGTCCTCGAGGCTGGTGAAGGCTCCCAAATCTTGGAGCAGGTCACTCAAGAGCTTTCGAGGCTGAAGAAGGCCGCATGAGCAGCAAGAAAGAAGTAGAGACACTCACTCCGGCCGAGGTAGTCCAGATAGTCGGGCGGACAGGGGTCGCAGGCGAGATAACCCAGGTGAGGGTGAAGATTCTCGAGGGAAAGGAGAAGGGCCGCATACTCACCAGGAACGTGAAGGGGCCGATACGGCTGGCCGACGTGCTCGTGCTCAGAGAGACGGAGCGCGAAGCGAGGAAGCTCAAGTAAAGCCTTCGCCAGTCACCGTCTGATACATGCCTGCCTTCAGAAGGCTCTGCTGTATGGTCGGCGCAGGTTTCCGGCCCTGTTCCACTCAGCTCTAACTTCGGATAGCCTTCTCGAAATCAGCCAGGTTGTGTGGCCTGGTGTACGTCCCGTGGGTGAGGGTGGCGATGTCCCTGAGCTCTTTCGATGCCTCGTTGGAGAGCTCTATCACGTCCACCTCGACCGGGGATATCTTCAACTCTTCGGATATGGTCTTGATGGGCTCCCTGTCGTTCCCTCCGTCGCTGATCAGCTTGATGACCTTCTCCTTCCTGATGGAGTCGGAGATGTTCTCGATGCCGTACTTGACCGCGTCGACCAGGGGGCTCCCGCCCTTGCACTGCAGGTCCTCCAGCCGGTAGAGCTCCAGCGAGGCCGGAGCAGGGTTCAGGGGGACTACCACTTCGATCTGAGTGGAACCTGGGGTCCCCAGCAACCTATAGAACGTCACCCCCATCCTGATCGGCCACGGAAAGTAGGAGACCGGCCAGTACTCAGCCACGAAGTTGAACAGTCCGGTCTTGACGATCTTCATCTTGCTCATGCCGGAAGAGTGCAACTTCCCTCCCATGCTCCTTGAGCCGTCTATCACAAAGAGGACGTCCTTAGCCTTGGATTCGTCGTAGCTCAAACCTGCACCCAGAAACTGACAAACGTATAAAAAAGATGGGAGGGGAGGTAAACCGTTGGCGTTCAGGGCAGCGAACCAAGCTCCGCTTGCACCTAACCCGGTCATCATGGCTTGCATGGGCCATGCGGGAGTAGGTATCGGCGCCGAAGCCTATCGCTGGGTGCTGATTGACGTGGGGGCGGACCCCACCGCGCCGACCCTGAAAGGAGAGAAGCAGCAGTTGGAAGTCCTCCGGAGGTATGGAAGCACGATCCTCAGGTTCGGCGCTTCGCTGCGGAAGGGGGAGATGCCCCTCGTGCCGAGGGCGCTGCTCGTGGACCTCGACCCACGCTCGGCGAACCTCATCCTGCAGTCATATCCGCAGCTCTTCGCCATGAAGGACAAGCACGCTGTCTACGGCCTGGGCGGGGCTGCGAGGAACTGGGCCGAGGGTAGGAGCAGGTTCAGGAACGAGATCGTTGGGAAGCAGGACATCGCGTCTAGGATACAGGCGATCTCGCCCGAACCGGTGAGGGGTTTCATAGTCCCGTTCAGCATGGGTGGAGGGACGGGGGGTTCGTTCTCATCTGAGTTCATGTCCTACGTCAAGGGGAACAGCGCCCTCGGGCACGCCACCATCGCGACCTTCGGGGTGCTCCCTGAGTTCGGCTGGGACCCTGTCATCTACGGGCCCGCCCACATCAGCATCGTTCTCAACCTGGCCTATCAGATCAAGTACTCTGATGCCCCAATCTTGATGGACAACAAAGAGCTCAGGTTCCAGGCGGACAGGCTGAAGAATCAGCTCGACGCGCGGTCCTCCATCGTGGACGAGCTCCCGAAGCAAATCCGCGTCGGCTGGCACGACTATAGAAACAAGAACCTGCTGGCTGCCCACGTGATAGCCGAGTTCATGGATTCATTCATACGCGAGACGGAGTGGGACATGTCCAACTACAGGACCTGGCTGGCTGCGAGCAAGCCGAAGTTCGTGGTGCCATGGCTCCTGCCTCTGGTCCCGAAAGGGAGTTCGGAGATAAAGTCCATCGAGGAGGCGTTCGAAGAGGGGAACGATGGGCTTCTTTTCAACCTCGAACAGGAGGGGGAGATGGAGAAGGGGAAGACTGACTCAGCCTGCGTCCTGATAAAGTGCGCCGGGAGCGTGGATGCTGAAGAGAGGGAGTTCTTCAAGAAGATACTGAACGAAAAGTACGGCATCCAGGACAAGAGAGTGATCTTCGTCAAGATACCCACCATGACCAACGAGCCCGCGTCGGCCCTCGTCCTTCTCAATGTGAAGGGGACAGGGAAGAAGCTCCTGCCCTTTGTCACGGAAGCCGAGGACGCCTGGGACTCCTACAAGGACGAGTACCAGAACAGGGAACTGACGCACGAGGAATTCAAGAAAGCGGTCATCGAAGTCTCAAGCCACCTGGGTTAGGTAAGAGATGAACCTCACAGAACTGGAGGTTGCAGCCGGTAGGTTACTGGAAGAGCAGAAGAGGCTCAAGACCATCGACAGCGAACTCGATGTGCTGTCACAGGAGATCACGCAGGACCCAAAGAGGAACGAGAAGGACCAGGCATTCTACGCCCTGATCGGCCTCGACTGGTCCGACCCGGGGCACCAAGACAGGGCGGCTGCCTTGAAGAGGGAGCGGGGGGACGTACTGGCATCCATCCGAGAAGTCCACGGCCAGATGTTCACCGGGCTCAGCTCCGACCGACTAATAGTGCCTCTGGACCCTATACCTGTGTCTGGGGGGCGTTCCTTCACCTTCAGGTTCAGATCCGGTGCGACATTCCCGAAGTCGGTCGAGGCTTTCTCGGCCATGCTCGGCATTCCGTCCCCGCTCAGCTTGGGGGACGTGACAATCTCCGAAGACAGGGTGGTGGTCGCGGAATCAGACGAGTACTTCGCCAAGAAGAAGCTAGTGGATGCTTTCGAGGACCTGAGGAAGGCGCTCAAACGGAAGCTCTCCTAGACGAAGGACTGGGATGCTCCTACTAGTATTCAGCGCCGGAGGGAGGCCGGAGGGTTGTCAGCGGTAAAGCGGATAGCCGGATTCTTCGAGAAGGTGAGGGTCCCTCTCGGCAGGCTATCCGGGCCGGGTTCGCCCAAGGACGAAGACCTGATACTGGCTGTCATAAGCAGGATTGAGGTGGCCGGAGAGGACCTTTCAGTCCCGGCGACTTTCGAAGACAGCGACGCGGTGTACAAGAAGCTGATGGTGCGCCTCGACTGGCAGCTCAAGAACTCAGGGCTGACCCCCGAGGAGCTCATCAGGTCCTATCCATATGAGGTGAGGTCCCTCCTTCTGCTCAAGTCCTACGAGAAGACAAAGAAGAAGAACGATTCGACCGTCTTCAAGGACAGGCTCATCGAAATGGGGTTCAAGGCAGTCCAGCCGGGGGTCTGGGTGCTCCCGCCGACGAGGACGCCGCAGGGCCTCGAGTCCCAGGATGCCATGCGGCTCTGGTTCAGGCAGAACCTGGCGAAGAAGGTGACGAAGAGCGTCGACTACGTCTTCCCGTTCATCGCTTCCGTCGACCTGAAGAGGGTGATTTCGGAGCGAAGGGGGATAAGGAAGATGCCCATGGCCAGGACCCTGTTCGCCGCCCTCTCTCTGGAGGAGGTGGCTCCCCCGAGTCACCTTTACGCCGCGATGAAGGCGAAGGGGCGGTCTGTCAAGGAGATCATCTTGACGGGTGACATCCCGCTCTTGTCCAGCGCCTTCGCTGACGAGAAGGAGCTCGAGGCGATCAAGACAAACGAGCTGGAGATAGGGGTGAGGCTGAGGGGGGCCACCGGCCTCGGGGCCGTGAACCTGGAAGACTTGGCCAACCTGGGCCCTGAAACGTTGGCAAAGGCGCTCGAGGGTTTCGTCCCGCACCCGAAGGACTTCGGCCAGAGGCTCATCGTGGAGGCCCAGCACTGGATGAGACATCTCGGGGGGACCGTTCCGACATGACCTCCCGCCTGACCTAGCTCCCAGGCGCCTCCTGGGGGGCAGGCGCCGTCTTTATATCCAGAGTTTCAAAGGCCACCGAAAGGTCGAGGTGCGGTAGCCTGAAATGTACGTCCCAAAGAAATGCGTCTTTTGTGGTAAAGAGGTCAGACTCGGTTCGGGCACCCTCTACGTGAAGAACGACGGTTCCACCAAGTCTTACTGTTCCTCCAAGTGCAGAACCAACGACCTGAAGCTGGGTCGGGACCCGCGCAAACTGAAGTGGGCGAGGAGACCCGCCAAGAAATGAGCGCCGTCGAAGACACGCTGATCGTCGTGAAGCCTGACGGCGTGAAGCGGGGCCTGGTCGGAGAGATCATCGGGAGGTTCGAAAGGAAGGGGTTCGCTGTCAAGAGGGTACAGATGCTCACAATGTCGAAGCCTCAGGCGGAGGAGTTCTACAGCGTCCACAACGCGAAGCCCTTCTTCGGCGAGCTGGTCTCGTTCATCACATCGGGTCCGGTGGTGGGGGTTGTCATGTCGGGCAGGGATGCCGTCGCCACGGTCAGACGGATGGTCGGAGCGACGAAGAGCTGGGAGGCCGCGGCGGGGACCATAAGGGGGGACTTCGGCCTAGGGCTGACTGACAACTGCATCCACGCCTCAGATTCCACCGAGAGCTTTACAAAGGAGAGCGCGGCCTTCTTCGGCAAGACGCTAGGGTGAGGCCACCTTAAGGAACTGGATGGAATATGTCAGAGCAAAGCCGCATACGGCAGCCTGTAGTCGTCATCCTGGGGCACGTAGACTCTGGCAAGACTTCAATCGCTGACTGCCTGAGAGGGACCGGGGTCCAGGCCCGCGAGGTGGGCGGGATAACGCAGGAGATAGGGGCGAGCTTCTTCCCTATGGAGACGCTGAGGACGATATGCGGGCCTCTTCTGGACAGGGCGGGGGGCGAGCTCCAGATACCAGGGCTTCTCATGATAGACACACCTGGTCACGCAGTCTTCTCCAACCTCAGGCTCAGAGGAGGGTCGGCGGCAGACATCGCGATACTCGTCGTCGATGTTCTGAAGGGGCTGGAGAACCAGACCCTAGAGAGCATTGACATCCTGAAGCAGAGGCACGTCCCCTTTTTGGTCGCGCTGAACAAGATAGACATGATCAGCGGCTGGAAGAAGGGGAGCAAGGGTCCTCTCCTGCAGGTGATGAAGGACCAGGCCCCGACCTGGGGGGACGAGTTAGAGGAACGCCTGTATAACGTGGTCGGGGGGCTCAACCGCCTCGGCTTCCAGTCTGATGCCTACTATAGAGTCAAGGACTTCCGCCAGCAGGTGTCCATAGTCCCTGTCTCGGCGAGGGCGCCAGTGGGGATGCCGGAGATGCTGGCCATGCTGATCGGCCTCGCGCAGCAGTTCCTGAAGGGGAAGCTGAGGGTAGGAGACGCTCCTTCGGCTCGCGGGATAATCTTGGAGCTTCAGGAGGAGGTGGGCATCGGCCAGACGGCCAACGTGATCCTGACCGAGGGGACCCTGAGCGTGGGGGACTCGATATCGCTGGTCCGCAGGGACGGCGCGTTCAAGTCCAAGGTGAAGGCGCTTTTCATGCCCAAGCCGCTGGACGAAATGCGAGACCCCAGGGACAAGTTCACCGCCGTGACCGCCGCCTACGCCGCGGCGGGAGTAAAACTGGTCTCCCCAGACCTCGGAGGGGTGGTGGCAGGCACCTTGGTGGCGTCCTTCACCACCGAGAGGCAGTTCCAGGACCTCAAGTCGGAGATGGAGAAGGAGCTCTCCAACATCGTGGTCAAGACAGACAACATGGGGGTGATAGTGAAGGCGGGGAGCATAGGCGGCCTGGAAGCTCTCCTGAGGATGCTGGAGGAGAGGGGTGTCCCGGTGAGGGAGGCAGACATAGGGGACATCTCGAAGAACGACATCGTCGCCGCCCAGGTGGTCGGAGAGCACGACCCCTACCTCGGGGCGATACTCGGCTTCGATTCGAAGGTCCTCCCCGAGGCCAAGGAGCACGCAGGTTCGAGCCCGGTCTTCATCTCCTCGATCATCTATGAGGTCATCGACAACTATGCCAGCTGGGCGACTGCGAAGAAGGATGCGGACGAGAGGGCCGCTCTTTCGAGCCTGACGCGGCCATGCAAGCTCAAGGTCCTCCCGGGAGCGTTCTTCAGACGGAACGACCCAGCCGTGTTCGGGGTCGAAGTGGTCGCCGGGCGGCTCCGCCCCAAGGTTAGGTTGATGTCTTCGGCAGGGACCGAGGTAGGGACCGTCGAGCAGGTGCAGGACAACGGCAAAGCGGTCGGCGAGGCGAAGGAGGGGGAGGAGGTGGCCATCTCGGTCCAGGGCCCGACCCTCGGGAGGCAGGTGAAGGAGAACGACATCCTCTATGCCATGCCGCGCAGCCATGAGGCGAAGATCCTCCGCACGAAGCTCCTCGGTTCCCTGACTGAGGACGAGAAGCATGTGCTGGACGAAGTCATTGCGATAAAGTCGCCGGCGGACCCGATGTACGGGTTTTAGACTTAATTACCCGCTGTAGTCGGAGCCGATTCCAATGGTCAGCTTCAAGCTGGTCCTCTCGGACCCCAAGACCGGCAAGTCAGAGGCCCAGGAACTCAAAGACACCCCAGCCCAGCTCCTGGTCGGGAGGAAGATAGGGAACGTCCTGGACGGGGCCACCATCGGGCTGACCGGGAAGATAATGATCACCGGCGGGAGCGACAAGGCAGGGTTCCCCATGCGCGCAGACACCATGGGCGGGGGGAAAAACTACGTCCTCTTGACCAAAGGGGTGGGGTACAGGACGAAAGAAGACGGGTCCAAGAGGCGCAAGCTGGTGAGGGGGAACACCATAACTGAGGAGACGTTCCAGGTGAACGCCAAGCGCGTGGACGAGTCCACGAAGGTCAGCTAGACGCTAAAGTCACAGCAGGTTTCTGCCAAAACTCGCGAACTCTCAGCCTGAAAAGCAGAAATATCTAGAAGGACGGAGAGGGCCTTCAGGATCAGACTTGGCCAGACTGGACGAGCTAGACATGAAGATACTCTCGTCCCTTCATGCAGACGCGTCGGTGTCCGTCCCCCGGCTCAGCAAGGAGCTCGGGATCAACCTCTCCGTGCTGTACAGCAGGATAAAGCGCCTGCAGAAGAGGGGGGTCATAGAACGGTTCACGGTGCAGGTGAACGAGGACATGCTCGGCATGCAGGCTGGGGCGCTGGCAGGGCTCAACATCGACCCAAAGCTGAGGGAGTCGATTCTGAACGAGGTCGAGAAGGCGGAGGGGGTCAGGCTCGTCAGGGAGGTGACCGGCCGGTTCGACGTCATCGTCAACCTCAGAGGAAAGTCCCTGGACGAGCTGCACAGGGCGGTCTACGACGTGATAGGGAAGATACCCGGGGTGATGCACACCGAGGTGTTCATGGAGGTCTCCAGGCGTTACCCCCCTGTCAGCTTCAGGCTCATCGAGTGACGCCTAAGGTTCATATGCACCGGGACGAGGTCGCGCCCAGTTGGACCCGCTGATCCTACTCGACCAGGCCGTGGCTCAGGAGAAGGTTCCCAGGGCGCTGGCCAAGAAGGTGCGGCTGAGGATGAAGTACCTCCAGGCAGCGGTGGAGCGGGTCGAGAAAGCCAGCGGCCTCCGCTACCCTCCCTACTACGTAGAGCCGACGCTCCCCGTCTCGAAGTCAGGGAGCGAGTACGGCCAGATGGGGGTGCTCTTCGCCAGGGTGGTCCCCGCCGCCGTGAACGGGAGCGTCCTGATCCTGGTGCAGTTCACCGCCGCCCTCATCGCCTTCGGGACCAAGGGGACCATGGACGCGGTCGCCGCCCACGAGTTCACCCACTACGTCGACCTAGTCCGGAAGCTTAGCACTACCAACGTCACCAGCGACGAAACTGCTACCACCCTGTACGAGGCGGCTTTCGCCGACGCAGAGCGGGTGGTCCCGCCCAAACTGATCTTCGCCGACAAGGCCCTCGTCTCGTTGGTCAGTCGGAAGTTCAAGAACGAGCTGTCTGACGAAGCCCTCAACAAGAAGGTGGGGGCTGCCTGGATAGCGAAGAACCTCCCCG
Source organism: Nitrososphaerota archaeon (assembly GCA_029785085.1). Classification (GTDB taxonomy): domain Archaea; phylum Thermoproteota; class Nitrososphaeria; order Nitrososphaerales; family Gagatemarchaeaceae; genus UBA183. The sequence continues at coordinate 6,464 of JAFMAI010000001.1, read as the reverse complement.
TCCGCCTGGTAGGGCCGGAAGAGAACAGGGTCAGCCTCTCGATGGAGGCTGTGGCGGCCACGAGGTTCGACCCGGCAGTCCTGGCGAAGGTGGCCGAGCTCAAAAAGAAGGCCAGCCCTTGAGGCTGACAGCGGAGGAGCGGGCCACCGTGGAGAGGCTCGCGGCTGCGCTGGTGGACCCTTCAAAGACTTCAGGGGTCGCGGCCTACGGCTCAAAGGTCGCTGGGTACGCCAGGCCCGACTCAGACTACGACATCATCATCGTGTCGAAGCGCTTCAGGGAGGGGGTGCGGTACAGATACGTTAGCGACCCGGTCGAGGCGTCAGCGCTCATCGTAGACGAAGACATGCTGGTCCAGGATGCCCGGTCGTCCTACCTCGGGGAGTTCGTAGTGGGGAGGCTGCTCAACGCCTACGAGCCGCTATCCAACCCGGAGCTGTTCCGGACGGTCGAGCACGAGTACAAGAAAAGGGTGATAGTCGAGGCCCTCCTCGACCTCTCCTCAGACTACGGGGAGTTCGGGAGCCGCCTGATGGTCCCCTACGACTACTTCCTCTTCGACAAGCTCCACAGGCGCGCAGCCATCTACCCCCCTGCACTCTACAGCTATGTCCATACCTACACCTCGAGGCTGGGGGACGCTAACCGGGCGGAGTCAGTGGCCGGGTTCCGTGCCGCCGCCGAGGCGCTCCAGCCGCGGGGGTTCCTCATCGCCGGCCCCGACGGCGTGAGGCTCGTCCCCGAGAAGCTGAAAGGAGACGCGTTCACCAGGGTGCAGTCGCTCTTCTCCGTCACCGCGAGGGGGGTGGCCCAGTACGCTGTCCATGGCTACGCCGGCAGGGTAGGGCCCTCTGTGTTCAGCAGGGAGGCGCTGTCGAAGCTGAGGCGGATGAGAGAGGCGCCCCCCCGGTTCGTCCCCCTGGATGTTCCACGCTCGCTGCTCAGGCTGGACGAGGGAGCCATAATCCCCGACGCGTCCTTCCTCGTGAAGGAACTGGCTCGCCTGCTGGGGCTCGACACCTACTCTGCCACGGAGAAGGACATCGGGGAGCCCTACTCCACCACGAGGGTCCTCACCTTCAGGGCTGGCGAAGATGAGAGGTCAGTGGTGGTCAAGAACTACACCGACGTGAGGTCCCTCAAGTGGGCCCTCCTGGGGATCTGGGCATCCGCTGCGAACAAGTTCAGCGCCGGGCCTCTCACACGGATGGACCGCGAATACGGGGCGACCCTCACCCTGAGGGCCAGGGGGGTCCTCGTGCCTGCGGTCGTCGCTGTCGCTCCCGCGGAGCGAATCCTCGTGAAAGAGTTCGTCAAGGGCCCGACGCTAGCGTCAGAGATCAACGCCTTCCTGAAGGGGGAGGGCGCCCCCCTCCCGCAGGCTGGCTCCTACGGGGCCCTGATGGCCAGGATCCACGGCTGGGGGATGGCGCTGGGGGATGCCAAGCCGAGCAATGTCATCGTCTCTGGAGAGGGGCTCTATCTCACGGACCTGGAGCAGGCATACCCAGGCGGGGACCAGGCCTGGGACTTGGCCGAGTTCCTGTACTACACCGCAAAGCTCTCCAACAGGGAAAACGCGATGAAGGCGGTGGCCGTCGCCTTCCTCGACTCCTATGTCAGGGAAGGGGACAGGTCGCGGGTGGCGAAGGCGAGGGGGGCCAAGTACTTCGGGCCATTCAGGCCCTTCCTCACCCCGGCCATGGCAAAGATGCTCAGAGAGCTGATGTCAACCTACGCCTAGTCCTTCTGGGCGTAGATGGTGCATCCACGGCCGCCAGAGTGGACCGATGGCGATTTCGAGAGGAATCTGCTCTATGCCTTCGAGGCGTATGTCGTGAACCCGCAGTGGCCGCAGGTATGCCGGTCGCCGTGCTGGGCCATGAAGTATCCCCTGCCGCACCTGGGGCACTCCTTCCTCAGCCTGGTCAGCGAGCCATCATCCGCCTTGTAGAGCTTGTGAACCTGTATCCTCCGCTTCGGGGCCTTCGGCTTCTCCTTCTTCTCTGGCTTCTTCTCCTCGACTGGCGCCGCGGCCTCGGCAGGCGCAGGAGCGGGCGCTGGCGCTGGGGCAGGCTGCTTAGACATGGCTACTTCTTAGCCCCGGCGGCCGCCGGCGCGGCAGCTTTCTTCTTCCTCTCCTGTTTTAGCTTCTCACGTTCCTCCTTCGAGAGCGTCCTCTCGTCGAGGTAGCGGAGGTGGATCCGCTTCTTGGACTCCGGAGAGCCGTAGACGTAGAACTTGCCCAGCAGCTTGGTCGTCCCGGACTGGCCGTCAATCCTGATGATCGCTACGTTCTCCGCAGGGACACCCATCTCCTGGGCCACGGCCGCGATGGCCTCCTTCCTCGAGATCTTCCCCGCCCTGTCCTCCAGCGACAGCTCTACGTAGGACCTGTCGAGGACCTTTGACTGGGACTTCTTCTCTACCTGCAAACCGGAGCACCCGAATTTCGCGAGGATATTAAGTTGAGGCCTCTACAGCCTCTCGATGCCCATCTCTGACAGTATGGTCCTGTTCCTCGACTTCGACACCCCGTTGACCTTGACGGCTACCACCCCGGCTCCGGGCTGCCCATAGAAGACAACGGCGGAGACCGGGGCCATCGCTATGGCGAGCATCGCCATGAGGTCCTCCTCACCGTCGACCAGCACCCGGACCGGCTTGCCCCCAGCAAACGCCTCCCTCATCCCGTCGATGGCGCTCTGGGTCAGCCCTCCAGCAGGGTTGCTCACATTAACCAGTCTTGCATAGGGGACTTCGGGGGGTGCCCTCTTCGACCTCCGCTCCACGCCGTCGACCACGTGAACAGCAGGTGTCACGCCGAGGGCATACAGCGTTTCTGTCACCTTGTCCCCGACGGTGATGACCATGGACGCGTCCTGGGCAAGTCCGATGAACTCCTTCCCGGCCGTCTCCTGAGGGCCAAACACATGTCCGAGGGGCTCCGACAGCCTCGGCCTCAGGGTCTCGGGGAGCTTGAACGCCCTGGCCAAGGGCCTAGCTTACCTTGAGGGCATAGCGGCCTGGCCTCGTGATTCCCAAGGTCTTTGCGACTTGGGACTTCTCGGCATTGATTATCACAATGAGCCCCGACCACTCGTTGCTGAGCTCGGTGGAGCCGTCGTTGGGACACGCCTTCTCGGTCGTCAGCATCCTGCACTTGCGGCAGGCCAGTTCTTTCATGGCGCCTACTTCTCCGCCCGCTCAGCTGCCTTGCGCGCCTTGCCGGCCTTGGCCACCTCTTCTTCGATCCACTCCACCGCTCCCAGGAATGGCTGTCTGCAGGTCACCCCTATCTTCCCCATGGAGATGCCATGGCCGAGGCTCACGGCAGTGATCCTGACCCTCACCTTGCTCCCGACGCGGAGCGTCCTCTTACTCTGGGACGCCGTGATGATGCCTGACTTCACGTCGCTGGTAAGGTAGTCGTCCATGATCTGGCTGAGGTGGAGGAGAGCGTCAGCCGGCCCTATCCTGACGAAGGCGCCGAAGTCCGTCACCTCGACTATCTCCCCTTCGACTATCTCCTGCTTCAGCGGGTAGAACGAGAGGACTTCGAACCTCACCCTGTGGTATGTCGCGCCGTCCCCTGCTATGATCTTCCCCACTTTGTCCACGTCAACCTTGGTGACCAGGACCAGGTACCCGTGGTCTGGGTTGATGGTGCTCTCATACTTCAGCTTCAGCAGGTCCATTGCCACCTTTTCGAGGGGGGAGCCGAACCGGTCCGGAGGCACCCTAACCACATCTTCGAGGTTCACAAGCTCAAACATGAATTATCCAGAAACCTGGGCACCCCTTCGGCTCAGCGATTTTAATCTTTGGCTGACATGAGACGAACGCCCCCTTCATCCCAGTGAAGGGGGGAGGGCCCTCTTATGGGCGGACTTGCGGTGCATCTCCAGGGCCTTCCTGACCGCGCTCCTTGGGAGCCCTGCGTCGGCTGCGGCCTCGTCAACGCCCGTCTTCAGGTCGAAGAGGCGGTGGAGGGCGACGTCCAGCCTGTCGTATTCGGCCGGGAGCTCGTCGCTGGCCCTCTGGCCCGGCCAGAGCTGGGGGGAAGCCGGTTTGTCGACGACGCGCCTGGGCAGGCCCAGGTGGGCCCCGAGCTGGCGGGTCTGGGTCTTGTAGAGGTGGACTATAGGGAGGAAGTCGGCCCCGCCGTCCCCGAACTTGGTATTGCCGCAGAACACGTAGTTGCCATTTCGCTCAACGAGCATGTTCTCAAACGGAGGGACTGACGGACACCATACTTTGCCCTCGTAGTGAACCTTCTTCGCATTGGAATTCCGAATCGTGCGGCCCCTCTTCACCTTGCGGGCATAGATGATTTCGTAGGATTCCGAGGACCTGATGATTTTGCCACTCTTCAGCCTTGATGTCCTCGGGGCTCTAGTTCGGACTTTGGGCATCCTTCCGATTTTCACGCACAACTGAACAAAATCGTCCTTCAAGCGGGATGAGCTTGTGCAATAGACCTCCCCCTTCCCCTTGCTGCCATCGCTAGCCCTTAGGCCGTGAAGCAGGAAGGTCAGATAGTTTGAGGGGTACTCAAGTATCCATGGGGGGATGTGCTTCTGACGAGCGCCGAATCCGCACTGACTGAACAGGTCAAACAACCCTTTAGACGGGATTCTCACCAAATCTCTCGTCAAGGAGTAGCTGATCTCGTACTTCTCGAGGATTCGGATGAGTCGTTGGCGGGCATCGTCTTTGGTATAATTCGGGAGCGCGAAGTCGGTCTCGTACGTATCATATGCCCTCATCCTGGGCCTGGAGACTTGTGGTGAAAGAGCGAGGAATCTTCCTTTGGTGTCTCGAACCTGCGCCTGATATTCGCCTCTTGTCAAGCCGGACCTCGCAGGGACTACTGTCGTTCCCTTTACAGCACAACCATCCCCGATGAACAACCCGAAGACAAAGAGCAGATCCTCCATACGAACTGAAATCGCCCGAACAACATGTTTTTGGCTGAAAGTAACCTGGAACTCCGCGGGAAGATCTCCCACTCCGTCCCAGCCTGCGGGTATCGGAACAACCGTATACTTGCGCCGTAGACATTCCTGCGCTGATCGAAAGACCGGCTTTGCATATTGATAGTCTCCGGTGGATGATGAAACAACAAGCATCCGATGGTTCGGGGTAACCATGATGTCTGCATTTCTAGACCTGAAGTTAACCATCTCTCCATTGTAATCGAAGACGAAAACACCATCGACCTTCGATTCCTTGACTTTCTTGGTAGTGGGGTCGAATGAAAACACGACATCGTCTGTCTTGAGTTCACCGATTCCCTTCGGACCTTGCTTGGTTACGACGCGCGTCTTCTCGTCGTAACAGAAATAGCCCAGCAGGTTCTCACTCCGATCGCCAGTCCCTGCAACCAAGTAATTCATCTTGTTCGCGTAGAAATAGAGGATGCTCATTCTTATCCGCGCCTGGAGATTGGCGTACGGCATCCGGACTTTTTCGTTCCCCAGAACAGACAAGAGCGAATCGAGGATAGGGGATATTCTAACAATCGCCGACCTTATTCCCCAAGACTTCACCAGCGATTGAGCGTCATTCATATCCTCCTTGGGCGTGTGGTCTGATGGCAAGAGCAGACCAAAGACTCTGCCCTTCCCCAGTGCCCTGACGCACAGCGCTCCGACGACCGCGCTATCTATGCCACCGCTCAGCCCGACCACCGCCCCCTCGGCCCCTGCCCCGGCGACTGTCCTCCTGATGAACTCAGAGATGCGCTCCGTCTCCAGAGGGGCGTCCAGGTCTAATCCGTTAGGCGCCACCCCCTCCTCGCCGCAGTCCGGCGTTTTAACCGCTTGCAGAACGTGAGGCCAGGGTCAGACGAGGCGTACCCTGCCGCCGCCGAGGGTGATGGCTCCGACATGGGCTGCTTTCAGGGACCTAAGGAGCTCAGAGTCCACGGTGGCTACGACGGCCCCCGATGTCTTGGCGGCAGAGACTAACTCATCGTCCACCTTGGCGCCCCCGCACCGCTCCGAGGAGAACTTTGAAGAGAGTTGGAGGGCTACCCTGGCGGTCCGGGCCCTGCTGCCGCCCTCTGACGCCAGGCTCTCCAACTCAGACTTCGCGCACTCCAGAAGGATGGGACGGAACCCCCCGACGATCTCGGTCGTGTCCTCGAACCACGTGGTCGGCGTCTCCGCCACAGCCATCAGGAAGCTGCTGTCGAAGATTACCTTCTGCAACGTCCCACTTGCCCCGGGCGCTTACCATGAGGAGAGTTAAATATATGGTGTCTGCAATTTTGTATGGCTATGACCGAGACTTCGACAGTGACGAGCAAGAGCATGGTCAACATCCCAGCTTCTATTCGGAAGAAGTATGGCATCCATAAAGGTGACAAGCTCGCTTTCGTCGAGACGGATCACGGGCTCACCATCATCCGGATACCTCCCTTGACAGAGATCTACGGCAGCGGGGTCTACGAGCGGCAT
>JAFMAI010000019.1 GCA_029785085.1 Nitrososphaerota archaeon | reverse complement strand
CATGTCAGACTCCTTCACCCTCCTCACCGACAGGATGCCGGCCTTCGCGAGGTAGTGCTGGGCCATCTCGTCGATCCCCTTCTGGCATATGAGGACGTTGGCCCCAGACTCCGAGACCTTGTCAACCATGCTCCTCAGCATGCGCGTCTCCTCGTCGAGAAACTGCTGGATCTGTGCCGGCTTGTCGATGTTTATCTTAGCATCAAACTCGGTCTTCTCTATCTCGAGAGCAGAGCTAACCAGCGCTATCCGCGCCTTCTCTATCCGTTTCGGCATCCCTGAGTGAACCACCTCCTTATCCAGAATGACTCCCCTCGTGAAGCTCGTATCTTTGAGAGAGCCTCCCGGCTTCTTCTCGACCTTCAGATCGTCGACGTCGACTCTGTATGTTCCCTCGGGGGTCTTCACTGCAACCTGGAGAATGGCGTCGACCACCATGGCCCCGAGGGCCGCGCTGTCGTTCGAGATCAGCTTGGACCCCATGCTGGTCCGGGCGATCTTTGTCAACGTAGTCCTGTCCTCTGGTCTCACGCCTATGGAAATCTCGTCCAGAATCCTTCGGGCCTTGTCCGCGGCTGTCCTGTATCCGTTGGCGATGACCATTGGATGGACGCCCTTCTCCATCAGCTCCCCAGCATTCTCTAGGAGGGCTCCTGCTAGGACCACAGACGAGGTTGTTCCATCACCGACAGCGTTGTCCACCGTCTTCGCTATCTCAACTATCATCTTCCCAGCCGGATGCTGTACGTCCATCTCCTTCAGCATCGTCGCGCCGTCGTTGGTTATTGTGACGTCTCCCAAGGAATCGACTAGCATCTTGTCCATCCCCCTGGGTCCAAGGGATGTCTTCACTATCCCTGCGATCAGTTTGGCTGCGGATATGTTGTTGCTCTGCGCCCTCCTTCCTCGGCTTTCAGTGCTGCCCTCTCGCAGAATCAGGACCTGCTGCCCTGTCGATGTCGTCACGAACGAAGCCTCTGCCATCATTGCTCACCTATCACGCCCAAAAACAACTTCACGGGACGTCTCTAGCGGTGTAACCTGCCCTTGATCCGCCGGAGATAGTCCCTGATTCGGCCGTCCGATTTGGCTGATGTTTCTGGCTTCTTCGCTTCCTGGTTCGTTTGCATCTTCATCCACGAGCAGCAGTAGGCGCGCCTTGCATATAGATACAAGGTATTTTTTGCACCCGGATGCAATCGACGGGCGAATCTCCCTCGGAATCCCTCCAGGGCGTGATTACAAGCTAATAAAACGGCGAACGAGGACAAACGGCGAGCGGCGCTTGAGACCTAAGACTACGACAGTCTCGTTCAGGCTGGACGAATCTGCCCTCAAGGTCCTCCAAGAAGACTCGAGAAAGCAGAATGTCAGCGTCAACACCATGTTCAATCAGCTCCTTCTCACGTACGCCAACTATGATCGACCGATGAAGAGGTTCCACATGCTGAAGCTCCCGGCGTCGAGCTTCATGCACCTCTTGCAGGCAGCAACGGACGAAGCGATAGTCGAAGCCGGCAATTCCGCGGGCAAGGACGTTCCGAAGACGTACATCAGAGCCAAATGGGGAGAGCTCACAGTAGACACCGCACTAGATTATCTGAGAACCACTGCTGATTACACAAACCTGTTTGAATTCAGCGAGGTGGTGCGGGGGGGAAAGGTCAATGTCACCCTCTCGCACGATTTCGGGCCTAAGGGAAGCTTGTTTTTGCAACGTTACGTCCAGGCAATCTTCGAGCCGCTTGGAAGGCCACCGAGGTTCCTGCAAGACGAGAACGCGGTGTCATTCGAGATCCAGTGAAAACTAGCCCCCTGGCCGTCAAGGAGATTCGTTCTCCATTGCAGTTGACTGCAGAAAATACGCCGGGTTCAATAGCTTTCGCGTACCACGAAGGACCGGATTGAGATGACAAGCGGAGGGAGGGGCGCAACAGCCATCCTGAAGACACGAGGCCTGAGCGAGCCGGGGCAGGCTCGACGGCTCAGACGTGCGTCAGCCAAACTCGACGGAATCACCAGGGTCGACATCAACTACATCCTGGGTTCCGTGACTGTGGAGTACGATGCGGATAAGCTGACATCTGCCCAGGTAAAGGAGATGCTGGCTTCAAGCATCCACGCCTCTGTCACGCGCCAGGCTGACCCTGGCGAGGGTTCGAAGGTAGAGTGAAAATGCCACAGTCGGAAAGTCATCATTGCAACAGATGCGGCCAGGAGATTATCTGGATGAGGACCGGAACTCGGTGGACTCCATACAACCCAGTCGGGTCTCACCATAGGTGCACGGTCCAGTACTACGGCCGCTGAACAGGAGGCAACCACGATGCACCATACAGCCGAAAACGCTCTTGCTGGAAGAGAAGGGTCAGGCGAAAAGGCAACCGTAATCACATACCCAGACCGATTCAGCCGGCAGGAGATCCTGGAACTAGCCGAGGCCGCGGGCTATAGGGTCCAAGAAGTGATCACACAGAAGCAGATAATCAGATCCGAGTACGGAATCGGCGTAGGCAAGGCCCAAGAGCTGCAGGAAATCGTCGCAGAAAACGGGTCCAAGACAGTCATCATAGACGAAAGCGTCACGTCGTCTCAGGCGAACAACCTCTCTAAAGTGACGCAGGCTGAGGTCGTTGACCGGGAGAGGCTAGTCTTGAACATCTTCGCAAGGAGGGCGAACACGACGGAGGCGAAGCTGCAGGTCCGACTGGCGGAGCTTCGATACGAGATGCCCCGCGCGAAAGACGCAGTCAGATTTTCGGTGAAGGGTGAGAGGGCAGGCTTCTCCGGGATGGGCGAGTCGGCGGTCGATGTCAAGATCAGGGCTCTGAAGCGCCAGATGGTCCTGATAGGACAGAAGCTAGAGAAGAGCCGCACTAACAGGGAGCTTTACACCGTCGAACGACGAAAACTCAATATGCCGTTCGTCTCGCTCGCGGGCTACACCAGCAGTGGAAAAACGACGCTCTTCAACAGGCTTGCTTCAGAGTCGAAGGAAGAGTCGCCTAAACTCTTCACGACTCTTAGCACGACGACGAGAGCCGTCGCCTTCGCAGATTCGAGAAAGAGGATAATGCTGTCCGATACCGTGGGCTTCATTTCGAGGCTTCCGCCGTATATGTTCGAGTCGTTCAAATCTACGTTGGACGAGCTCAGATACGCAGACCTCATCCTTCTTTTGATAGACGCAGGTGAGCCGGTGGAAAGCATCAGGATAAAGCTAGAAAGTTGCAGGGAGACTCTGTTCGGGTTGGAAGTCGATCCAAAGAAGACACTTTTGGTGCTCAACAAGATTGATCGTATTGAGGATGAGCGCAAGCGCCGAATTGAGCAGGAGCCAATCTTCAGTGACTTCGCCTCGATTACAATCTCAGCCAAGCGAGGAGACGGACTCCACCAACTTAAGAACCGTATCGTAGGGTTGGTTTTTCCACCGAAGCCGCCGATTTAACGGCTTTACAAGTGCGCCCGCAACCTCGGCCCGGCCGATCTTTTGCAAGGATTCGAACTCCCAAGCCCCTTGCCAAAAGGAGGCATGCGGTCACCGGGATTTGAACCTGAGGGTTCAAATCTGTGACGAGTTCTTGGCCGCGCGCGCACAACCGGGTTGTTCGGAATAGTTCAAGACGAGAAGACCGATTGCCAGCAGAGCGACTCCTAGCATAGCTAGGAGGTCATACTCTCTGAGGGCAAACAAGGAAAGCACGGCGACAGTGGAGTCCTGCGCAACAGGCGGATTATCTCGTATCCCACCGAAGGCAAGGTGCGAGAATATCTCACCGGCAGATACGAGGATGCCCGCGCCGACTGGGTATAGCTGGCTGGGTGGCAGCGGGATCGCTGCAAGGGAATGAAGGTCGATCAGAAGACCAAATGCTAAGACGCCGAAAGATGCGAAGTATCCAGAATCCTGCGATCAGCGAATCACTTTTTCATCAGTTATGGCATGCCCAGCGAAGTAGATCGAAAGTCCAATGGGAATGGTTGTTGCGATTCTGACCAGTACGAGCACGCTCCCCGAAAGGCTGGAGCCTGCTCTCTGGCCTGAAGAGCATGCGAGCCCGTTGCTGAGAACCCCAATCACGGTCAAGGTGCCTTCAGACACGACCTCCGCGGATTGGGGCCTGCCGTATGCGGGTCGCTTTGTCGTGCGCATGGCCACGGGCGATGGGTATAGACGCCTTCTTACGCACCGCCTGGCTGAAGGGAAAGGGGATAGACGGGAACAAAGCGCTTTCCGGTGCCGGTCTCGCCCTTAAGGCTGCGGTCTACGCCTTCTCGAGAAGTGTAGCTGCGATTGGGTTAACGATACTCCTGATTGCCACGATTTTGGCCGTCAGGTACACCGTCATTTTCATAATCCAGGCTCTAAAATGTGTCAAGGTTCCGTTCCGTCTTCACCTTTTCGCGCTATCTGATAGGGTGCAGGAGCAGAGGACCTCTATCTCCGTGCCGTCGTCGGGTCCTTGAATCTTGCGCCCGCAGCCCGCGCGATCGTCAGCAGAAGCGCTCTGCCCGTCGTGGTCAAGGCTGTGGGCCTGACCGTTGTCGAGGACTTGGGCGGTGCGGCTCTCTGGATTGTCTTGAACGCCTCAGGGCCGAAGATCGACCCGACCTCCGCAACCCTTGCAGCCTAAGGCCTGGTCGCCATCGCGCAAATCCAGGTGTCGATAGGCGTCGCTGGGATTACCGAACCCACGACGCTGTCTTAGCTCACCAATACCTACGGATTCTCCTAGTGGGCGCCCATTGCCCTGTGGCTAGTAGCCATACATCGGGTCCTTCTGGGGATAACCGGCATCCTTTTCATATTCTTTGTGCGCAAAGCCGCCAGAGGTTCCAGTCAGACACCCCGGGAAGCAGGTTCTGACGCAACAGCAGGTTGGGCACCGGGATTGTCTGCGGCCTCATTCAGAAAGGGGTTAGTGAAGCTTGAGGAGCGCTATCCAGTCGTGAAGACATTCAGGTTCGCGATAGCGGGCGTAGTGGGCTTCGGGGTCACCGAAACAGCTCTGACAATCGGTCTCCTCGGCTTTTATGGAATGGTGAGTCTCCCGCACGCGAGCTTCGCCTCGCCCGGAATCCTCGGGCTGGATGTCCTCTCGCTCCTGATTGGCGTCTTGGCCTCCTTCTTCATCAACGAGCGAGTTACGGTTCACGTGCCGAAGACCCCAGAAAGTGAAAAGGCGGACAAGTAAGTTCAAGAGACTCCTGAAGTTTCAGGTCGTGAGCGGAATCGGAAATACGGGCATTGTAGCGGTCCAGCTCGTCCCATTGGCGACTTTCGAGGTTTCACCACTCCCGGGGACAATCGTAGGGGGAGTGGCAACCTATCCGGTCGCATATGTGATCTCTATCAAGTATGTCTGGAAAGCGAACCCGTCTAGATGAGCGGTATCCCCTGGCAACCAAGGCATAATTCGTTGTCTTGAGAAGGGCACCAGAGAGGCCCGAAGGACAGGCCCATCAGACCACATAAGAAGAGATACCGCCTGAAAGGTCTGCCATTAGCACCTTTCTACCTCAGCGGTTTTACTGCCGCTTTTGCCTTCAGCGCCTCGAGCACTTGCGCGGGTATATGATTCGTTCTGCCCACGACTTCAATAATCTCGCTCCAAATCAATTCCTTGACCCCATCCATAGCCTTCACCTCTTCGATTAGATTGATAAGATCGTCATTACTTCGGACGAATACCTCGACCTTCAGGTCAATGTTAAACTGTCCTATGGTCCTTGCAACGTAAGCGACTTCTTCACGTTTTAGCAACTCCTTCCCTAAACTCATTGTTGTTCCGCCTACCGTGGCAATAAGTAATTCTATCTGTCTCCAGCCATATTTCTCCAAGGTCGATGAGTATAGTATTGACAAGTACCCCTTTCCCCATTCTCGAGATGTGGGCGGAACGGCGCTCGGAGCGATTCCCAGTTTCTCCGATAATAGACGAGCGGCGATTTCAGCGCGAGTAGCAAGAATGTCCTTGATTATTTCTGCGTCACGCTTTGACAAGGCAGTCATAGATTAAGGAGTAGCTGCTTGTCATTTAAAGCCTATTCAGGATAAATCAATGGCTTTCTTACACCATTCAGTTCACCTGTGCCCCAAACAGCCCTTTTACCATACTGATTGTCATGGTAAAGACACGTTATGTGAGGAAGGGCCAATTCTCTGGGACACAATCGACAACGGAGCTTTGGAATTCGCCTTCGAGTCGCCGACTGCTGCGTGAAGCCTGGCGACCTCTCCATGATTCCGGCGCCCTTAAAGCAGTAACAGACAACCGCCGGGCCTTCAGGAAGGCTCCTGCGATGTTTGACTTACCCCCAGCACTGAGGAGCTTACTTGCATAAACCATGCCAACGCTTCTACTTTAACGAACTCTGACCGCAATATAACAAACCCTGACACACTCCTGATAACAACGAAACTCAACAAACGCGAAGGATTAAGTGCGGTCGCCGGGATTTGAACCCGGGTTACCAGCTTGGAGGGCTGATGTCCTAGGCCAGACTGTCCTCTCAGAGAGAACTGGACGACGACCGCACGACCGGGCGAGCGCCAGCATGAGTTTTTAATCCTTGAACTCGCCCTCTGCCTTCTCGACCTCGTAGACCACCCTCGCCGCCACCACGTGGGCCTCCAGGGGCCTGCGATCGATCCTCACCAGCTCGTCCATGACGGCCATCGTCTCCTTTGAGAAGTGCCCCCTTGGGAACCCCCCCACGACGACGGCCGGGGCTTTCAGTGAAGCCACCTCCCTCGCGAGCCCCTCCGCCGTCTCCTGCCTCCCCAGGACCGACAGCCCAAAGACTCTGTCTGGCCGCAGGTCCCCGACCAGCTCCCTTATCCCCATGGGACGCGCCCGCACCAGCCCCCCCTCCGACATTCCTGCGAGCGCCTCCTCCATCAGCCCCCTGAACCTGATGTAGTTCTTTGGGACCCTGGTCTTCTCGGCGATCTCCACAACCATACCTGCGCTTGTGTGGACCCGCACCTTCGCCCTCCCCTCCAGGTACAGCGGCGCCCCCGTCACACTGAGGAGGGCGGCGTGCACCAGATCGGGCCTCCCCCTCTTCTCTGCTTCTCTCAGACCCGCCATCGCAGAGTGGTGAAAGCTCCTGTCTAGGAGTATCCCTCCAGGCTCCTTCCCTCTGCGTCTGGCGTCGGCCGCCACAGCGGGCTTCCTCCAAAGCTCATTTGGGACCAGCTCCAGCCCAGACTCCGCCAGGACGAAGCTCAGCAACCTCTTCCACGCCTCTGGGCGCACGGTTAAGACCTTCTGCTGCCCCCGGCGGGCGTGAAGCGGCGCGGCGCGAAGGAGGAGGCGGCCTCCGTGGTGAAGGCGCTGACCGAGTCCGCGGTCAGCCTGTCCCACACCGACCCTGCCATGGCCAAGGCCCAGGCGGCCCTCGCCCGGAAGGTGAAGCTCAAGTTCAACGTACGCCTTGAGCCGCACCTCCGCTCCTTCACGTGCCACGGGTGCAAGGGCCTCCTCGTCCCCGGGGTCAACGCCAGGGTCCGCCTTGGCCACGGGAAGCTGACAGTGGTCCGGGTGACCTGCCTCGACTGCGGCCACGTAAATCGCAAAGTAGTGAAGGAAGCTTAAATACCG
>JAFMAI010000018.1 GCA_029785085.1 Nitrososphaerota archaeon | reverse complement strand
CGCGTGCATCCACAGTGAATGTGGCCAGCCCATTGAAAGCTGCAGTCAGATTCGCCGTTTGGATTGGAGCAGGAGCAGCCCTATCACTAGCCACCGCGCCGAACTTTCTTAGTCTTCTGGACCAGTCGCTGGGGGACACGTTCGGCAGCGTCTTCCCAGCCGTCCCCTTCGCTGCCCTGTTGACGCTCATCTTCGCACTGAAGTGGAAGGAGCTACGCGGCCTACTTGATGCGGAAGGTGGGCTGGCATCCGAGCTCTGGACAAGGGCTCTCGGCGCAAGTATCTTGGTGGCGCTGTGGCTGTCTGAGCCTTACACAGGCAAGACGGTGGAGACAGCTGGCATTTCAGTCATCTTCACCATGTATGCCGCTTCGTTGGTCATTAACCCTCTGACGAAGGGATTCCTGCTCCCCTTTGCCGCCATCTATACTGTCGGGGTAGGCGCGCCGTTTGCGCTCCAGTGGGCTTTCGGTGAGCCGCTGGCCTACGCATCATCGGTCATGGCTTCAAGGCTTGTCGGCCTAGCCGGGCTGCCGGTGGCTTGGCAGGGCACCCAGTTCGAGTTGTTTTCCAAGACAGGCGAAGTAGTCAACGGCTTCGTTGCGCCAGGATGCTCGAGTATAATTTCGATTACCACCTTCGTCGGTCTGCTTGGTCTCATGCACTTGGACATGAGGAAGGACATTCGATCGACGGCTGTCGTAGCGGTCGCGGGGATAACGATATTGACATTGCTTAACTCATTCAGGATACTGCTCCTGATGTGGGTGGGATACGTCGATGGGGCCTCGGCATTCTGGGGGGTCCACAACTGGATAGGATACGCGATATTTCTTGGATTCTACCTTGCAGCGCTCACGGTCTATTCCAAGATGGGAAGGAATGGCATTGCTGGTTATTCCAGGTCTGGAACCACGTACACGCCGTCGTAGCCAGGTTTCACCTTTACGTTCCGCTCTCACGATGCGATTACGACGCCGAGGACCTTGGATGGGGCGACATAGCGAGGCGACGCGGTCAACAACAGTAATCCTTCAGTTCGTTTGCAGGTCGCTAGTGGGTCCGATCTTCATCGCGGGTATTCTCGAGGTCATTTATAGGAGTCTTCGATGGAACACGAACAAGTTTCGCCCCGAACACACTGGGCTACATAGTCCACGCGTGGATGGGAATTACCAAGATCGACCTCGAGACCCCTTGGGACCCTCCAAGAGAAGGCGGATTGGTGCCGATGAGTACGCGCCGATTCGCGGAAGGGAGGTCTGCGAACCTGGGAATGAAGTCGTCAACCTGCAGGATTGTCAAAATCTGGTGCGTGCAGAAGGTGATGCACACTCCTCCCTCACCTATCCTTGCGGTAGATGGTAAGACGCCTCCCAAAAGCGAAGTCGTCCCTTAAGTATTGAAAAAGGCGGGTTCCTGAGACCTGCCGAAGTTTAGGCATCGGCTCGAATCAGATGGGGTGAGCGCCGCCAATCCCGGGTAGGCTGAGACCTTTGATCTTGCCATCCGGGGCAAGGCGCTCCGGCTCTATGTCTCTGCTGGCGGCCATCGCGAACAGCTAGCGGAACTGTAGGTCAGCCAAGACGTTCATTGGTGCGGAGGGCTGACTGGCTGTTTAATTAAACGGGCCTTGCGAGTCCAATCGGATGATTTTGCTTGGCCGCGTGCCGCGGGAGTTCTACAACAGGTATACCCCAGCAGTGGCAAGGGATTTGATTGGATGCCGCATCGTCAGGGTGATAGGAGGGGAGAGGTTGTCTGGAACCATCGTCGAGACAGAAGCGTACAGGGGCCCGAGAGACCCTGCGAGCCACGCTCACAAGGGGATGACTCCGCGAAACCGTGTCATGTTTGGTCCGCCGGGACATGCTTACGTCTACTTCACGATGGGCCTGCACTACTGCCTGAATGTCACCACAGAACCACGGGGGGCACCCGGGGCAGTTCTGCTGAGGGCAATAGAGCCATGCGAGGGAGTCAATGCCATGTCGAGGAACCGGGAGGGAGCCCCCTTCGTCAAGCTCGCCTCCGGGCCAGGCAGCCTGACCAAGGCCCTGGGCATAGACAACAGGTTAGACGGAGAAGACCTCGTGACATCCGAGAGGCTCTACTTAGAATGTGGGCGCAAAGCGAGAGAGATTTCGACTAGCACTAGGGTAGGGGTGTCTGCCGGACGGTCTAACAGATGGAGGTTCTTCGAGTGGGGGAACCGCTTTGTGTCGAGAGGGAAGCCGTCTTCGCCCCAGAACCCATAACTATCTCTGAGTTGGACCGAGTAACGTAGGGGTCGTCGGCTAGTCTGGTCTAGGCTTCAAGCCTTGGGTGCCCTTCCAGCCGTCGCCGAAGGGCCGAGTCCGCTTGAGATCCCCGGTTCAAATCCGGGCGACCCCATTCCTAGTTTGAGTTCAGAATCAGTGGCCCATTTGTGTGCTCCGCGCACCTCCCTTCAAAAGCGCCCAAAGGAACCTGGTTGTTCTGTGGCTGTTCGGGTTCATCGGCGGCATAGGCGGAGAGCTAATCAACCTACTCCTGATTGTCGCGGTCATCGTGGTACTGTACAGGTTCTTCACTGGGAGAAACGTAGTCACAGGGAAAGCAACGTAGTGATTCCGGAGAAGAGAGACCAGGGAGGTGAGTTCGAACTGGCAAAAAAGAGTAGAGAGGGCAGAATGACAGCTACGAAGGTTCGTGCAGCGAAGTCTCCCGGCGGAAGGCCCGTCAAAAGACGTCGAGCGGGTAGAAGAATGATGAGGATCTAAGACCGCTCTTGCACCCGATTGCGGCCTGGTTGGCGAAACACTGTAATCAGCGTTGAGACAACGCAGCAAAGAATTGAGCCCCCCGCCAGCACGGCCACGCCAGAGTCGCCCTAATCGGCGACCTTTGGCTATACGCTAGTCTGATGGGGGCCGGGGGCATCCGCCAATCTCGCGACACTTGATTCATTTCGGACAGATTCGGGAGCGGATCCAACCAGGTTCGCGCTGTAATAGTAAGGCTCGAGGTCGAACTTTCTCCTGTCAGCTTAGGGCGGGCTTTTCCGATTCGAAACCTTGACTCTTCGGTTCATGTCCATTCTTGATTACAGAATTGATGTAAGCCTGACCGACTCCATATTAAACGAGCTCAAAATGGACTTCTTCTTGCCGTGATTAGGCGGAATCAGATGGTTTGCGTGACTATCGCCATTGACGCCTTTCATTCATCTCCACCGACAATCTGTCGCCTTGATCGAGAGATGACCTAGAGGCGAGGGAAGAACGATGATGGAACCACTAAGCCGAAGAGAGCCCCGAGAATCAAGCTCATGACGGCGAAGATGATTTTTGAGACTATCGCAAAGGAGGGTTGCGGAGATTGTGGACGAGGTTCTGAAAGAGCTCGAAGTAAAAAATAGTGTGATGGCTTCGTCCCTCTCATGAATTGTGTAGCCGTTCCAGATTAGTTGTTGGCGTTTCCGGTGGCCGAAGGGGCAGGGTCCAATGCCCTCTGATAGTCATCGAAGAACCTGCAGGGCGGCGCCGTTGGGTCCAGTGACTCCAAGCTTGGCATGGGCGGCTCGAGCGCCTGTACCTCTCCCAGAAGCTGTTCATGCGATCGACGTGTTCTCTGCAAGTCTTTGACAGAGACCTCCACCGTTGCTTCAGTCACGTCAATGCCCTTACCACCGTTGGCAGGCCGCTGAATCGCTCTCACCGCGCTACGGTGGCAGCGAACCGAATCTGCTCGACCCAGCTTCCGCACCGATGATAAAATCAGGTCGTCATAGCGTTAAATACTTTTGACCTCGACGTCAGGTCGGGTTGCAGGCAGCTCCTCGCAGGGTCAAGACAATCTACAGTGTGATCGCGTCTCCGCAGCGACTCGAAATATTGAGGATACTGAACATCAAAGGCCCTCTGACCTACAGCGCCCTGAAGACCCTGGCTGGTTTCAAGTCTAAGAAGGAATCTGGGAAATTCGCCTACCACCTCCGTAAACTCGTGAAACAGCTCCTCATTCAGCTCAACAGGCAGGAGAGGAAATACACGGTCACCAACCTCGGTCGGCTTGTGCTAAATCTGACCAGGCAGATAGAAGAGCAGTCCCTCGTGGAGAGCGGGAAGCTGTATGTGCGGACTTCACATCAGACGATGGAGGAGTTCAACGCCAACAAGATACTCCAGTCTCTGGTGAAGGAGGCAGGGATGCCCGTGGAGCTGGCTCAGAAAATCACTAGCGAGACCGAATCCAGACTGTACAAATTTCAGACACAGTACCTGACCGCCCCGCTCATACGCGAGATTGTCAATGCGCTCCTTGTGGAGCACAGCATGGAAGAATACAGACACAAGCTCACCAGATTGGGCATGCCAATATACGACGTCACTCAGCTTTTGGGAAGGGCCGGGGACGAGGGGGGGAACGCCGAGTCGCTGATTCACCAGACCGGGAAACAGGTGTTCTCCGAGTACCTCCTCTTGGAGCAGCTGCCAAGGGACGTTGCAGACGCCCACCTCTCGGGCGAGATCCACATCACCAACGCGGGCTCGTGGGGGCTCTCCCCTGACACTGTGTTCGTCGACCTGCTCTCAGTAAGATCCGCAGGGCTCAACCCGAAGGGGAAGATACTCAACACCTCGATGATACCGAGCCCTGAGAACGCCGAAAGGGCGTTGAATATAGTCCTCAACATGACGTCCATGCTTACTAGGGAGGTCTCTGACGAAGTGACCTTACGCAACTTCCTCCAGTATATCGGCCCATACTGCAGGTCAAAGGGGAAGAGGGAGCTTGAGTCTTTGTTCCTTAGGTTCTATGAGGTCATCGGCTCGCCCGTAGCTGGAGCGGCCGGCCCGGCAATCACGATCGATCTAAACCCATACAAGCATGACGACGTCGGCCGAGAAGTCTTGGACAAGACACTGGACGCCGCCCTCGGCGCCTATAGAAGCTACGTCGAAGAGACGCCCAGGCCTGACGTCCGGCTCCTCCTGGCGAAGCCCAACAGGGTAGATGAGACCAAGACATTGAAGGACGCAGCATCGATTATATTCAACGGCGGGAGAATTGCATTCTTCTCCTCGGACCAGCGGAGGAGCTTCCTCGGACTTAACGCCAACGTCCTCGCTCAGGAGTCCCAGGCGGACAACATAAGCGTCCTCCATGGTCTTAGCCTGAACCTCCCCAGGCTAGCCTACGACTCCAACCAGGACGAGACTTACTTTAGGGCGAAGTTAGCCCTCCTTATCGGAGTAGCAGCGGATGCGCTATCAACGAGGAGGAGGCTGATTGAGAGGGCATTGAAGAGGGGCCTGCTTCCGTCCTTGGCGTCTGGTTCTGACGCCGTGACTTCAGACACTATGCCCCTCATCATGAATATGGTCGGCCTCGAAGAGACCCTTGCCAGCCTGATAAGGGACCCGACTACGGCCTCCCGTTTCGAGCTTGCCGACAAGATAGTGGGCACGGCCACCCAGGTGGCTGACGACAAGTCGACCAAAATTGACAGGCTAGGCGTGGCAATGTTAGACCTGGACGGCGCACTCAGGCTCGCAAACCTTGATTCTGAGAAATACGGAAAGGCAAACCTCCAACCCCTCATGAGAGGGGCATACACTCAGGCACCCAGGCTCCTTCTGGGCGACCTGGAGAACCCGGAGAAGATGGACTACATGGCGAAACTCTCCGCAGGGTTACGCGGGGGGATTTCTGTCACCCTGGACGGGTCTGCCGACGAGGTCAGGGGAATATACAATCTCATCCTTAACGCGACGCCCAAGCTTGCCTACTTCAAGGTGGACAGGACCATCTCTGTCTGCAGAAACTGCGGAGCGAAGTTACCACAGAGCGCGGCCAGGTGCCCTAGGTGCAAGTCTGTGGCGACGTCTCAGTATTCAACCGCCGGCTAGACATCTGGCTGGAGCTCTTTTGTCAATATCATTTCACAGCTGAACGTCTCATGTCGCGGAGAAAAGCGCGGGCTCCGGTGAGATGGTTAACTCCGGATAAGCCTACTCGGAATTATATATCACAAGCACCGGGGTGAAGGCTAAGGTTATGACGTCGATAGTTGAACAACCACACGACTCTCCGGACTTGGGAGAGGCTACGAGAGGAGAAGTCAGAATCCCAGTGGAGACTCTGGCGGCGTTCGGAGGAGACGAGCTGCGCGCCCGGGTCTTCTATGAGAAGTACGCGCTGAGAGACGCGGCAGGGCGGCAGATTGAGAGCGTCCCGACGGACATGTGGCGCCGGGTCGCAAAGGAGCTCGCTTCCCCTGAGAAGGACGAGGAGAAGAGAAGAGAATGGGCCAACAAGTTCTACTGGCTTCTTGAGAACTATCGTTTTGTCCCAGGAGGACGGGTTCTGTTCGGCGCGGGGCAGGCGAGGAAGTCCACGCTTCTGAATTGTTACTTCTTCAAAATCAAAGAAGACTCGATTGAGTCCATATTCGACTGGTGCAAGGAAGCCGCCCGGACGTACAGCTTCGGCGGGGGAGTTGGGACAGACATCTCGGTCCTGAGGCCAAGGGGTGCACCGGTGAATAACTCCGCCATCTACAGCTCTGGTTCGGTTTCGTTCATGGAGCTCCTCTCAACTACGACCGGGACTATCGGCCAGGCAGGGAGGCGGGGGGCCCTCATGATCACTATTAGGATAGACCATCCTGACGTGATGGACTTCATCGGCGTAAAACGGGATCTCAAGAAGGTCAACTATGCCAACATATCGGTAAAGATCACCGATGACTTCATGAAAGCTGTTGAGACCGACGGAGACTTCCTGCTCCACTTCAAGAATGAGAAGGTCGAAGTGAACCGCATGGTGAGGGCCAGGGAGATTTGGAAGTCCCTCGTCAATGGAGCCTGGCAGTCTGCGGAACCCGGGGTACTCTTCTGGGACGCCATCAAGCGCGAGTCAACCACTGAATACAACGGCATGGAGGTACAGGGAGTCAACCCTTGCAGCGAGCAGACTCTCGAAAGCTATGGGTGCTGCTGCCTGGGCTCGGTAAACCTGAGCGCCTTCGTGAAGGACCCGTTTACCGAGCGAGCTAGCATCGACTGGGACCAGCTCACCAGAGCTGCCCAATACGGCGTCAGGTTCTTGGACAACGTCCTTGACTACAATGCAGAGAGGCACCCCCTCCCGCAGCAGAAAGAGGCATCCCTGTGGAGCAGGAGAATCGGGATGGGGATCACTGGTCTAGGGGACATGCTCATCAAGCTGGGGCTGAAATACGACGAGGATTCGACGATCGGGTTCGTAGACCATTTGTTCGAGAGGATCAAGAATGTAATCTATGACTACTCGTCCGAACTTGCGGAGGAGAAAGGGAGCTTCCCTGCATTCGATGCCGACAAACACCTGGCCCAGCCGTTCATCTCAAGACTTGAGGAGAAGGTGAAGGAAAAGATCAAGGCCCAGGGGATCAGGAATGCCGCCGTCACCACAATCCCGCCTGTGGGTTCCGGATCGATCCTCGCTGGGACCAGCAGCGGCGTCGAGCCTGTCTTCGCACTCTACTACACGCGGAGGAGCAAGTCGCTGAGTGAAGGGGAGTTCAAAGTCTTCCATCCTCTCGTGAAGGAATACATGGCAGCCACGGGAGCAAGAGACGAGGGCCAACTCCCCAACTACTTCGTCACCGCCCACCAGATTAAACCGGAGATGAGGGTAAAGATGCAGGCGACGATTCAGAAACATATCGACACCGCCATCTCCAGCACAGTGAACCTCCCCGAGGAGATAACGCCGGAGGAGGTCGAGAAGGTCTACCTGCTCGCATGGCGTATGGGGTGCAAGGGCATCACAGTCTACAGAGAAGGGAGCAGAGAAGGAATCCTTGAGACCGAGAAGGCCGCCAAGAAACCCGAGGCTCCGAAGCCTGCCGCAGCCTTCGAGCGACCCAAGGTGATGGAAGGGAGGACCCTCAAACTCAAACTTCCCCAGGGGAGCATCTACCTTACAGCGAACCTCGTCGGAGGTGCGATCAAGGAGGTCTTCGTTACGCTGGGAAAGTCCGGGGCTGATGAGAACGCAGACGCGGCCGCGCTCGGCAGACTGATCAGCCTGTACCTCCAGCATGGAGGGGACATCAAGAACGTCATCTCCACCCTGAAAGGAATCAAGGGGAAGTACGTGTCTTGGGACGAGGGAACCCAGCTGCAGTCCATCCCGGACGCCATCGCGAAAGCCCTGGAGCTCTTGACCCTCAACCGCGTGGTCAAGGAATC
>JAFMAI010000017.1 GCA_029785085.1 Nitrososphaerota archaeon | reverse complement strand
CATCAGTTCCTTGGCCGATACCAGAGACAGCCCAATCATGGTCGTCCTCCCTCTCACCCCCTTTCCAGAGAGCTGCGTCTCGATGATACCTTTCCTCGACAGCTCGTTGACGTCGCTCCATACCTGGGTATGGTGGTACGCAGTCACATTCCTCCCCTCGCAGAGGGCAGAATAGCTCTTCTCCACTTCCCCTATGGTGACATAGGTCGAGGCCTCCTTCTTCAGGAGCGAAGAGATGGCCATGAGCAACAATTTCTGGTGGGTGGTCAGGTAAGATAGCTCCTCTTTTCTCAGCTGCGGCGGGAGCGAAGCCTTGGCAGACCTCACGTACTCAGGCAGCACGCGGGGGGACCCGGAGTCGTCAGCCAGCTTTCCCGCGCGCCAGAGCAGATCCAGCGCGTATCTGGCATCCCCGTAGGTCCCTGCTATGTCTGCAGCCAACTGGATGATGTCATCGTCAACGGAACCGTCGCTGAAGGCCTCGCTGCGCGAGTTCAAGATGTCAGCGAGCTGCTCCGACGGGTAGCTGTCGAGGGCAATCTCGTTCCATTGGAGGGAGCTCAACGTGCTCAGGTCCACCTTCTTGAGGTAGTCCGTCGTCTTCGATATGAGCAGCGATGAGAGGACCTGGGCCCCTGGTGACATCTCCCTCAGCCTGGTTATGGTGTAGAGCGATGCAGGATCAGACAGCACGAGCGAGTCCACTTCGTCGAAGGCCATGACTAGGTGCATCCTGTTGTTCCTCAGCTCGTCGACCAGCGCGGCGAGGAGCTCCTCGAAGCTGTAGCCTCTGGTGGGGTAGTTCTGCCCCAACGACTTCAACGCCTTCACCATGATGGCCTGGAGGGTTCTGTCTATCCTGCAGTTGACGTGTACGGCCTTGACCAAGTTCCCATGGAGTGCGGCTTTCCTCGGGAGCGACTCGAGCAGCAGCTTCTTCGCCAGCATGGTTTTCCCTGAATTATGAGTTATGGTGAAATCATCCAGAAGATACCGCTGGTCTGAGTCGACTCTGAAACCGAAGTACTCCTCCTCCCCTAGAGGTTTGAGGGTGAATCCGGTCCTCAAGACAGACTTGTGTTTCCGTTGCTCGGCCTGTCTCCTCTGGACTCTGGTAGGGATTCTAGAGAGGTCGCCCGAGATTCCAACTCTGTAGTACAGTCCTTCGCGCCCAGGCCGACCGTGGGAATGCTTCTCTCTGACATAGGCATAGAACCCAAGACTTCTAGACACGAACGCGACGTCCTCGGCAAGCGTTTTCGACTTTGTGATGAAGTCGAAATACCCCCTCGCCAGTCGGCCATCTATGTCGAGCAACCCAGCCAGTACCCCTAAACGCGTTTCTCTCGAGCCAAATTTGTACTGGAGTGGAATGAACTCCGAATCGGGTGTTACGTTGAGCCTTAGTGCTACCAAACCTCTGGCGGTCGTATCCGTCAGCGTTTGCCCGCCTGTTCGTTCCACGGCCAACGTGTATTGCCGTGCATTGCCCACTGGATGCTGTAGCACTGATTGCGCATGCATTTCCGACTGTGCCCTTGTGGTGGCTGCTATCTTTTGATCAGAAGCAACACCGATGCTGCCATATGTGCTTGCTCCATCTCCTAAGTATACGCCAAAAAGATGCGGGTCAATCGGCCCTTCTGGGATCTTAGGGAAATCAACCCCTGTTCTAACCAGCTTGTAGACCGCCTTAGGGCCGACGAGTCGTTTCGGAAGCTCCAGCAACTCGCTTATCGGGATGTCTTTGATGACCCCTTCGGGGTCTTCGGACTGCTTGCACGAGCTCTTCTTCGGGCGGGTTTGTATCACTGTGAGTATATGATTTTCTGAGACCACGAATGGCTTCCCCTGTGTGGGCCGCACCTCGACCATCTTCCCAAAACCGCGTATTGTTTCTAGGACACGCCTAGGAGTGCTATCTGGGCCCATCAACAAGTCTCCTTGAACCACATCTTCGACGCGCTTCATTGAACCGTCGAACATCAAAACGAGTTGCCCCTTTCTGTGACAGCCCACGGGCCCGGTTATCATGACTGTCTGGCTGGCCTTGGAGGCGTTCTGCGCGACCCCCTGAAAGTAGAGTTCGAGCTTCTTTAGCTGCGCTTCACGGTGAGGTATCTGGTGCGGGAGGTACTCCTGCAGGAGAATGGCTTCGTCTCTGAAGACCGAACGCGGGAGCGTCATGGGAGTTGCGAGATTCCCCCAATTTCTCTTATAACCTTAGTTATGCGTTCAATGGAACGAAAGATAGAGGGCTCGCCGAAAGTGTTCTGGCAAAGCGGAAATAAGTGCGAAAGGTAGCCAGGGCGTTGAAGGCAGTCAGGTTCCACAGCCATGGCGGCCCCGAGGTGCTGAAGTATGAAGACGCCCCCGACCCGTCCCCGAGCGCGGACGAGGCGCTGGTGAGGGTGAAGGCGTGCGCACTGAACCATCTGGACATTTGGGCAAGGAATGGGCTGCCAAATGTCATAATCCCACTGCCACACATCTCCGGGAGCGACATAGCAGGGGTCGTGGAACGGGTCCCTGCCGAAGAGAAGGAGTTTGCGGCTGGAGACGAGGTCATAGTCAACCCGGGGATTGGGTGCGGGCGCTGCGACAGGTGCCTTTCTGGAAAGGACGACCAGTGCAGGGACTACACCATAATCGGATACGGCGTGGACGGAGGGTACGCCGAGCTGGTGAAGGTCAGGAGGACTCACCTGATCAGGAAGCCGGAACAGATGTCTTTCGAAGAGGCCGCTTCGTTCCCTTTGGTGTTCGAGACCGCATACCATATGCTGGTGACAAAGGCAAGGGTGACCCCCCGAGACACCGTCCTCATCCTCGGCGCCAACTCAGGGGTGGGCTCGGCGGCGGTCGAGGTGGCAAAGCTCTTTGGAGCGAAGGTCATCGCCACAGCGGGGGACCAGGAGAAGGCGGAGAGGGCGCGCGCCCTCGGCGCCGACGAGGTGATAGAACACTACTCCCAAGACGTCCTGACCGAGACCCGGCGGATTACAGGCAAGAGAGGGGTCGACGTGGTGATCGAGCATGTTGGGAGGTCGACCTGGCAGGGGAGCGTGAAGGCGCTAGCGAAGGGGGGGAGACTGGTCACATGCGGTGCGACCACGGGGGCAGAGGTGACCACTGACCTCAGGTTCGTTTACAACAAGGAGCTGACCATCTACGGGAGCTTCATGGCGGGGATGGGAGAGCTGTTGGAGGTGGTAGACCTGTTCAAGGCCGGGAGGCTGAAGACTGTGGTGGACTCGGTGTACCCCCTCGTCGAGGCGAGCGCCGCCCAGTCCCGGATGGAGTCGAGCAGGCACTTCGGGAAGATAGTCCTGAAGGTCTAGGCGACTATCTCATACGAGTGGGTAATCTTCGCGGTGGGCTGGATTGTCGCACCCACGCTGCAGAACTTCTCCGTGCTGTCTCTGATGGCTTCCTCCACGTAGCGCTTCTCAAGGTCTGCGCCAGACAGGAGGTACCTGATGTGTATAGACGTCCAAGGCTTTGGGAGACCGTGCTCAGGCCGCTCCCCCGAGACTAGAATCCTTAACGAGGCCAGTTTCTGTTTTCGTTTCTTGAGGATTGCCACTATGTCCATCCCTGTGCAGGCGCCGAGAGAGGCGAGGAGGGCGGTCATCGGACCGATGCCTTTCTGCTTATCTTGCATCGCGTCGAAGACTACCGTGTGCCCAGCGGCGTCAGAGCCTAGGAAGACGTTGTCCCCGTTCCAGTCGACCTCCGCTTGCCATTCTCTGTCACTCAATTTCTACCACCACAGGCTTCGACGTCGACTTGACTGCACCCTTCTCTATGAAGCTCCTCCTCCCCCATCGCACCCATACCTCGGCGAAGAGCCCGTGGTGCCCTGGCCCAAGTGACGAAGCGGGGAATCTGAACTCCTTCTCAAAGTCGAACATCTTGGATCTTGCGTCCTCCACATTTCTGGGTATCTTGGGGGGACCGCCGTCTTCGGGCATGATCATCGCCCAGATGCGATAAGGCAGGTCCGGGTCACGGCTCCAATAGAAGCTCGCCCTCCGCACTTCTTTCTTGACCTCATCGAGCTTCCGCGGGCGGATCCCCCTCCTCGCACCCAGGGCAAGCCTGATGGTGAGGGGCATCCTCTTGTCGAAGTCTTCCCAGGCGACCGTCCAAACGTCTGGGTGGAAAGCTTCCCTCAGCCCCCCGACAACCCTATAGGCAACGTTGACTTTCACAGTGTCCTCTGAGGCGTAGTTCTTTTTGTCGGTGACCAGACTGATGCGGTCAATCACGGTGGGGGGCCAATCGTAATCCCCGCGTCTGTCCTTCAGAGACAACGGGGAGAGGCGGGCTCTGCAGGCGGTTTAAAGTTTGACGGGTTATTCAGAGTCGGCGTTCGGAACATTTCGCAGAAGGCGAGGGGCGACCGACTCCGAAAGCGCCACCCTGAACGAGCAGACTTCGTCCTCCTCAGTCAGGCATTGGGCCTCGTTCACCTCGAAGGTCCGGCCGAAAGTCCCCGACATGAGCCCCCGAAGGTGCGCCCTGAAGAACGTGCTCCCCCTGTGTAAATTCTGCTTCGAGTTCGACTCGCATTCGAAAAGTTCCTTCGTGTTCACCACTATAGGGAAGCCTGAAGTCTTGCCTCGTTCTATCGATACGTCGGCGTAGCCTAGAGCAGAATAAATCCCGATTAGCTCGTCGAGTTGGTCGAACACGAACTTCGCCCCGAAGTCTTCAGCAATCTCCTCTTCCGAGTGCCGTCCCATTGCCTCCGCCATCTGGTCTATTATGGTCGCCGATCCTGTCCCGAACACGGTCCACAGTCTGTTCAGCATTTCGTTCAGCGCCTCGGCTCTCATGACTATTCCCTTCCTGCCGGCCCACGGCACGGGAAAATGCTGTTTGTCCACCATGAACCCGTCCTCCGCTGCGATGGCGTCAACAGATTCAATGAAATCCACGGACTGCAGCGGCTTCTTCAGGCCCGAGAGCCCCTCTTCAGCGTCAGTGATGTCAGCGAAGAAACTCAGGGTCGCTGTATTCGACCGCCCCGGCGCGGTGAAAAAGCCTGTAAGGACGTTTACGCCGCAGTCACTGACAGCCTGGCTGCACCATGCGAGGGCTCCCCTCTCGTTTCTGATCCTGATGACTATCTCAGCCAACCTACGACCTGGAGCATATTCCCATATCTCTATGGTCTTCGGATAATGCATAATCGCTTGGTCTAGCCTCTAGTGTATTTTCTTAATACATGCTACCTTGCGCAGCGCCCGATGGAACAGGGCTATAGGCCCACCGGGGAGCGAGACATAAAGACCACGGATTTGGAATCTACACCGTTTAAATCCACTCGGGAAGCGCTGTCTTCAGGTACCCTGGAAGAGGATATGACGGCAATAGGACAGGAGATTGATAGCACAAACACGAGGACAGTGCAACTGGTGAAGCTCCTCTCTGTTCTCGGTCCCGATGTCCCGGAGATCTCGAGGAAGCTGGGGCAATTCAAGGAGTCCGTACGCTACAGGTACAAGGAGAAGATCGTCAACCGCGGCATAGCGGTCCAGGCGGCCGTCGACCACGAAAAACTTGGGCTGAGGCGGATTATGGCCATAGCGGACGTGGCAGAGCCCTACAGAGGATATGCCCATGCTATCTTCACGGCCATGCACGAACTCTGTTACGTCGTCGGCTTCGCGAAGACCTTGGTAGGCGGGGAGTACGTGATCAACTTCAGCATCCCTGAAGAGCACGTCCATGAAGTCCGCGACCTCTTCAGAGGACTGGAGGAGAAGGGCATGTTCACTCGTCTTGAAGTCTACGAGTTCGACTGGTTCCGCACCGTCCCGATGAAGGCGGAGCACTACGACTTCGACACTGGAAGGTGGGACTTCGACTGGCAGGGGAGGGGCCCTGAAGACTTCCGAGCTGCAGCCGGCGTCCCTTCAGAGAGGGGCAGATTCGACGGCGTGGACCTCCTGATAGTGAAGGAGTTACAGATAGACGCGAACAAGTCCCTCAAAGAGATCTCTGACAAGCTGAACGTGAACTACAAAAAGCTCGCTTGGCATTACTCCTCTCAC
Organism: Nitrososphaerota archaeon; assembly: GCA_029785085.1. Lineage (GTDB taxonomy): Archaea > Thermoproteota > Nitrososphaeria > Nitrososphaerales > Gagatemarchaeaceae > UBA183. Next base: position 6,925 of record JAFMAI010000017.1, on the reverse strand, counting down.
GTCATCGCCAGGAAGCTGGTATCAGGATACACGGTCAACTGGATGGGGACGAGGTATGACTATACCCTCGAGAAGGCTCTGCACAGAAGACACAGGTATTTCGCCGTGGATCTCTTCGTCAAAGAACTCGGCGAACTTGAGACAATGACACTCAGACGCGAGCTCAACAGGCTGCCGTTCATTTGGGGGGAAGCCGGCGGCGGCAACTACTTCGCGGAGTTCGCATTCCCGGTCGACAACGTGGTAGAAGCACTTCAGTTCATCGGGAACGCCACCCGTGGGCTGAAAGATAGGACCAGCATTTACCCAATTGACCAATCAGAGGCCGCCCGCTTCACCATAGCTTATCAGTTGTATGACCCTACTAAGAAGCAGTGGAAACTCGACGGAGAGAACATGTTGTCGAAATTCGAACAGCTGATGGTCCAGATAAAGACAGGGGTCAGCTAGGAGCGCCTAGCTGACACCGAAGCCGCCGATTACTTCGAGCGGCCCTACCTTGAGGCCCAACGACGCAAAAACAATGCTTGCGCCAGTCAGGGCAATCATCCCGTACCGGATTTTTTCGTCCAGTGTCATGACGGCAGCCGTTACGCGCCCCGGCTTTTAAGAATGAGCCTATGCATGACAATGAGGGTCCTGCGTCAGGCGAAATCCAAGTGCGAGCCAGGCCGCGCCTACCCTTGGTACCGGCGCCAACTTCTAAATAAGAACAGCCGAGCGACTCAGACGAGTCGAACTGCCCACCAGCCCCGCAGAGAAGCACCCCCACATTCCAGCTCGCAACCTCCTAGACAGGATAGTCTTGGGTGGGAGCGACGGAGCGATCGAGGGGGTGGCGATTACCTCTGCACTCAACGGAGCAGGCCTGGCGTTCGGGACCATAGCGGTAACGGGCGTCGCCTTTGCCGTCGCAGGCGCGCTTTCTATGTTCTTCAGCAGCTACCTCTCCAGGAGGACCGAGATGGACTCGCTCAAGATTGACTTGGCGAGGGAGAAGATGGAGATCGAGACAGAGCCTGAAGAAGAGATGCATGAGATGGCGGACCTGCTGAAGAAGGACGGCTACGGCGAACGCGAAGTCGAAGTCATAATGGGGAGGCTGAAGAAAGACAAGGAGCTCTGGCTAAGAGAGATGCTGCGAAGAGAGCTGCGCGTAAATGCCGAAGACGTCAGCACTGACCCTTACGGTCATGCACTCGCCGCAGGATTGGCGTTCTTCTTGCTTTCCATCCTCTCGCTTTCGCCGTACCTCATCCTTCTCCCCAGAGCTGACGCGCTCGGGGCGTCCGTGACGCTGTCGCTCGTCGCATTGTTTGCCCTGGGTTCTAGGGCTTTCGTGCCTCGTAACTTCAGGCCGAGGTCTGGCTTTGAATCGGCAGCCGTGGGGGCGACAGCAGGCGTCTTGCTCTATGTCATAGGCATCCTGTTCTCGACGCTCTGAAGAGCCCCTCCGGGCCGCCGACCACTCCTGTCCCCGCAACACGATGGGCAGCACGAAGGGTAAAGCGCCACCCCTCCGGGAGACACCGGAAAGGAAAAGGGCCGGGGTTCCACCCCGGAGGGGGTGAAAAGGCTCCCGCTGGGGAAGATCCCAATCGAAGTCTTGAACGACACTGTGCTGAAGCTAACCGGGGCAGCCTCGGACCAGCTGGTCGCCCAGCCAAGGGCGGGGCTGGATTTCGCGGCTGTCAAGGTAGGAGACAAGTTCATGGTGGCGTCGGCTGACCCGATAACTGGCGTTTCGGAGAACATTGGCGCCTATGCGGTGCACGTGAGCGCCAACGACGTAGCCACCAGCGGGAACAAACCGCAATTCGCGGAGGTCGTGATACTGCTTCCGCGAGGGTCATTTGATTCGGACCTCAAGAAGGTCGCCAGGCAGGTTCACGAGGCTGCCCTGAAGACAGGGATTACCATACTAGGAGGGCACACCGAGGTCGCGCCTGGCATAGACCACCCCATCCTCATGGCGACGGTGTTCAGTATTGTGGACAAGTTTGTCACCTCAGGGGACGCACAAGATGGCGATACGATGATGATGACGAAGACAGCAGGCCTGGAAGGTACCGCGGAGCTGGCAAGTGAGTACAGGTTCCGTGCGGGAGACCTACGCCCCTCCACCCTCAGAAGGGCGAGACGGTTCATCGAGAAGGTTGACATAACGAAGGAGGCGGTCGCATCGTTCGGGACTGGGAAGGTCCACGCAATGCATGACTGCACCGAGGGAGGTGTCGTGGGGGCGGCCTTCGAGATGTCCCTGGCGTCTGGTCTCGGCTTCGTGCTCGAAGAGGCCGCGGTCCCGGTCGCCCGTGAGACTAGAGAGATATGCGATGTCCTGTCCATCGACCCCCTGCGGCTGATAGGTTCCGGCTCGCTTCTGCTTTCCGTGGCGCCCGGAGCCGAGGCGGAGGTAGAAGACGCGCTGCGAGGAGTGTGCGATGTCACCAGTGTAGGTTCCTTTGCAAGCGCCAGGAGATTCGTGTTGGGGAGGGACGGCTCCTCCCGGGAACTGAAGGACGCCCCTCAGGACGAGCTATGGAGAGTGCTCGTCCGGCGTCGAGGCTCGAGGTAGAGGGTTGGCCTCCGCACCGGTTGGAACCCACTTCGAGGAAGTCTTGAGGGCCCAGGCGAACTTATTCTGGAGGGACTTGCTGTAGACCTTCGCCCATTCGAGCCCCACATAGTCACACCAGGCCTTGTAGACCCGCGGGTCGATGTAGTTCTTCATCGACGTGTTTAGGTTGTAGTTTTTGGTCCTCTCGTAGAAGTCGAGTTCCCTCTTCAGCCGGGGGATGCGCTTGACGTCGTTTTTGGCGATTGCGTCCTTTAGCTTCTGCTCCTTCTTCCTGCGAGCCTCTTCCCAGGTCTTCGGGGGGGTCCTCTGGTGGTTGCAGAACATCGCCGCCCGGAGGTTCGCCTCCTTCGCATGGTAGAGCTTGTCCAGGTCGTCTGCATCTTTCATGTCTTCCGAGCCAAGGTACTCCCTCGCCTTAGCGGTCGCGTGGTAGGTCCTGAACATCTTCGCTGTGACCCCGGGGACCGTGGAGGACAAGAACTGGTTGACCATGCTCGAGCTAACGTCGTGGAATATCTCGTCGCCTGGTTTCTTGCCGTGCATGAACGCGTGGAGGTTGTCGACGACTGACTGAGGGAGGGCCTCCGTTTTGTTCCAGGCGACCGAGTCCTTCCCCAAGAACTTGAACTCGGTCATGTTTCCCCTGAAGTTCACGTGTTCCACCCTGAGGGTGCTCGCGCCTACAGTGTCAGCCTCTTCTTCGTCCTTCTCGTCCCCTACCCTCATCCCAAGGGTGTCGATCAGATAGCAGACTGTCGCGACCTGCCGTACTTTCTCTTCCTTCGACCCCAGGCCCCGAAGTATCCTGGCCCTGATCTTCTCGAGGTGGGTGCCTACCTTCAGCGCGTTATCATACTTCGCCTTGCTCCTCGACTGCTGCAGCGGGGAGCTCTCGTGCAGCCACACGTACTTCTCCTTGCCGGTCAGTCTGTCGATCCACTTGGCCATCCACATGGAGTTGTGGTCGTGCACCACCGCCTTCCATTCCCCGGGCGGGACCGGCGACTCCTCTCCAAGATTGAGCACTACGTCGGAAGGCTGTGTCCTGGGCTTCCACCTGCCTCTCAGGGGGTGCTGACCCCTGCCCATGAAGAGCCCTGGAGGCTCGACCATCCAGTTAGCTATGCCGACCTCCTTGCCGTCTAAGACTGCCCGGCCGTACTTTGCCTTCAACGCCTCTCTCCTCTCCTTTCTCGCCGCGGCGAGCGCTTTCTTCTCCTCCTTGGACATCCCCTCCTTGGCCTCCCTCTCAGCGTCGACCTTCCGATAGAGCTTGGAGAAGTCTACACCCTCGAAAGTGGCACCGTTGCACCAGCCAGGGAGCGGCTTTATGAAATCAGACATGAAGTTGGACCGGAAGACAGGGTCTTGGACGTAGGGGGTGTCCTTCTTCTTCGCGAAGTTGTACGCCATCTCCTCGGCCAAAGGCGAGAGCAGCACCTCTTTGCCATCTACAGAGACTGTGATACCCTCCGGGACATATGGGTCAGGGAAATTGACCCCGTTGTGAGAGAGAGTCTTCCAGTAGGCACTCATGAGCCTTTGTGCAGGTTTCTGCCTATCGTGTATTAAAGTCAACTTAGCGTTTGGCCGACGGTGCTGCGAGGGTTAAATAGGAAGTCGGGCCACGAAGTCATCAATACATGTGGATAGACTACGTAGGTTCGCGTCAGACCAGATTGAGGTCTCCGGCGATGGTCGTGGCGGTCTCGACGTCGATGCCCCAGTATCGCACGCTCTATTCCCAGGCCCGCGAGTTGGCAGACTATATGCTGAAGAAGATGAAGTTTGAGAGGATAGGGACGGTCAGGGCCTCCGCGTTCCCCCCCGAGGTGCTCCTTCGGGACGAGGGGATATCGACCCTCCCCGAATGTGGTTTGTATCTGAACAGGGGGAGACGCGACACAATCCTCTTCGCCGGGGACTCTAGCCCCATGGACGAGCAGTACGAGTTCACCGAGTTCCTCCTTGGGAAAGCGGAGGAGATGGGCACCGAAGAGCTCTACTCTATTGGGGCAAGGTGGACCGAGACCCCCCTCCCCCCTGAGGCAGACCCACAGGCGCTCGGCTTCGCGACCGACGCCATCGGCGTAGCCAGGCTGCGGAAGAGCGGCGTGAAAATCCTGACAGAAGAGCCGGCGCCTTTCTTCGCTTCGATGGTGGTGGCCATGGCGAAAGACCACGGGATCAGGGGGTACAAGCTGTCGACCGACCACGGCGAACCGAGCCCTCATACCAGGTCCGTCGCGAGGTTGATCGAGGCGCTCAGCGAGCTGGTTGGCTTTCAGGTAGACCTGGACGAGCTGAAGTCGAAGGCGCTCCCCACCCTTCCAACTAGCCAGTCCGGGGGCAACTCCATCTACCACTAACCTGTCGATGTCCGCGCCCGCGCTATGTTTATCCATGTGGCGGGTCTCCTCGAAGAACCAATGCGCCTTGCAAGCAGCGACAGACAACTACAGAGCACGCTCGACTGGGCGCTCGACAGGATGCGCCAGAAAGGGTATACCGTGAAGTCGAAGGTCACACTCAACGTCGAGCCGAACCTCGCGATAATGGGTTACGCCAGGAAGGAGGGAGGGACCCACAAGATTATGATCTCAGAGTGGGCACTCGACTCTGAGATGTTGGGGGGTCTCGTGCTGCACGAGCTTGCCCATGTCTACTTCACTGAACGAGGGGCCAGCTCGCATGATAGCGACGTCTTGGAAGAGGTCCTGGAGGGGCTGAAAGAGCGGGACGGCCTGAGGACCAAGGAGACCGAGTGCCTGAGAGATGCCTTCAATCACCTTCAGAACGTGATGGTGGATGACGTGGTCTTCGCCGTCATGGGGGAAAAGGAGAAGGCGACGACGAAGAAGTTCTTCGCTGAATGGGTGTCTGACAGGCCATCTGGGGACCCGGTGACCGACACAGAGCTCCTATGCAGGAACGCCTTCGCCGTCGCTTCGCTCAAGAGACGTGGCCTGTTCGACAAGACCAGCGAGATGCACCACAGGAACGAGTCGCTAGTATCCTCACTAGGGCCCAAAGCAAGGGGAGAGTTCGATTGGCTTGAGTCGTTCTTCGCGACCGCGAGCGTGGAGTGGGAGGCCGGGAGGTTCAGAGATGCCCTCGAATCGTTCTTCGACAGGCTGCTTTCGCTCATGCGTTCGTCGACCAAGCTCGACGACCTCCGATAGCTGACCCGCACGGGGCATCTGATAGGAGACACCTATCGAACCCTAAGTTCAGACATCCCATCGTGGGCTGGAGCTGGCGCCTACGCCTTCCCTTCGTTTATTAGAAAGACAGCGCGCCGGACCTCGCTTGGCGCGAGAATATGAAGGGGAAGGGAGCCACCCCCATCCGGGGTCTCTTAGCGCGGAAGCGCTTGAGAGGAAGTTTCAGGACTTCGGAGAGGTCGCGACAGCGTTCGTCAGGGAGGTGAGCGCCACTGGGGCCTTCTCCTACAGGGGTGAGGCTAGATCTGTGAAGGACAATCTTAGTGTGACGAAGATGGTGTTCAGCAAGTGGTCTATCGAGATACTGACCAGCACCTACTCCCTGAAGACGGCGGGCTTCGCGGACCTGAGGAGGCTCCTCCGTGGGATAAGCCCCCGTGTGCTCTCAAAGAAGCTGAAAGACCTTGAGGAGCTCGGATTCATCCGTAGGGAGGTGATTGGGACGAGGCCGCCGAAGGTCAGGTATACGCTTTCGAGGAAGGGTGAAGTGCTGGCAAAACTCGGAGAGCCTGTCATCCTCTACCTGCGTGAATCGAGGGGCTAAGCCCGCCCTAGGTTGGACCCAGCAAGCGCTTGAGCGCGAGACCGGTCAGCGCGTAGTTCAGGAAGTACATAGTCATGCAGACTGGGCAGACGGCGTGTATGACCCCAAGTTCGAGGTACCAGAGATAGAGGGTGAACACGTTCCCAACCATCAACACTGGGACCATCACTTCTGCGTCTAAGGAGCCTGTCCTGCGTCCGTACCTCAGGCCGAGCGCTGCCATGAGCGGGAACCAGACCAGCCCATATGCGTAGAGAGGCAAGCCGTACGGACCGGGTGGGAAGGTCACGTCCCCGCTTGCGAAGACGCTCCCACAAGAGAAGAAGCTGTTGATGTTACAGGCGGTCGAAAGCGGACCAGTAAATGCTGTAATCTCATCGTAGGCGTGGAAGACCGCCACCGCCACCCCTACGGCCGCAATGGCTACGAAGCCCTTTGTCAGTCTGTCCATCGAAGGTCTAAGATCCTTGCTGGGGTCGCCAGCAGCGATGTTGGTCCCCCCTCGGCTGGCGAGACGTAGGCGAGGGTGGCGGTCGCGTACTGCTGGTTGCACACGGACCCTGGCTGGCCGCCGTCCAC
>JAFMAI010000016.1 GCA_029785085.1 Nitrososphaerota archaeon | reverse complement strand
TGTATGGGACCGAAGGCGTTGTGGAAGGCCATCTCCACCCCGTAGGCCTCTGCTATGACGCTCACCTTCTTCGCCTGGGTGATCCCACCTATGTTGGTGATGTCAGCCTGCAGGAAGTCGGTCAGATGGTTTGAACAGACATAGGCGGCGTGCTCCTTGGTCAGTATCCTCTCTCCGAGTGCGACGCGGATCTTGGTGGACGACCTGTACTTCCTGAGCCCTTCCACGTTGTCTGGGTGTATTGGCTCTTCGGCGAAGAGAGGATCGAGCGGCTCTAGTTTCCTTGCAGCCATGATCGCTGAGTTGGGGTTGAACCTGCCATGGTGCTCGATGAGGAGGTCGACCTTTCCCCGGGTCGCGTCCTTCACTGCCTTCACTCTTTCGTAGGCTAGCTCGAGCCCTGGCGAATCAATCCAGTCATAGTATCTCCCGAATGGGTCGAATTTCAATCCTGTGTAACCCATGGCTGCGTATCTCTTCGCGCGGCTTGCGAATTGCTCTGGGGTCACGCAGTCAGAATACCAGCCGTTGGAATACATCCTCACGGATTCCCTGAACGCGCCACCCAGGAGCCTGTGAACCGGCACCCCGTGATGCTTCCCGAGGATATCCCAGCAGGCGATATCGAAGGCGCTGAGAGCCGTGGTCGACTCGAAGGAGACTGGGAGATAGAAGTCGTGCTTGTGCCATTCGTGCTGGTTGAGCTCGAGGTCAGCCGGGTCCCTGCCCTTGTACAGACGCCCCACCTCGCGCAGCGACTCCACAACAGGCCTCACTCTGAGGGTCGGGACGGCCTCCCCATACCCGACGAGCCCGTTCGAGGTGGTGAGCTTCAGGATGATGGATATCCCGGCCCAGGTGGCGCCCCCAGCTTTAGCCGGTTCGCCGAGGGTGAATACGTCGAAACTTGAGATTTTCATATGGCGCTCCTTCTGGCGTGCTTCAACGGCCTCGGATATTTCAACCTCGCCCTCCCCATCAACCTGGCGACCTCCTTTTTCTCTTCAGTGGAGAGAGGAGTCTGTGGCTTCCTCACGTCACCCACTGGGAAACCTGCGACTTTCATAGCCTCCTTTAGCCCCGCCGGGAAGTAGCCCATCCCCACAGCTTGTATGGCAGGTAGCAGAGACTTCTGGACTGACAGGGCCTCCTTGAACTTCGAAGCCTCTACCAGGTCGAAGATGCTCGCTGCGAGCCTCGGAGCGACGTTGGACACGCTTATGACCGCGCCGGCGCCTCCAGCCTCCAGGCACGCGAAGGCCATCGCATCGGAGCCGGTCAACACGGCTATCTTGCGTCCGACCGATTCTATGAATTCGGTCAGGTTGAGCATGTTGTATTCGGTGTACTTCACCGCGATAATAGCCCCCTCCTCGGCCAGGCGAGAGACTATGGAAGGCGGGACATAGTTGTGGGTCCACTCCGGGATGTTGTACAAGATAAGTGGGAGGCTGACCCCCTCGTGAATCGCCTTGAAGTGCAGATACAACCCCTCCTCGCTCACGCGGTAGTAGTATGGAGGCGTGGCCACGACCGCGTCAACTCCGGCGTCTTCTGCGTCTTTTGCGAATGCGATGACGTTCTTGGGAGAAGGATCAGCGACACCTGCCAGGACCGGGACCTTCGAGTTCGCCCTGTCGACGACGACTTCAAGCACCCGTTTCCGCTCGCCCTTATCTAGGAAGGCGAACTCACCCGTCGTCCCGAGGGGGAAGAGCCCGTCTATGCCCCCCTGGATGAGGAAGTCTGTGAGCTCCGCCAGCCTCTTCTCATCGACGTTCCCGTCCCCGTCGAACGGTGTAGGCATCGGAGAGACTATGCCGCGGAGGCCCAGGGTCAACGCTCATCCTCCAGTGGATAGGCCATGGCCCGGGCGGGTGCTCCGTCGCATCCTCCCACCTTTATCGGGAGGCAGACGAAGAAGACCCGCCGTCCGAGGGTGCCTATGTTCTCGTTCAGGGACTCGATGATCGGTATGCCATGGGAGAGGAGGGTGACGTGCGCGACTGGCACGCGTGCGCCGAACTCTTCTACGGAGAGATAGTCGATCCCCACCGCCTTGACCTTCTTCCGTACGAACCACCCAGCGGCGTCGCGGCCCAGGTAGGTGTACATTCTTCTCGCACGTGGGTCGTTCCACCTCTTCGCGAAGCCGGTGTTGATGAGGACTATGTCCCCCTTCTTCACCTCGTCCTCATGCGCTTCGAGGTGCGAAGCGCGGATGGCCGATCCTGCTTTCACGCCGGAGAGGTCGAGCACGGCGGCCTCTCCGACAAATGTCTCCACCGAGAGGTCGTCCAATGGCCTCCCCCCTTTGACGAAATGGGCTGGGGCGTCCACGTGCGTCCCAGTGTGCGACCCCAGCGTGATGACCGAAAGATTGACCCCGTCCTTCGCTAGTGTCTTGAACTTCGTCACTCGTGGGACTGCGTCGCCAACGTAGACTGTCATCCCGTTCTTGATTGTGTGGGTGAGGTCGACGGCCGTTCCGGTTCTGTTATGGATACCCATGGTTGCACCGCTGGGCCTACGTGTAATACGCCTTTTTCGACGGCGCACTGTGTGTGGGCATCGCCCGCGTCGTCTAAACTTCGTAAGCTGAATCGGTGTGGTGAACCATACAAATTAGCGACATCGTGTCAATAATGAAGAATCACCCCCACACGGCACGGCGGCGGAAATCCGTAAGTGAAAGGTCCCTCACCCGCCGCCATGAACCTTGACCAGAGGTTCTCTTTCGGGATAAACCTGGACGACCCCTGGAGGTATGCCGGTACACAGGAGCCGAAGTCAATCATATTCCCACACCTGCTCTCCTTGAGCCTGAGAGACAAGGGGAACTTTGAGAGGGCGGAAGAGGCGACCATCGCACTGCGTCAGCAGCCTATCCCCGAGGACGAGGCAGACAGGGCGTCTCTCTCCCTCGCGGACAGCTTGAAGTCTATCGGGGTGGATTTCGTCAGATGTTGGTTCCCCTGGAGGTACTTCGAACCACGTCCGCTCCCTATCGAGGATTTGAGTTCAGTCTTGGATAAGGGGTATGAGAGGTGGCCGATGGACGGCCTTGTAAGGGCCCTGAAGGCGCAGGGGATATCCATCCTCCCTGTCCTCGCCTGCGGCTACAACAGAATGCTCCCTTCCGGGTTGACCCCTGACATGGGGACGGACGAATACCTGAGGAGGGCATACATCCATGTGAGGCTGCTGGTGAGGCACTACAATACGGACGTTGGGTCTTGGCAGTTGGAGAACGAACCGAACTGGTGGAAGATGCACGAGGCAGGGGGATGGCGCTCTGGAGCATCCTGGTTGGAGGGCAGGAGATTCAGAGACGCGCTCCTAATGACTCTGAACGGCGCTGTCCACGAGGAAGACCAGGGCGCCACCACGATGGTGAACCTCGAAGCTGACGAGAGCCAGTTAGATGCTGCCGAGTATGTGAGATTCTGTGACGTGCTCGGCTTGGACTTCTATCCGAATTACAAGTCGGCAGAGCCAGTCGATGCCTCGGTGGTGAGGAGGTCGAAAGATGTCTCGAAGGCGACTGGCAAACCAGTACTGATAGCAGAGACAGGATACCCCAGCGGGCCCTCCATTCTAGGATACAGCCAAGAGAACCAAGCGGCCTACTTAGCCCAGGCGGTGAAGGAAGCATACTCCCTGGATGGGGCGACAGGTATCGGGATATGGCGATACCTTGACACCTCCTGGAGGTCATTCCCCCCTCAGGAAAACCATTTCGGACTCGTCGACGAGAAGAATGGCCCCAAGAGCGCCTGGTACAGATACGGGCAAGTCTTGAGAGAACTTCGGGGCTGAAGGCTGGCGCCGGCCATTCTGACGCCTCCAACTCTTTTAATGGGCGCTCCCGGGCCTGGAATTGCGGGCCGGTCGTCTAGTCTGGTAGGATACAGGGTCTCCGTCCAGTCCCTTGGCAAAGAAATCCAGACTGGGAGAGGTCGGGGGTCCAAATCCCCCCCGGTCCACCTTTGTGCTTAGCTAGCCTGATGCGTACCAGTGATTTCCTTATACCCCATGTACAGGTTCCCGAACCCGATTACACCCACGGTGAGGAGGACCAGAACGGAAGAGACGCCTATCGAAGACAGGTTGGGGATGGGGTTCCCCGTGCCTATCGCCAGAGAGTCGATGAATGGGAAAGCCACTATCAGCGCGCCGATGGCAGCAAAAGCGAGCCCGCCGAGGTAGAGGGTTCGTGCAGCGGCAGACCTTCCGACGTACTTTATCTGTTCGATTGTCAGCTTCTTCACTTTCATTATATTTGCGAAGACGGATCCTATGATGATTTGCATGAACATGGTCCCTATGCCGAAGGCCGTGCCCACCAGGGCCGCATAGAATATGTTGGGCATCTGTGGCGCAAGTATGAACACGATTATGCTAGCGTAGGCGCCTATCCCCCATCCTGCAATGAAACCGTGAGCGGTGGCCAACTTCAGTGGCACCGGCTTGGGTCTGTCCTCTGATTCGTGCGTTGGGAGCCTCTCCGCCTTGGTCGTATGGTGTTCTTTGCCGCCAAGGAACCTGTCGAGGGGGATGTGCACATCCGTCCCCTTCAGCAGATAGTACCCTGCGAGGAGCATGCCTATCCCTACCAGTACGTAGACGTAACCGTCAAGATTGTAGGCTTTGTAGACGGTTGCCAGGCCCGCGAAGCCGAGTGCCGCCAGTATGGTCCGCTGGACCGTGAATCCGCCCGAGAACATGAACCCTGCACGCATCCCTCCCCTGGTGCTGTAGCTCCCTACGGAGTAGCTGAAGGTGATCGGCCAGGTGTGCTCGTCAGGGGTCAACCCGTGCAGCATCCCCAGGATCAAGGCGATTCCCAGGACTACCGGAATGGCTAGGCCTGAGGTAGGATACAGGATGGAGTTAAGGTCAAACATGTATGGTTCCTCCAGGTATCGGTCTTCCGTGGGGGCACTTGTCTGGGTGGCTCATACGGGCGCAGAGGTTCTCCAGGGCGGTTTCGCTTACTGTACCTGTGAGGGAAGATGAGACTTTGCACGCGTCCTCCAGCGGGAAGCCGTTCCTTACGAGCAGCGTCTCGAAAATTCTATGCTCTCTGGTGGCTCCGTTGAGATACTCCAACCCGCTCACCGTAAGCTTGTACCCGCTGGGACCCTTCTCGATCAAGTCTGTCTCCATCAGCTTGCCCAAGAACTGCAGGGCCGTGGGCGAAGTCACGTTCATTCTGCATGCGACGTCCTTGACCCTCGCAGGCCAGCCGCTCAAAGAGAGAGAGTAGACTGCCTCGATGCAATCCAACTCCCTCCTGCTGACCCCGGAGATTGTCTTAGGTTTCACCTAATGCGGTTAGGCAATGCCTAACTTAAGGCTTGTGCCGGCAGGCGCCTGGTCGACTCTACGAGCTACTGGAGGGCGCCCTCGTATGGACTCGAGGGGGCGGGGAACCGTCCCATCACACCTACCGCTGCGAATAGGAGCAGTGCGGCTAGGATGAAAGTAGTGTAGTAGCCGTCGTACACCGAGACGAACCCGGAGAAGAAGGAGCCCGCCATCGAGGCTAACCCCACCACCGCTGAGTAGACTCCCAGGGCGGCCCCTGCTGTCCTGCTCTGCACAGTAGTGAAAATCATGGTGTTTGCGGATGTATAGTAGACGGCGAAGGCGATTCCGCCCGCCACGGGGTAAAGTATCATTGCGGGTATCAGGAACAATGGGCCTGTAATCAGCAGAGCCGCGACGCCCAGGGCCAGATACATCCACCCCCTGAGGAGTATTCCCTGGACCAGGGAAGTCACTAGGCTTCGCGAGCTGACGTAGCGCCCGGCCACCCTGAATGCCACTGTCTGGACGACCATCCCTACTAGAATCACAGCAAAGACATCCTGGTCTGGGAGCGAGAAGAGGTGCATCGCTGGCACGAACGACGTGTTGAACAGCCCGCTCGACGCATAGAAGAGGATGGTGGATATGTAGAACAGCGGGACGCTCCTGGTGAGGGTAGAGCGCACCCCTCGGAAGGCACGCTTGAAGTCGGAAAGGGTGGGGATTACAACGAAGAAGACCGGGTTGGCCAAGAGCCGGCTGAAGAAGCTGGGTCTCCTCGCCACTACAGTCTCCCTCTCTAGCACGAATTCTGGCTCTTTGATCATCAACAGGGCCATTACAGACGAGGTCAAGGACAGGGCGCCCATGGGGACGAATAGAAGGACGAGCTGACCAGGCAGGAGATCGGTCCAAAGAGTGCTGACCACCAAGCCAACGACGTTGCCGATGCTCGAAACCATCGAGAGCTTCGCGAACGCGTTGGCCCACCTGCCTTTGTGCTCCGTCTCCATAATCAGGAGGTTCAGAGGTGTCGCTGATGCGAAGGAGACGAACGAGATGATTCCGTATCGCACGATTGTGCCGGCGGCCGATCCTCCAAAGAAGAAGGAAACGAGCGCCACCGCCGTAAGGGCGTAGCTCAAGGCTATCAGGCCCCTACGCTTGTGCAGCCTGTCGATGGTGACCCCCCAGAACAGGGCCGCAGGTATGCTGATTCCGTTGTAGACGGCGGAAGCCAGGCCGCCGTAGATGGTCCCTAACGCCTGGCCGTTCAGCGTAATCAGATAGAGCAGGACCATGGTCCCCAGAGGGCCGGTGGCCACCGAGACAGGGAAGGTGCTGTAGAGCCACCTGTCCTTCCTGGAGCCTGAACCTGCTGCCACGAGTCCAACCCCGGTGCGCATCGGTTCATCTGTCTTACACAGACCGCACGCGGGCAAGACTGAATTATCAGGCGCCGTGGCCGTCGGTGCTTGACCCTACTCGGCAAGAGGTTAGCCGTCTCGATCCCGGACACAGTCCTTGAGGAGAAAGAGTCGCCCAGAGAGAAGACGGCTAAGGTGGGGACCATCGCCAGAGCGTGCGCCATCTATGGTGTGGACACCATAGAGATTTTTCGCGACCCGAGAGGGAGAGGGGAAGGGCCATGGGTCAGGAAGGTGCTCGAATATCTCGAAACGCCGCAGTACCTGAGGCGCAGGATCTACCCCATCGATGAATCTCTGAAGTACGCCGGTATCCTGCCGCCCCTCCGGATCCCTTCCCACAAGGTCAAGGTACGCTTAGACCAGGTGGCCGTCGGAGACGTCAGAGAGGGGTTGACCAACGGAGATGGGACGGTCGACGTCGGTCTGGACGCCAGTCTCAGGCTGGAGGGAAAATCGCCAGCAGGGAGGCGCGTCACTGTGAAGATTGTCGATGTCAGTCCCCCGACCGCAGCGGCGATACCCAGGGAGACCGCGGGAGCGTACTGGGGATACGAGGTCGAAGAGAAGGTGTACGCGGAGGTGCTAGAAGACAGGAGGTTCGAGGTCAAGGTAGCTACCTCACGCATGGGGAAACCGTTGAAGAGCGTCCTCGGGACACTCGGTGTTGCCATGCGAGGCGCGAGCGGGGTCAAGCTGATCTTCGGCCCTCCATCGAGGGGGCTCTACGAGATCTTCGGGCGGAGGCTGACAGAGGGAGCAGACTTCGTCGTGAACCTCTACCCAGAGCAGCACGTCGAGACGGTGCGGACAGAGGAAGCGATATTCGCAGGCTTGGGACTTGTCAGCGCCGTCCTAACCGTGGTCCGTTGCATGAATCCTAGGTGAATGACGGCCCCTGCTAGGGCTGTTGGACCCGCCTTCTTTCTACGCTGTCGCCGCGATAAACCCGTTGTAGAGGAAGACCTTCATCGCCATCTCTCTTGCCATGTTGACGAACTTCCTCGCCCTTACGTACTCCCCGAAGACCCTCTTGATGACGCTGAAGGCTCCCTCGACCCTCCACCTGTACCCGAACCTGTGTATCCTCCCCCAGGCCCTGCGGGTGAAGGCCTGCTGCTCGACCACAGCCATCTTCCTCGGGTAGCACCACTGTCTTGTGGGGACGGAGTTCTTCGCCACCCTGATGACGGGCTTGATGCCCTGGCTGTCGAGGAACCTGAAGTTGGCCTTCGAGTCGTACGCCCCGTCGGCGAGGACCCTCCTGACCCTGACGCTCCCCTGGGCCCTCCTCACCAGCCTCTTCAGCCTCCTCCCGTCCCCGACCTTCTCCGAAGAGACGTCCATCGACACCACCTGCCCCGTCTTCACGTCCACGGCGAAGTGTATCTTCAGGTACCCCTTCCTCACCTTCCAGACCCTCCGGATCCAGTCCCCTCCGTTGTGGACCTTCACCCCCGAGGCGTCGACGGCTATGCTGACTGGGTCGTTCGACCTGATGAGGGACTCGTCCAGGTCTATCTCCAGGCGGTTGACCCTCCTGTCTATGGTGGAGTAGTCGGGGGCCTTGAGCCCCTCCACGAACCTGGAGAGGGAGTGGACGAACCCCTCGGTCTGCCTGTAGGGCTGGTGGAAGAGAAGGCGGACGAACGCGAGGAACCTGATGTACGACTCCGGGTAGCGGTACGGCTCCCCGACCTTCCCTTCGTTGGCCTTCTTCAGCTCCCTCCTCCACTCCTCCACAACGGAGGAGTCGAGGTTCAGCTCCCCCCTCCTCACCAGCGCCTCGTTGTAGCTGTGCCAGTCCCTGCCTGTCGTTGACATGAAGTTGGAGAGCATCCGACAGGTAGAAGCATACTTGAACCAAAATCATTCGATCACAAGGTCAAGTCGTGCAACACAGCACTGATCGCAGGCCGCTGGTCCGAGCTGCAGGACGACGCGGCTAGGCGAAGGGCTTTAGATACGCCACAGACGCAAGCCGGGTAGGGCGATACATGTGTGGCCTGGAAGCGAGGGCGGGACCCCGAAGGGCCTGTGGACCGATGGCAGGGGAGGCTATGGGAGGGAGGCGTCATGGCCTACAGAGAGTACTTGATCAGGAAGCTCCGGAGGACGTCAGCCACGTCTTCGGCCTTGTCCGTGGTGGTCTCCAAGTACTCGTAGATCTCTTTCTGTTTGATCACGTCGAAGGCTGACGCACGCCCGGGCTCGGCGAAGAGCTCTTCAAGGCAGGCGTGGAGGAGGTCGTCGGCTTCGTTCTCGAGCTCGTGGATTTTGATTGCTGCGGCGTCCAGGACGACGGGCGCCTTGGCCCCCTTCAGGGCCACGATGGCCCTGCGTATCTCCTTGGCCTGGGCGAGGATTATCTCAACGAAGCGCAAGACTTCCGGGGAGTAGCTCTCCACGCGGTAGATGCTCATCCTCGATGCGCTTGCGTCGATGAAGTCCAAGGTGTCATCGAGGGTCTTGAGTAGTCTGCTGATGTCGTCTCTGTCGATGGGGGCGACGAACTTCTTGTCCAGCCTGGTGAAGGCCTCATGGACGATGTCGTCCCCGGTGTGCTCGAACTCCTTCACTGCCGCGGCCATAGATGCGACGTCCGGGTGGATATCCCTCGACCCCTGGGCGACCTGGTCGCGGAAGGTATGGGCCGCGGTCTCGAGGTTGGCTGAGATCCTGTCGAAGGTCTCATAGAATGACTTGAAGATTTCAGAGACGTCGTCGAGGGAGAGGCGCTTCGTCTCGATGCCCATGAGGAGGGTCAGCCCCCCGCCGGCGAGACAGGCCAGCCCGACGACGGTAAGCATCGCCGGCGCTCCGAGGGCTAGGAGTATCAGTGGGAGGAAGAAGGTGGCAGCCACGGCACCCATCTTCCCCACAGTGGCGGCGAGGCCGTGGCCAGTCCCCCTGAGCCTGGTGGGGAAGAGCTCCACGGGGTAGATCCATGTGGTGGTGTTGGGGCCTGCGTTCTCGAAGATGTAGAAGAGGGCGAAGAGGGCGACGACCACCATCAGGGAAGGCACCCACAGGAGGGCGGCCATCAGGAGCGGGATGGCCATGCCGAAGAACCCGACGACCTGTAGGGGCTTCCTCCCGACGACGTCTGTCAGGGCGATGGCTAAGACATAGCCCACCCCTGCGAATGCGAAGAGCTGAACCGATGTGACGACTGAGGCGAGCAGGGGGACAGAGGGGCCGTAGATCTCTGTGAGGAGGGTGGGGGTGAGGATGCCTATCCCATAGACGCCGACGTCGACGAGGAACCAGCTCACTGAAGTGAAAATCACCCTCCTGGAGTAGGGCGAAAGGAGGAGCTCCCGCGTGGAGACCCTCTCCGTCACCACCTCGAGCTTCTCCTTTGGGACCTGGTAGCCGACGTACCCGGAAAGGACGCTCTGGGCGTCGTCCACCCGCCCGTGGGAGAGGTACCAGCGGGGTGTCTCGGGCATCTTCGTCCTGGCGGTCAGGGCTACGAGAGCCGGGACTACCCCGGAGAAGAGCATCCACCTCCAGACGTCGGGCCCCAGGTTGAGCTTGATTAGGGCGATTCCGACGGCCCCCGCGCCGAGCAGGCCCAGCCCTTGGAACGAGAAGACGGACGCTATGAGCTTCCCGCGGTGCCGGTTGCTCACGAATTCTGTGATGTATGACGCGCTGATCGGGTAGTCGGCGCCGATGCCTATCCCGAGGAGGAACCTGAAGGCGTAGAGCTCCCAGATGTTCTGCGCGAAGGCGGAAGCCGCAGCGAATACGACGAAGAAGACGAGGTCGACTACGTAGAGCCTCCTCCTTCCGAGCCGGTCGGCGAGGTTACCGAACAAGACTGCTCCGAACACGGCCCCCAGGAGCGCTGCGGAGGTGATCAGGGCTGTGTCGAACTTGGTGGCGTTGAATGGGATGAACAGGACAGCGACTCCGATGATGAAGAGGTCATAGCCGTCCATGAACACCCCAGCTCCGGAGAGGGCGAGTATCTTGATGGTCGACCTGGAGACCCTGCTGGACTCCAACTCGCCGATGAGGGAACTGCCGGGTGCCTCAGTGTTGTCGTCGGGTCGCATCTCCAAGGCTGCAGCTGGTCCCGGCCTCCCTTGACCCGTCTTAAGCCTGATTCTGGGCGCGTCAGAAGTTGTATACGTCGCGGTGGAGCCACGGCGCCAGGGCTGTGACCACGCACTGCTCCGTGAGGTCTGCCCTAGACACCTTCCCGTTGGTGAGGTAGTGTATCAGGCCCCCCTTGTCCCCTACGCCGTCTACGCCGCTGACCTTCTCCGCCCAGCGCTCGAGCTCCTCGCCCGCGGCGAAGAGGCGCTCCATGGCCTCGCGTGGGAGGGAGTACCCGGCGGAGTGACCCAGGGTCACCCTGCCGGACCCGTCTGCAACAGCGGCGACCTGGTTGTCGAAGTAGACCTCCCCGATGGTGAATATGCCTGCCTCGACCCCCACCCCGAAGTCGCCGCCGGCTTGGGAGAGCGCGAACCTGGCCCTGGCCGTTGCTCCCGCTGTCATTTCGTCGAGGCCTCTGGGCTGGGCCTTGGCCACGGCGGCAGAGTCGACGGGGCGGACCTCGACCGAAGAGAAGAACATGGCGAAGGCCCTCCTGACGCCCTCGAGCTTCGCAGGGTTCATTGAACCAAGGGCGACTATCACGGCCGAGGGGGAGCGGGGGAGGGGTATTAACCGCGAGGACCCTGGTGGGTCAGCGAGTCCAGGAAGGCGGCGAGGTGGCCGATGTAGGCCTCCCTGTAGTCCCACATGGAGCCGTGGGAGACGCCTTTCAGGATGACGAGCTTAGACCGCTTGATCTTCCTATGGAGGAGTTCGTGGAGCCGGGGTGTGAGGAAGTCCCTGTCCCCGCAGATCACAAGGCAGGGGAGGTTCAGGGAGGAGAGGCGTTCGGTGACGTCCCAATACCTCATGTTGCCGCTGACCGCGACCAGGTTCGGGCCGAACATGGTCATGCCTACCTGTGGGCTGAAGCTCTCGAAGGAGTACTTCAGTGTCTCGGGCCAGGGGTCCAGGCCTTTGCGTATGGTTGAACTTCTCTATCGCTGCGAAGTACTCGGGGTTCTCGAAGTCGCCGAGGGCTTCGTACTTCGTCACAGCCTCCCTGACATCGGGGGGGAGGGACCGGAAGACCTTCTCCCCTTCGGCCATGAGCATTGGGACGCTTGGCGTGGTCCCGGAGAGGATGAGGCTGGCAAGTTTTCCCTGGTGCTTCAGGGCGTAGGCCTGGGCGAGCATCCCGCCCCAGCTGTGGCCGAAGAGGTGCACCTTCCCGAGGACCAGCGTCCGCCTGACACCCTCGGTCTCCTCGACGTAGCGTTCGATGTTGTAGAGGGCGGGATTCTTGATGCGCTGTGACTTGCCGCCCCCGCTCTGGTCGTAGAGGACCACTCTGTACCCCTTCCCAGCCAAGTCGAAGAGAGGTGAGAGATAGTCGTAGGTGCCGCCCGGGCCTCCATGGAGGCCGAGGACTGTCCCTCGCCTTGGCTCGCCCTCGGATCGGTAGAAGATGCGCAGGCCGTTGACAATGATGAATCCCTCGGGGCCCACGGGTCGTAGGCGGAAGGGTCCAAATATAAAATGGGAGTCGGTCTCTAGACCCTGAGGTCGTCGAGGAGCTTGCTGATGTTTGCCAGCGGGGTCCCGTCTGGGAGTGCGATGTCCTGGGCTGCGGGAGGGTTAGTCTTGTACGACGGGCTCCGGCCGGCCAGGCGGTCTCCGTAGGTTGATACGAACTCGTTCTGGTAGAAGACACCCAGGGGGGTGCGGTCCCCGAACTCGAATGACTTCATCATCGCCTGCTGGACCTTCTTCTCGACTTCGTCCGGGTCGTCGCTGTGGACCACGCCGTCGTAGCCGGCTTCCTCCATCTTGTAGGTCCTGGGGAGCTGTTTCCCTGAGCCGTCGAGGTTCCCTTCGCCTGCCCAGTACTCCTTGGTCATGATGTCGTTGTATGTCGGGCATGGTTGGAGGACGTCGAGGAAGGCGTACCCTTTGTGGCGGATCCCTCTGATGATCAGGTCCTTCAGGTGGCGGACGTCATAGGAGTAGCCCCTGGCCACCCAGGTGTATCCGGACGCCATGGCGAGCATGATTGGGTTGATCCCCTGGTTGACGTTCGGGGACGGGAGGGACTTCGGCTTCTTCCCAAGGCCGAGTGTGGGGGAGGCCTGGCCCTTCGTGAGGCCGTAGACCTCGTTGTCGTGGACGATGTAGAGCATGTCGAGGTTGCGCCTGCCTGAGTTGACGAAGTGGCCTGCGCCTATGCCAAGGCCGTCGCCGTCGCCGCCTTCGACGATTACCTCCATGTTGGGGTTGGCGAGCTTGATCCCTGTGGCAAATGGGATGGCCCTGCCGTGGAGCGTGTGGACCCCGTAGGTCTTGATGAAGTGCGGGGCCTTGGAGGAGCAACCCACCCCCGAGACTACTACCGTGTTGGACGGGTCGGCGTTCATCTCCGCCAGGGCCATCTGGACTGCGTTGAGGATGCCAAAGTCGCCGCAGCCGGGGCACCAGTCGTTGTGCGCCGTCGTCTTCAGGTCGGAGAGCTTAAGCGCCATGCCTCAGCACCACTTTCTTGGGGGCCTTCCCCTCGTGAATCATCTTGATGGAGTCATACAGTTCCTCGGACGACATCGGCCTGCCGTTGTATTTCACAATCAGTTGATCTATGGGGACGCACGTCTGCTCCCGGACCACGCCCACGAGTTGGGCTGAGTAGTTCATCTCGATGCCGACAATCTTCTTCGCGTCGGAGAGGATTTTCGTCACATATTCAGTCGGAAACGGGTTGACGAGCCTGATTTGGAGGAAGTTGACGCTGATGCCGTCTTCCTTGAGCCACTCCATGGCGTCGAGGATGGCGCCCTTGGTGGACCCCCAGCTGATTATGGTGACGTCGGCGTTCTCTGGGCCGAAGAAGTTCACCCTCTCGACCATAGGTATCTCCCTCGCGGCGAGGTCGATCTTGCCCATCCTCTTCTCCATCATGTAGTCGCGGTTGACCGGGTCCTCGCTGATGTGGCCGAGCTCGTCGTGCTCGTCCCCAGTGTGCCAGTAGACCCCCCCCTTGGTCCCCACAGGGGCCCTGGGAGATATGCCGTTGGGTGTGTGTTCGAAGCGCTTGAACTCGCCGTTGACTGCGGTGGTGATCTCCTTGAGGAAGGAGCCCCTGTCAATCTTCACCCTTTTGACGTCGAGGGATGACATCGTGGAATCGGAGTTGGCGAGGGCCTTGTCTACGATGTGGATGACCGGGGTCTGGTACCTCTCAGAATAGTTGAACGCCCTTATGGTGTCGTAGAAGGCCTCTTCCAGGTCCCCGCTCGCGAGGACGAAGCGAGGGAATTCGCCGTGGCCGGCGTGGAGGGCGAACCTGAGGTCCCCCTGCTCGTGGCGGGTGGGGAGGCCTGTGCTGGGACCACCCCTGGAATAGAGTGTGACGACGACCGGGACCTCGTTCATCCCGGCGTAGCCGAGCCCTTCGGCCATCAGAGAGAAGCCCGGGCCCGAAGTGGATGTGGAGGAGCGGACGCCTGCCAGCCCACCGCCGATGGCCATGGTGACAGCTGCTATCTCGTCCTCGGACTGGACGACGGCTATACTCCCCTTCTTCATCGCTGTGACCTCGGCTGCCCTGGGGTCACCTTTGTCGGCGCCGTCGAGAAGTATCTCCGAGTGCGCTTCGAGGTACTCGCTCTCGTCGCTGGCGGGGGTAATCGGATAGTAGGTCTGGAGCCTGCAGCCAGCGAGCTCTTTGGCCATGGCGACCATGGTGTTCCCGATCACCCCAAGCTTCACCTCG
>JAFMAI010000015.1 GCA_029785085.1 Nitrososphaerota archaeon | reverse complement strand
TCTTCGCTTGTGTGAGGTTCCCGAACCCGAGCAGGTCGATAGCCTTGTCAGTTTGGAAGCTTTCCCCCATTTTAATGACGGGTATCCGCTTCTTACCCTTCCTCCCGACTATCGAGTAAGTCTGGTAGACCATCCGGCCCGCAGCGTTCGAGTGGAACACCAGAAAGAGAGCGGCCCCTCGATCACAGGGAAGCGCGCGGACGAGATCCTCTGCCACCGGCGGCTGCTAGAGGACCTGGCGCTTCTTGTCATGGCACCCCTCGAAAAAGAGTGCCGCATCCAGGTTTCTAGGGCCATCATGGATGAGAGTAACGCCCTCAGCGATTCGTACAGCGCCTGGGTCGACTATATCCTAGACAGGCTGGAGTAGCTGGAACTCAGACCGAAGCGCCGTCTTGTCCCGTCAAAAGCGCACACCCCCCGGACTCCCATGGAACCAGATCACCCGAGGACCGTAGACATCTACTCCTTCAAGGAGAAACTCCAAGCCAAGCTTCCCGCGAACAGCCCCGTCCTCTCCGACCTCCTCCAGGAACCAGACGCCATGCCCGCCGACAGGGCCGCAGCCCCGAACCCCCACTACCTCCGCTGGCTCGAAAGAGAGCTCGAGGGCTACACGGTGTCCGGCCCCGCCGTCCTCCGCGCCTGACCTACCCCGCCCCGAGCCCTATCACGGTCTTCCCGTTCGGCAGGTCCCTCTTGTAGTCCCACCCCTGCTCTATCCAGTGCTCCAGCTCCTCCACCGCGACCACCTTCTGTGTCCCCCCGTTCAGTCCAAGCATCTTCTTCGACTTCTCCTGGATGTGCTCCTGCAGCTTCTCCATGGTCACCGCCAACACGTCCCCCCAGGGCGGAGATCTCCTCGTCGCCGTGCAGGCTCGCAGGGACTGGGGTGTTGAGCTCCCTGATCAGGTTCATGGTGAAGATGGCCCACAGAGACATGGCCGCCAGGAAGATAATGGACTTCCTGACCAAACCGCTCGATAGGTCGGGGTACTGGGCCTAGAAGGGTTTGCCAAACTCCAGCCTGTTCCTATTTTCTCCTTCCCTATTCAGGTTCCCCTCCTGTTGCCGAAGAGCAGAATATGCAGACGTGGAGTGAATCGAAAGCCGCGCTGCTTGCAGACCTCCACGAGCCATTTGCCGCGCTCGGAAAGGGTTTCGGCATCCGCCCCCTCGGGCATAAGGAGGACCCTTTCGCGTGGAAGATTGTAAGAGGAGATCAATTCCTCGACCTCGACAATATCGTTAGGCTCGCATATGACGAACTTGAACCAGGCCTTGCCCGATCTCACGAAAGCTTTCAGTGCAGTCCGACGAATCCTGACAGTCTTCTGCACGAGGCTATTGCTTATCTTGGGTGAGACGTTGAAGCAGTCGACAAGTCCAACCGTTTCGACTGATGGAACAACCGTGCCGTTGGTTTCGACCTCGACGACGAAGCCCAATCGCTTCAGGTCAGAGAGCAGCGACGAAAGAAGCCCTTGATGGAGAATTGGCTCGCCACCGGTGACAACAAGGTGGTGGCAACCGTAATCTGTGAGCTTCTCCAGTACCTCGCCAACGCTCATCTGTTGATAGTGAATTCCTGCCTGTGCCTTGCTCTGGTCCAGCCACGTGTACTTGGTGTCACACCAAGCGCAGGTGAGATTGCAGTAGTACGTGCGGAGGAAGACGCTCGGCGTCCCCGCGAATACCCCTTCGCCCTGCACGCTGAAGAAAATCTCCGATACTGGCAGAAGTCTCTCTTCTTGTGTTCGCGCTTCCCATTACCTCCTACTCCGGGGTTTATGAGGCGGAACGGACGGAGGCCCGCTCACCCGCCTGTGGGTTAAGATTCTTGGGTCGCTTATGAAGCTTTACAATTCCGAGGCCTAGTCCAATAATGCACCTGATTGTCATAGGCTTTTGTCGCACCCCCTGGATGATTCTCCTCAGTCATACGTGACCATGAAAGGTCAGTACGTGGTCTACGAGAGGGCTTCGAAGGAGGAAGAGTCTCTTTTCCTCGACATCGCCGGCGAGGTGGTCGCGCGGGTCGAGGAGCCTGCCAGCTGGAATAGGGCCAAGGACCCGAGGAAGCGTGGAGGAGGAAGGCCGTACGAATACGGGTTCAGGCCCATGCTCTTCGTCCTGCTGAACGTGAACCTCCGGACGGAGGAGGAGGTCCTCGCCAGGCTGAAGGAGGTCGCGGGCATCAGAGAGGTGCATCAGGTCTATGGCGTGTACGACATCGTCACAAGGGGCGAGGCCGAGAGCATAGCGGGGATAAAGGGCATACTGGAGGGCAAGGTGCGCAGGCTCGACAACGTCAGGAGCACGCTGACGATGATCGTGGCCTGAAGCCAGCCGCCGATCTCGATGGAACCAGGCAGGGTCAGAACCCGGTCAATTGGAGGGAATCCCGAACCTATCGAAACGGCGGCGCCGAGCGGCGGGGTCCCCTGACCCAGGCGGTCTTGGGTGAGGGACTCGCCCCTTCTCAAAGGAGCTCGTGGGGCCCTCGACCCCTAGAGGTCGTAGACCGTCCCCGGAACCTTCGGGAAGGGCTGCACCTCCCCTACGTGCTTCGCCCCGGTTATCCAGCTGACCAGCCTCTCCACCCCTATCCCCGCGCCCGCCGACGGTTTGAGCCTGCCCTCCCTTGCGAGCTTCAACAGCAGGGTGTAGTTCTCCTTCCTGACGCCGTCTCTCTCCATCTTCGACGAGATCTTGTCGAACTCCCATTCGCGCCTCGCGCCAGAGAGTATCTCGCCGTACTTTGGCACGAAGAGGTCGTAGTTGTCCCACGCTCCTGACGACAGGTCTTCGAAGTCGTAGAACTCCCTCGGTATGTTCGTGACCCAGACGGGCCCCCGGATGTCCCGGGGCAGGCTCGCCTCCCACCCCTCCCCGTACTCCGCCGACAGGCTCTGCCTGTCATAGAGCCTGAACGGTCTCGCAGGTGCCTCGATGGTGCTGTGCCTTCCGAGCGATACAAGCTCGCCTTTGGTCCTCTTCTTCAGGTGCGTGATCAACCCGACGACCGCGTCTTCGACCAGGCGCCTCACATCATTGGAGCCCGCATCTCGGATTTCAAAATCTAGCTGTGTGAACTCGTAGGCGTGCCATCCGGTCGCCCCTCTCTCCCTCTTCTCTATCCTGACGTTCGGGGAGAGGATGAAGAGCCTTGGATAGGCGGTGGAGCAGGCGACCAGCTTGTGGATTATCATGCTCAGGGTCGTCCTCACCGTTTCTCCGTAGATCTCCGTCTCGACCCTCTTTTCAATCGATGCGCCCGGGTCGGGCCACAACGGGTCCGTGGACTTCGAGAAGACCACCGGCAGCAGCCAGTCGAAGCCCTCGCTGACGAACGCGTCCGTCAGGTATCTCAGGGTCTCGGTCGAAACCTTGCCTATCTGCCGCTTCCTGAGCAGCTCGGCCTCCGACAGATCTCCGAGCGGCTTCGGGATCACGACCGCGTCCGTCGCTTCCGTGGCCTCCGCCACAACGACATCACTCTTCCGAGCCCTATAAACATTCTAACGGGATTGCTGGCATTCTGTCGGAAGATAAATCATATATGGTGCCTTTTCTGAGCATTATGCTGGAATGCTGGACGAAAAGGACGAACGGATCCTCAGGGAGCTGGTCAAGGACGGAAGGAAGTCGGTGGTCGAGATCTCCGACGAGCTCGAGATCCCGCGCGCGACGGTCCAGGAGAGGTTGAAGAGGCTGACCGAGTCTGGAGTGATAAGGAAGTTCGTCGCAGTCCCCGACTATTCGAAGATAGGGAAGCCGGTCACGGCCTACGTCTTCGTCACCTTCAGGAGCGAGCGAGACGTTTCGCAGCGCGACCTGGCAGAAGAGGTGTCCAAGATCCCCGGGGTCTACGAAGTGTCCGTGATATCTGGCGAGTGGGACATCCTGCTCAAGGTCAGGGCGAGCTCTGTGGAGGAGATAGGCGGCCTCGTGGTCGACAAGCTCCGGGCGATGAAAGGCATCGAGAAGACGCAGACGTGTGTCGCCTTTCAGACGATAAAAGAAGACTTCTAGTCACAATCCAGTTCGGCAGGCCGGTGGATTCGTGCACCCGCGGGACGTAATTGTGCTTTTCGCAAGTCAGCCTGCCATTCTCGCGGCCAATGAACCTATCAGGAAAGAACGTCAGGAAAGAACGAATGGTTCAGGTTCACATCGATTGGACATATCACTAGCGGTTGGAGCGCCTGTTTGGCCATGGTCGACTGTGTATGTAGATTGCGTTGGCCGGTTTACCAAGGATAAATATCCTGACAAATGTATAATTAACGTGGGAGGGCGCCGGGCTACATGCCCTCCTACGAATCGGAATTCGAGGCTGTAATCAGCGGGATCCGCTCGCATGAGAAGTGGTTCTCAGAGAGCCTTCCGATGATAGCCAGCGAGAACCTCGCGTCCGAGCCTGTCCGGAGGGTCCTTTCGTCAGACCTCGGCCACAGGTACGCTGAGGGATGGCCGGGCGAAAGGGTCTACGCAGGGTGCAGGTACATAGACCAGATAGAGCTGCAGGCTATCGCGCTCGGCAAGAAGCTGTTCAGAGCCGACCACTTCGATGTCAGGCCTGTCTCGGGGGTCAACGCAAACTTAGCGGTCTACTCCGCAGTCAGTGGGCCAGGAGACATGATGATGGCGCTCTCCATCCCCAACGGGGGGCACATCTCCCATGGGAAGAAGGACTTCGGAGGCACGGCGGGGCTGGTGCACTCCCTAGACGTGTCATACTTCGCGTTCGACAAGGATTCGATGAACATCGACGTCGATGAGACGAAGAAGAGGATTGCGGCGCTCCCTTCACTTAAGCTGGCGATGTTCGGCTGCAGCCTCTTCCTCTTCCCCCACCCCGTCAAGGAGCTGGCGCAGGCCATACGCGACAAAGGTGGAGTAGTGTGCTATGATGCGGCCCATGTCGCCGGGCTTATCGCAGGCGGACAGTTCCAGGACCCTCTCAGGGAGGGTGTCCAGGTCATGACCATGAGCACCCACAAGGTGCTCTTCGGGCCTCAGGGGGGCGCGATAGCGTCGTCGGCCGAGTTCGCGGAGCCTCTTAAGAAGGCAGTCTTCCCTGGCACTGCGAGCAACCACCACCTCCATAACGTGGCCGCCAAGGCGATGGTCTTCGCCGAGTTCCTCCAGTTCGGGCATGACTATGCGAAGGACGTCGTAGACAACGCTCAGACGCTCGCCGGGAGACTCGCGGACCTTGGCGAGCGCGTCCTTGGTGAGAAGAACGGCTACACGATGTCCCACCAAGTGGCCCTCGACGTGACCAGGTACGCGGACGGAGGGGTAATCGAGAAGCTGCTGGAGGACCAGAACATCATATGCAACAGGGAGCCGATACCTGGAGACATCCAGGCAGGGAGACACTATACGAACCCGGGCGGGATCAGGCTCGGAGTGTCGGAGCTGACACGGCTGGGGATGGGCAAATCAGAGATGGACGAAGTGGCTGAACTCGTGCACCTGGGCCTCGGGGGAGAGAAGAAGCAGGAGGTCGTGGCCAGAATCAGGGAGATTAGGAAGGGTTTCCAGAAGGTGAGGTACTCGTTCAGGGACACGCCCGCGTACTCATTCAGCTAGCGTAGGCGTCGAGAAGTCCGTCAGCTCCAGCTGGTCTGGCTTCCTCGGCCCCTGGAAGAGCTGGTCCAGTTCTCTCTGAAGCATGTCAAGCCTGTTCCTCAGATATGGGTCGACGTCGTACTCTCGGGCGAGGCGCTGCGCGATTTGGAGGTATTTCTCCACCGAAGCCCTGGTCAGTGTCCCCCTGATTTCGCCGCCGCAGCTGGGGCATTTGGACGAGAGCGGAGGCCGCCGGAGCGTCATGCCGCAGCCTTTGCACTTGAACGCCTGGGTCGCGTACTTTTTCGCGTTCCCCATGATGTCCCTGATTAGATGCGTCCTGATGATGGATTCGACCACGTCGCGGGTAGACACGGCTTCTACGAGGGACGCGACTTCAATCTGCTTCGCGATCTTTTCATGGAGCGTCCTCAACGTGGAGTAGGAAGCCCTGGAGCGTCTTATCGTGATGGAGCTTGTCGGATGGGTGAACCCGTAGCCGTAGAACTGGGACTCGCTTTCCAGGCGCGAGCCGATGCGCTCGATCAAATGGGCCACGGATGCCGCAGGCGGGGTGCCGAGGGTCTTCTCGTAGAACTCGAGCGGATAAATCCGTGCCACGTCGAAGTTATGCGCCTGTTCGTCCACCTCCGCCGGGAGGATCACCGGTTGTATCAATAGCGGCGTGTCCATGTAGCCGCCGATCTGCGCCGGGACATATTGCAGCGAAAAGTTCAGCAGCGTGTCGACCAGCAGGAGTATGGAGTCGCCGTCTCCGTCGCAGTCCCGCCTCTTAGCAGAGTGCCAGTAGGGGTTTGCAAGGCAGACCTCCGTAGCTGAAAACCCCACAATCCGTCCGACTACACCCACCGAGGTATGGGGTGCGAGTCCGATCACCAACCTCCCCAGCAGGTCGTCAGTGTTTGCGACGTTGTAAAACGGCTCCATGCCATAGAGGCTCTGAAGCTCGTCGTCGATGCACTGGGCCATCTTGACCAGGTCGCCGCTGATGTCCGCAGGGACTATGATATCCTGGGGCTTGAGCTCCAGCACCTGGTCATCGGACTTCAGGGGGGCTCCCATGTGGTCGTGAGTGTAACCCAGACGAGCCAAGACTTGAAGGTCACCTTTTACGTCCCGCGGCCTGAAGTGGGTCAGAGGCTCGTTGGTGGCGTCGATCCTCAGGGTCCCGTCTTTATAGACGAAGGCATTGTGCCTGCTCCTGATGATCCCCTTTTCGATGGCTTCCGGGACCTTGGAGACGCTCGTCAGGCCCTTCACACCTTTCACCGGTTTGGACACAGAATGTGGGATCTTGGTCCTTAACCCCTCCAGCCGCGACTTGAAGTCGAAGTCCATCTTCGAATATGGGAGGGTCTTCGCCTTGCAGTTGGGACAGGCAATGTCCTGGGATGTGGCGCCGCACCGGGGGCAGGCCATGAATGGTTCAGTATCCTCGCCGCAGACTTCGCATTTTGGAGAGAGCCTCCTCTGGTTGCACCTGTGGCAGTACAGGTTGACGACCTCAATCTCGACCCTCCCCGCCCTGGCGGCGGCGAAGACGTCCCGCATCGGTCCACCCCCGTAGCCCACGGGGAACAGCACGTGGACCGGGGGTTTCATCCTCCTGACCATCGCCTTCTCCGGCCTCCCCACCCTGATGCCGATGGTGGTGGTGCTCTGCCTTCCCATCTGGATCCCCGAGAGGCGCCTGATGTAGTCAGGCGCGTCAGGAGAGACCACGGGCGCAGGCTCGCCTAGTCGCAGGAGCGCGCGGAGGAGGACAGCCGGCTCTCCTGTGACGATTGCCACGTCCCCCTCGGTCCTGTGCTCGACGAGGCAGGTGTTCAGCACCCAGCGGACGTGCGGGACGGCGATGTCGATGACCACGTCCCTCCCCTCGGGTCGAGCGCTCTTCCGCAGTTCGGCCAGGTCGGAAGACTCTACCCTGTCGAATCGCGGGGTATGCGAAGGATGCAGCGGGATGCCTAGCGCGCGTGAAATCGCTATGGCCTCCGCGGCGGTCGGGGCGATGGTCGGAGCGGAAGCCAGTTCCCTGGCCCTGTCGCCTCCTACCCCCGCCGAGGCCAGCGCTTCCGCGGCTCCTGAGACCTCCGCCATAGCGCGGCCCAGGTCCTGGGACCACCACTCTGGGACGTAGGGGGACGGCTGAAGCGCCTTGTTGCTCTCCAAAAAGTCGCCGTAGGTTATCAGGACGTCTCCGAGGTCGATTATCTTCGACATTAGCTCGCGCATCTCTTCCGCCTGCGACACGGTCGAGACCCTCATGACGCTCCCGTCCTTCGTCAGGATTGTAGGCCCCTCTATGGAGTCGACGAAGGCGATGGTGGCCGCCTTCCCCGGCATATCCACCTTCACTTGGGTCCCGGCCACGATTGGGAAGTCGAGGAGCGTGGCGACCGCCGGGTGTATCCCGATGGTCGAGAGGCCCGTGTTCATTGACCGCCCATACCTGAGCCTGAAGCCCCCCTTGCTCCTAGGCATCGAGAGCACGGCCCTCCCCGAGATGACCTCTTCGAAGTGGGCGCCTGCTTTTTCGGTTTCGTTCGCCGTCTGTTGGGTCCCCCCTTTCAGCTGAGAGAGGAAGTCCCACCCCGATATGTTCAAGCTCGCGAGCTTCTTCGACAGTTTGTGGGCCCTGCCTATCACGCCGTCGTTGAGGACCCTCAGGGCGCCCCCTCTGAGCCTATCTGTGGCCACCCGCTTGAGGTTCCTGTGGACCACTACTTCGATCGGATCAGTCTCGATCCCGTCGATCTCTACCGGGAGGTTGGAGATCGCCCGGCGGATGTCGTCGTCTGTCACCTTGTATTGGAAGTTCGCAACGTCGCGCTCGTAGATCCTCAGCTCTTCCGCGAAGCGGTCAATCTCTTCTTGGTGGGCCCTGTAGTTGCTCAAGCCCAGCTTCTTGGCGGTCACGTCCGCTATGACAAGAGAGAACGCCGCCTCGGTCCCCCCAGCCGAGCGCATCGGCCCTGCATAGGATACAGAGACGTAGTCGGTGTTGTCGTCGTTCTGTTTTATCGTGACTCCGGATATCCCTTCCAGGGGGGCCACGGTGACTCCATCTGTCATGACGGCGAGCCCTGCCCTGACCCCGTAGCTCAGGGCTTCGTGCCTCTCGAGCGCCCCGAACTTGCCCAGAGCTATCTCTTGGGAGATCGTCAGGGCTGCGCGTTCCTTGGAGGTGCTGTGGAGGAGCTCCCTGAGCCTGTCGACCAGCCCTTCGAACTGGTCCAGCCTGAGCATCTGGTTCACCCTGTCTGCCAGGTCGAAGACGGTCTTGCTCTCGACGACGCTTGTAGGATCGTGGCCTTTCGTCCTCGCAGCGGAAGCCAGGCTGTGAGCGGCTTCGTACTGAGACAGTATGTCCCTGTAGTAGGGCTCAAGGTGGGGGGGGAAGGGGGCCAGGGTCTTCACGCGCTGCCAGGCGAGGTCTGCCGAAAACGACATCTGTGGGTGCGAGGCCTGGGCCGGTCTTAAGCACTATGCATGGGCCATGCCGTTTCGTGTCCGGCATAGTGCGCGGTGCGGCCTTTAGGTCTCTTCGAGCCCGTCCATGTTGGTCTCTGTGCCTAGCGCGGCCAGGGGCGGCGCACCTCATTGGCACGCTCTGACGCGTCTGGTTGGAGGCTCGTCCGAGCCTTGATGAGGTAATCGACGACGCGA
Organism: Nitrososphaerota archaeon; assembly: GCA_029785085.1. Classification (GTDB taxonomy): domain Archaea; phylum Thermoproteota; class Nitrososphaeria; order Nitrososphaerales; family Gagatemarchaeaceae; genus UBA183. The sequence continues at coordinate 6,317 of JAFMAI010000015.1, read as the reverse complement.
CGGTTCTTCCTGTCGTAGGTGAAACAGGCGTCGAAGCTTACGCCGTTCAGCAGCAGAGGGAGCCAGTACCTGTCGTCGTCCCACATCTCGGGGTAGGGGATCTCCCGGACGTCGAACCACCTGACCTCCCCCTCTTCGCTCGAGCGCGGCCTCCCAGAGAACCGCCTGGCTGAGAAGACGTGCACCAAATAATCCAGGCTCCGGCCCCCATTCATGTAGAACTCCAACTTGCCGTGGTAGAAAGGGTTGATTATCGACAGTGAGGTCTCTTCCATCACCTCCCTGACCACCCCCCTTGTGGCCGTCTCTCCTGGCTCTATCTTCCCTCCAGGCCCGTTCCACTTGCCGGCGCTTATCCCTCTGGTTGCCTTCTTCAGCAAGAGCCGGCGCCCCTTGATTATGTGGCAGACTGTCGCGTCGACCGTCATCGGCGAGGCCCGGTCAAGGGCTACTGTTGGTAAATGTTGTTGTAACACTTTCCGTGACTTGGTCGAACTTCATGCGGGTTCACGGAGTGTGCAGGCTGGCGATCCATCCCAAGGGCGCCATCCCCGGATTTACCCGCTCGGCGGAGGGGACGTGGTCTGACCAGCGAGTGCCGGACTAAGGCCGAAGAACGTGGAGGACAACGAGGTCGCTCCCGCCGTGAGTGGATGTGCCCCGAACGGCGCGGTCATGCGAGAGCTCCGCTCTTCCGTGCCTCGTAGCGCTCCAACAGCCTCTCCACGGCGCACGCCGGGTCGAAGGGTTCGAGGACGGAGGAGCACGCCTCGGCCAGCAGCCTGATGTAGCGGCCAGAGTCGTAGCGGTTTTGGTCCTCCACCATGTCGAGCGGCGTCGCCCGCTTCGAGCCCCCGCTCCTGTAGTCCATGATGACGTAGCGTATCCCTTCCCCGGCGTGCAGGTCGACCCCTTCGCCTACCAGCTGCTTCGCTGCGGCACGCTGCACGGTCGCCGTGGTGTACTCTCCAGGCGCCTTCGAGAGGTTGGTCGAAAAGGCCAGCTCGGAGGCTGGGACTTCGTGCCGCTCGAGCGTCCCCGCGCACCTGAGGAAGACCTCGACGCACTCCGGGACCTTGGCCCTTGCCGCAGCTACGGTGTCGGCCTCGGCCAGGATCTTCAGAATGGCCATCTGACACCTCTTGAGAGCCGGCGGCGTGTCGTGGCGGCGCGCTTCGACCCCCCTCACCTTCAAGCGGCCGTCTTCGAAGGCCCCGAAGTATCGATTGAGGGCAGGTAGCCCCGGCTCTGACTTCGATGGCAAGAAAGCCAGCCACTTGTAGACCCCCTCGAACGACATGGCGAACCCCGTCTTCGCCTCCAGCTCGGCTTTGAGCGCGAGGTAGTCGCCCTCCCCCGCCCCCTCCTTCCAGAGCCAGAGAGAGTCCACGATGCCATGCAGGACCTCGAAGCCTCTGGCTTCGGCAGCCCTCGCGGCGTCGGTTATGACCTTCCGGTCCCAGGCGCAGACGGCTATGTGGGCGTCGATGCGGCCGAACTTCGCGTTGTTGAACCCCAGGTATCCGAAGCAGTTGTGGGTGAAGACAAGTCCGTCGCCTGTAAAGAACCCCGGCGTCTCGTCCTCAGCGATTTGGAAGCAGTAGACGTAGTCTGGACAGAGGTCGAGTCTCTCGATTTTTAGTACTCGGGCTAACCCCAGGTCGCTGTCAAAAAAATTCTCGACGCGCGACTTCTGGCGCGGCTGGGCTCGGTTCGACGCCCTAGAATCCATCCGGTCAGGCTTCAACATGGCTTGAGCCTGGCAGGTTCCGTACCCATACACATGAGGCTCCGAAGAGGTTCGAGCGACCTTGAACATGAACCCGGCCGCCGGCAGTATAGCGTATCTGGCGTGGTCACGGGTGCGAGAGGGTTCTTCCGACCAAGACCGAGTTGCGCCTGGCTGGCCTTCCTTTGGATGCTCCCGGCTCCAGAAGCCCCTGAAGGTCTCAGGCCCCACAAAGTTGACGGTGTACATGGCGTCGTCGCCTTCGTGGTAGGTGCCTAGGCTGTAAGCCAGTCCGAGCCTGGACGCCAAGAACGCGATCTGTTGTTGTAAGCCTTTCGATGTCGTGGCGATGTCGAACCCACGCTTCTTGCAGGCGTGGCAGTCGCCGGCGACCATCCCGGAGACAAACCCATGTGCGACTGAATCGCTGCAGTTGAAGATGAGCTCAGGGACCTTCAGCTCCCCTTTCTCTACAGAACCCGGCAGCCCGAAGACGAGGTCGAGAACCCTCGCCAGGCTCGTGCTATTGACCTGGGCGACGCACATCTCTGCCCTCCGCTCCTTGTAGACTCTGGGCCTGACGCCGAAGAGAGACGCAACAACCCTCTTGGTTGCCTCCAGGAGGCCAGGCTCCGTCGATGCGATGCCCAGTCTGACGCAGGCGTCTGTGGCGCTGCCGCCGGCTACATAGAGGCCAAGAAGGAACCCAAGCTCCTCGCCGACGTCTACCGCCGCTGGCAACCAGGCAATCCTGCCTCCGAGTCTGCGGCCGACCCCTATCCTCATTGTCGGATGTGAACTGGGACTGATACCGAGCAGCCCCAAGAACCCGAGCGGAATGGTCCCGCTCTTGATCCAATTGGCGACCGCGTGCGAGGAGTATCCCTTGGAAGCCGCCGCTCTGAGGAGCGCCTGTCTTCTTGTCTGAGCCATTTCCTTCAGAAGTTCCCCGGACACCCTCCACAGGAACCGGTCGGCGGCTGGGATTGCCTCTAGTCGATCAATCAGGTCTATCTGACTGATCGAATGGCCCACCGACGAGATCCTGGTCGCTATGGGAACCGCTTCGTGCACCCTCAACTCTTCGGCTGCGGTTACCGTCAATCTCCCTCCTCTGAGGACGAAGAACGGGTGGTCCGGGGTGGTGGCTATCCTTCTGCCATCCTCCATCTCTACAGCTAGCAGCTTTTGGTTGTTCGGTTTCTTTATCAGATTGGCTACCCTGCTGTACTTCGCCTTATAGTCAGGCCCCAGCCCTGCGACAGACACGTCCGGCGGACAGGCGATGACTCCTGTCTTGTCTCCTGCGAGGCCATCTATGAAATCACCGATTCTGACGAACCGCTCGGTACCGCCTTGCTTCACAAGGACGGGCGACTCCCCGGGGAGGCAGGTCACCCCCAGCCATTTTAGGGCTGCCTGCCTGGCGTCGTAGCGGGCTCGGAGAGCCTCGTCGGCTGCCTTCCCTTTGATCTCCTTGTAGGAGAGCCTCTTCTCCACTATGATTCTGATGGAGCGGGGGACCAGCCCTTCTCGCCGGCATATATTCCAACCGAGCTCGGGGACGCGGTTCTCTGAGTCGGGGCAGCACGAGCACCTGACGGTCTCGGCAGAGATGTTCTTCCTGTACATGATGTTCGGGTAGAGGGCGGAGAAGTCCAGCTCCCCGACCCCCTCGTACGCCCCCACCCTCGGCTCGAAGACGAAGCCCCCTCGGTCCGCCGTCAGCAGCTCGTTCCTGTCCTTGAAGCGCTCCGCCAGGGTAGGCTTCCATGGAACCAGAAGGTCCGCCTTGAGTGCGTGGTAGAACTGGAGGCTGGAGAGGGCCTTGCCTATGCTCGCCCTGCTGGCTGTGTGGATGGGCATGCGACAGACCCTGCTCAGCTCGAAGAGTACGTCGAGCCCTCCTTCGGAGTAGGCGAACGAGGCGTTGACGTCGATGTGCGCACGGCCACGGAGTCTCGTCGCCGAGGGCTTGTAGTGTATCTGCCCGTAGCTGAAATATGAAGTGCCCGGCTTCGACGGGAGCTTCAGGGGGGCGCCGTCCCTGTCGAGAGACAGCCTGACGCCGTTGGCCTCTGCACGCCTGACGAGGTAGGGGAAGAGGAACGTGTCCCCGTCGTCGGTCAGGATGACGTCCGGGTCGGCCTGGCGGACCGCCTCCGCCAGTTTGAGCAACTTCTCTGTCTCGTTCTGGCCTGCGATGGCCGCTGGCTCGTCGTCGCACTCCAGTGTGAACGACTCTATCCGATCCGTGGGCTTCGGCAGCCTCCCCTCCTTCGCCACCTGCACGTCGAGTTTGGCTGTCCTCAGCGGAGGGGTGGCATAGTCGTAGGCCCAGACGTCGTCCTCCAGGGTCCATCGCAGCTTCCCTCCATCGCTCATCACCTCGCAGAAGGCGAGGGGGAAGAGGTCGTTCTCGTAGAGGTAGCCCTGGTCCGGCGGGACGTCGGCGTTGTAGATTCTGAACGTCCCGAAAGGGCCCAGTCTCTCTATCCGTTCGGCCACCCGCCGGGCACTCCTGGCGTCGGCGAGTTTCACTTCGAGCACGTCGGACCACTCGTGGCTGGTCACCGTTTCGCGCTTCCTGACCACCCTGGTCCACAGGAACTCGTCGCGGAGTGTGTGGACAGGAACCGCGAAGTCTGACGCGGCGTTCGACCCTACGAACAGGGATGGTGACCAGCGGTCTGTCAGCCTCACCGCCTCGCCGTCCTCGGTCTTCAGCCAGACGACCATCTCCCCGGGGCCGCCCGGGTAGATGTCAAATATCCAGCCGCGAGTCATTCCCTGCCCTCGCCTTCGCCAACCCCGCCAACCTTACGATGACGTTGTGCTGTACGAGCAGGAGGCACATGATGAGTGCCTCGTCGGGGAAGACAGGGTCCCCGGCGCACATCGCTGGGGAGTATTCGTGGCACTTCTGGACCATACGTGCGAAGCGCGCCCTGTCTTCATCTGGCAGGGCACTCGCGAAGCCGCGCCAGCTGTCGAGCGCCTCGACGGCTTCGCCTGAGAGGGTCATCTCTTCGCATCTCCTCGGCCCGCGTTCGACGCCTCGATGGACTGCTCGAGGAGCCTGTAGTGATTGAATATCATCGCCATAGCCATGCCTTCGAACCTAGACGACCTGGTAGCAGCGGAGGAGGCGGAAGCGTAGAGCCTCGCCGAGCGCAGCAAGTCATCAAAGGGTTCCCTGTCCCTCTTCGGGAGGGCCTTCCTGAAGGCCCTCCAACCGGCTGTCTCTTGAGCCTCGGCCACCCGGAACGAGGGGACGGTTCGACCCATCAGCGCCGAACCCCGACTCTGGCGGCCTTCAACAGGAGGCTAGGTTTGAAGGTGGCGACGTCGGGGGCCAGGCCGCTTCGGCCGAGGCGCTCTGCCCTGACGCAGTCCCTGCTGTGTGAAAGAGAGATCGTTGTGTCGGCCCACGGCACGACCAGCCCGTCGTACTTGTTGGGTGATGGCAGGGTCGCGATGACGAGAGAGCGCTCCTTCAGCTCCTCGACGCCTTCGTAGACGGCGTCCAGGACGCGCCTCGCCTCCCTCTCGTCCAGCTCCGGCTCGTTGAAAGTGCCGAGGACGTCGGAGATTATCACCAGCCTCGCCCCGTAGTCCTCTGCGGCTCGTGCCAGGCGCTCTGAAACCAGCTCGGCCAACTGATAGAGCGTGAAGGCACGGCAGGAAGCGACACGCCTCATCGCGGCGCGGGGCCCGACGCCTCGCTGCCTGGCGAAGGATGAGAAGAGGTATGGGTCGGAGCGGTTGCCTCCGTCTATGAACACGACAGCAGAGTCGAGGCCGCCCGATTCGACTGGGAGCTGAGCCCTGAACGCTGCTAGCTCTGCGACAGTCGAAGCGTAATCTCCGCTGAACAACACCAGCCGCCTTTCCGACAGGGGCCTCAGGAGCGAATCCAACGGAGGGAACCCGAGCGTGAAATGCGGGATCGAAGAGGCGCGCTGGAACAGCGCCTCCGGTCTTGGCGGGGAGATGGGCCCCGGGGCGTCTAATGGGCAGCCGCGATTGACGCATGAGCTGGCGGGGAGGCGCGCGTCGAAGGGCGGCGCTCGGCTGAGCTTCAGGATGCGGTCGCAGCCGGAACAGTGGTAAACAGATGTTTTCTTCCCGTCGACCGTCTGCTCATAGAGGTAACGCAACCGTTCCATTGTGCGATTGCTCGCCGCGGCCTGAATTTAACGTGGGATTCTCAGGCGACCCCTTTTCGAACAGAGGGTGGAGCGAAAGTGCTTCCCTCGGTTCAACGTTCTTAAAGCGAAGGTTAGGCTCGCCCTGACGGCGCGGGGGTCGCCCAGCCTGGTCAACGGCGTGAGGCTCAGGACCTCATCCCTTAGGGGTTCGAGGGTTCGAATCCCTCCCCCCGCACTCAGGCGCTTCATGGGTGTGAAAGCGAGGCCGATTCGTGTAGTCCCCGCCAGCTGGGGCCTCCGCTGCGTCCCGACCACGGTGGAACCGTGTGAAAGAAGCCGCAAACGCGTGCACGTTGGTTGCAGGCTGTAACCGGTGGACATGAGAGATGCGAAGGCAGCCGATGAGTCGGCAACGTGGGCGTGCTTCTGGCGCCGGC
>JAFMAI010000014.1 GCA_029785085.1 Nitrososphaerota archaeon | reverse complement strand
GATGTGAAGTGGCCTTCTTAGAGGCGTTTTGAATCAAGGTCTTCCGTTTGTCCTGATATTCGACCCTGATTCCCGCCGCCTCTGCGAGAGTCCTCCACTGAATGCCCCCGTGCGGCATGATGTAGTTGTGGTATATCCGAGTCCCCTTCAGGATGGGAGCGTCCATCCCCTTGATTCCACGCATGATCTTCTGTCGGTTGCGGACTTCGCCGTTAATCCGTTCCATCTTGAACCTATGACGTGGGTTAATGGGCAGGCGAGCCGGGTCTGGAGGCATGAGCAGCGTACTGTACGTAGGAATCGGTCTTCACGAGAAGGAGTCCCAGGTTCCGATCTTTGGGCGAGATGGGGCTCTTGGAGGAGATGAAGGTCCCTACGGGGAAGCTCGCCTCCTTCCTGTCTTCCCTTCCCAGCGAGAAGCGCGTCGCGATGGAATCAGTAGGACTCGTCTTGCGGAGGCTCGAAGCGGGACGAAAAAAGAAGGCACTGGACTCGGTGCCAAAGACGATACGCTACATCCTGAGCGATTACCTATCGAAGCAGTAAAGTCTCCAAAACGTCCACAAGTAGAGCGGCCACGGTGATAATTGAGGCGATGATGGACTCCTTCAGAAACTCTATGAAGTCCACTCCCTCGATTGTGACAGAACCCCCGTATCCGATTGTCCCGATGTTGTTTGAAGCATTAAACAGGTCGAGAAGATTTGAGACCAATATGTAAGCTGCCAATGTTAGAAGGGAAACCTTCACCGCGAACAGGATATAACGCCAGTCCCTTTCTTTGGTTTCCTTCATGACAATTGGCCGTCATCAACAAACCACACCCCAATAGCAGTTAAGGACTTCCAGTAGGAACAAACCGAATATCCCAATGAAGATTCCAGTCGCCAGAAACGCCAGTTCGCGGTCGGCGACCATCTGCCAGCCCATTCACCCCCGCCTCCAGTGATACCTTCGTCTGACCCAAGGCGCGAAGGCGTTTGACAACCGTCTACGCTTCGTGGGGCCCTCTTTCGTGCCATTCAGTTCGCCTCCTCTCGGCGTGGGGACCCGGGCGCGAAAACTGAAGACAGTCCTTCAGGACTCGCTTCAGGACTTTCTTCAGAACTCTTCGAACGCTTATTACCAAAGACTACCATCGGTTCAGTCGTGAATCGATGGTCGCTCGTTTCTTCTCTTGTTGCGCTTGGAGGGTTCGTGTTGGGTTTCGGACTGATGTATGTCGGGGAGGGATTGGTCGGAACACCAAACATAGATTTCGTAGTGGTCTCTCCGCAAGTTGGGTTCGCAGTGCTGGAGGGTTTTCCGCCTGCATCGGCTCTGTATTGGACTGCCGAGCATGTGTGGCGACCAGCGAGAGACCCCGAGTATGTGGAACCAGACCCCATCGAATAAGTCCCGGCGCTTGACAGCGAGACGAAATCGGAGGAGAACCCGAGGATTTGCCAGAGCCCTTTTCCTTGTTCCTGCTAATTCTCCGGTCCGTGGTTCTCCCTGTTAAGCGTCGGCTCGTCACTTGCCGGAAACCCTCTCCAACAGACTCGACAAGAATGCGAAGATGGCGAGGATGTCATCTTCGAGGCCTTTCAGGAGAAGGAAACGCCTCCATTCTCTTTCTTCATCTCTCGTTCTCTTGGGCAACTGGCGGAGGTCCCTCTCCAATCGGTGAACCTTGGTAAGCGCTGTGGAGACCGCTATCCTCTGAACTTCGCTGTCAAACGGTTCGACCTTCAAACCCTTGAATGCCGCTTCTGTGCCTCCATACTTGACGATCATCTCGTTCAATTTGTTGAAGTTCTTCATCTGTTGTATCATGGTTTCGCTTGGCTTTGTTCGATTGTCACGTTCTGAGTCAGGATTGACCACGTGTTCTCCCCCTCGACCTTGATTCCCGCCCCCTCTGAAGGTGAGTCCCCGTTTAACCCTTAAGCGGTCGGAGGGAGCTGTGATAGAGCAGGTAGCCCCTCCCGATTGGCGCGTCCGGCCGTTTCGGCCTTTGCGGATCTTCTCCCTGTCACGCATTCAAGTCCGCGCCCATTCCGAATCGTACTTGCTCGGAAGTCGAGTGCGTCATGCGCATAACCCACATGGGTGCATGCGGCTCGGTTTGACTTCGACTTCCCACCTGCCGGCAACCCCATCATCCACGCGTCCTTTGTCCCCTCTCGGTGCCTGGTCGGCTGCAGCGGAGGGAGATTCCTCGGATGTCCGAGGCCTCTCCCTCGGTTCCTCGGTTCGGATCGGATTTTTGGTCCGTGCGGGGGAAAACTGGCGTATCCGAGAGATTCCCGGCTTCCCCTCGGTTCTCCCTCGGATACCCGGGAGCGGTTTCTCGGATATCCGAGGCGCGTTTCTCGGTTCAAACGGGGCCTGTTTTGCATCCGAGACGAACCGAGGGCATCCGAGAGGCACGCCGAACCGAGAGATTCCCCGTATATAGTAAGGGCCCGCCATCCGTCGCGGAGGGCCGTCGCAAACCCGCGGCTTCGGATACCCTGGGAGGAGGACGCCCGATGAGGAGAGAGTGTCCCTCCCTGCTGGACCAGCTGCGGGGAGCAGACCGAACTCGGGGCGCCTGACCATTGCACCTTCCCGCCACGGTCGGGTCAGCGGGCGTCTGGCATCGCCGTGGGGGAGACCTCGAACACGAAACTGAGGCTCACCTGCGGGTCCAGGCCGTACATGCACCGGAGCGTCTCCGCGTCGATCCGGCAGGTGACCACCTTCGTTCCAAGGTCGACCCTGCAGCGGGGGAGGTCCACGACGAGGGAGGGCTGAGCCACTTCTTCCATAACCGAAGATCGAACGCGGCCCCAGTAAAGCAGGCGGGTCGGCGCCATTTGACTACCCGCTCGGAGCCTCTGACAAAGGGAGGCGTCTTTCGTTGATATGCGTCGCCCGACCCCGACGCTCCCACACGGCCCGTCAGGCCCCACAGAGGGACGGCACTCAAGCCACCCTGACCGGGAGGCCGTAGACCTGCGACGGCGTCGCCTGGGTCCCCTTCACCCCACCGTTTCCCAAGATGGAAAGAACCCGGGTGGGTTATCAAATAGCGGACGGGCAGTCTGGTGGCATTGAGAACACGAGGCGGCCCTCGAGCGAAGTGCGGCCTGACCTGTCCCAGCTGCGGCAGCATCTGCGAGAGGCAGCATGCCAACAGCGACAGGGTGACGAACCACTATCACATCACTCCCTACCCGGACTACGGGAAGCTTGAGTGGAGAGCATGAAGGCGAGGGGCCCGTGAAGGCGGACGGGAGGACGTCCGAGCAGGCGGGGCCCAGCTCTCCGCCACGGCCCAGAAGACCCGATGGTGGTTGGGCCCCGTCAGAGGTCGACGTCGGACCACCTCCTGATAATCTGGTAAGGGCCTTCCGCCGGTCGTCCTGCTGGGAGGGTGGGTCACCCGGCTCGTATGATCGAGTCGCGGGAGTGGCTGCCCCCTGGCTACCCTGGGGGGGTGTCAGGGTATGGGCCCATATCACTACCTACGGCGATTTTGACCCTCACCCCCCTGACCCCCCTCACCCCCCAAAAGGGCTGTTTTGGGGGTCGAAAAGGGGGTGGGGGTAGGGGTGAGGGTCCTCTTCCGGGGGGTGAGGGTGGGGGGTGCTTCCCGAACGAATAGGGGGTGAGGGGGGGTGAGGGTACCCCCAGGGTCCACGGTCAGGATTTTGGACGCCGAGGCCGGAAGAGCGCAAAAGGGGGGTGAGGGTTCCTATTTTCGTTCTGAGGGTGGGGGTGAGGGTCTCTTTCGAGGGGCGAAACCCCCACCGAACAGCTGGCCGGTTTTGGGGCCGGTTCGGGCCCGGGTCCGACTTCGCCGGCGACTTCGGGGCGCATTTCGGTGCCCCCCCGACCGTGGGGAGAGGGAGCGAACCGGGCACCGACTGCCCCACTTGTCTCCGCTACCGTGGGGAGGGGGAGCGAAACGAGCACCGAAAGTACCCCCTGTTTTCGCCACCGTGGGGACGAGCACCGACTGTACCGAAGGTGCATTTGAGCACCGAAAAGGCAGCTATCCCCTTTCCCACGTTTCCTATAGTAGAAGACGTACCGGTACATCCCGCCGCCCACAGGGCCCGCTGGTGCATCCCCCCTGGCTGCCGGCTCGGTCCGCGCCCCCTCTCCCGGCGAGCTGCCGTGATCGTCTCCTCACGATGCGTCGCGGAACCCGCCGCAAACGTCAGGCTCGAGGTCCGAGGCTGCTGTGGGCCCTTGATATCACGAAGGCCGTATCGGACCTGCAGCGAGTCTGCGAGTCGTCCTTCAGAAGCAAAGAGTGGTGATGCCCGGGTGCACGATCACAGGCGACGAATTCAGTAACGACGCCGAGGCCGAGCCGGCCGATCAGTAACGAAAGTTTATCCAGCGGGGAATGCTTTTCGCAAAATCAGTTTGCTGGCCGTGAGCCTCGAGGACGCCTCCAAGAAGGACATCGTGGAGATGCTGTTCGCGAGGCGTGACTCCAGGGACGCGGCGAGGACCTTCCTCCGGTGGCTGAGGGAGGGCGGAGGGAGGCGCACGGGGCAGGAGATGAGCCGGTTCGCGGACGAGCTGCAGTCGGGGAGGCTCGGGTGCCGGCTCTCCCGAGTGAACTTCTACGGCACCGTGCTCCGGCGCTTCGTCGAGCTCGGGCTCGTGGCCAAGGACCTGAGCTACGACGGGGAGAGGAGGAGGGCGGTGAAGGCGTACAGGGTGGTCCTCCAGCCGGTCGGGAGGCACAGGCCGCTGGCGCCGTCCCTGATGTACCTCGCGCATGTGGTCAGCGAGAGGTGGAACGAGGAGATCGGCGCCGGAGGCTGAGCGAAGCCGGACCCGCCGGGACTGCGGAGGAGAGGCGTCCGTCGGACCCCGGTCCTGTCGGGTCGACGGTTGGTTAGGTCACTCCTTCGGGGTGTCCAAAGCCGGCGGGTGGCTCACGGCTCGCCGTCAGGGTGGGCTCCGATGTAATCAGAGACTGCTTTCCACAACTCTTGAGGGAAGAATGTCGCGTATTGACCCCACCTCCATCCCTTGCCCCTTCCGCGATTGGCCCAGTAGCAGATGCGGTATTCCGTCCTTCCGTCATCATGGAAAGTGCAGAACTCGATCCCCTTCCAGAACTCTTCCTTTGCCCCTCCCTTCTGGTGAAAGAACCTGAAGTGGGCGATGTCGCCAGCGAGCCTGCGCTCCATGAAGAATCTCGATTTGCGCTTTCTATATCTGTCGAGGACGACCTTCGGGAATCCAGATTCCGAAGCAGTCTGAAAGCATCTTTCACACATAGGCCAAAGCTCTCATTTAGTCGCTATTAAACGCCCATCCCAAAACAGAAGCCAGATTGAGCCCGCCTGACTGAAGACCGAGGTGACTCGTGTAACCGTCGAAAAGGAAGCGAATCAGATTGAGTGGCATGATATCAAGCCAAGGATGTACTCCGCCGTATGTCGGGGTGGACGTCCGCGAAAGGGAGTCGCAGCTCGCCATCTTTGAGCAGTCGGGCTCCCTTGTGACTGAAAAGAGGACCCCACCGGTAGCTTGGAATAATTCATCTCGTCTCTGCCCGGAGAGAAGCGCGTCGCAATCGAGTTTGTGGGGTTCATCTATCCCATCTACGACGGCCTCACGAAGCTCCCGGTCTGTCGGGTCTCGGTGGCAGACTCGAACAACGTCAGGCTGATAGCGAGGAGCAGGTTGAAGCATGACAGGGCAGACGCGAGGTGCTGGGAGAGCTTCCAAGGACCAAGTTCCTGCCTGTATCTTACATGTCCGACGAGGAGATGAGGGAGAAGAAGTTCCTGATTAGCGACAGGGTGGGGTAGGCCTGCGCAGGGCGCAGCCGAGGACCGCCGTCAGGCGGCTCCTCAAAAGGAAAGGCGTCGGCAGCGCCAAGAGGGTCTTCAGCCCAGAAGGGAAGATGAGGCCCAAGGCGCTCGGGCTGCGGGAGATCGACATCAGGCTCGACGAGCCTGAGCTGGTCGATTCGATTATCGAGAGGCTCGACGGAGAGATATCGTCCATCGTCCCGACAGATCCGAATGCCAAGCTCCTCGATGCTCTCCCAGGAGTTGCTCCGTACACAGCGCTGTTCCTCTCCTCTGCGATAGGAGGCTTACCGCTTCCAAGACTCGAAACACCCCTGCGCGTTCCTGGGTCTCTTTCCCGCAGATAGTCATGAGCGAACGGCGAGCCATTCGAAGATGTCAATCCAGGCAGGGATAATGCTGCACCATTGGGGGAACTTGGATATAGCTTCGCGGCGCGAAAAAACAGGGGGATGTAGATGATGACTGGCGTCGACTTTCAGTCTTCCTTCAGCGAGTCCTCAATCCGCTTAATCTCGACGTCGGTCAGTTCGTAGATATTGTAGATAGACCGATCGATGTCAGAGTCCAATTGCAAAATCTCGTCGTATAGACGCTTGCTCTGATCTGAGTGGGGACCGACTTCTTTGAGACGTTTGTGAAGCTCCAGCATCCGTTCTGTCATGATCACTATCTTCTTTTGAGCATCATCAGATACGACCCTCACAGGCAGCTGTTCGAGGTATGCCTTCGAAACATTCACCGTCAATGTGGATTCGAGCGAGAACTTGGATGCATAATACCAGCTGAAGAGTTTCGAGTTCATCAAGGCGAGTATGTACTTGGCGTTGAACCTCTTATCGCCCAAGATGATGTTGTTTATCGATTCCTTGTCGTAGTACTTTTCATTGTCATATGCCGCCTTGAGGGGCCTCTTCCCCCCGCTTATCCTCTGTACGAGGATTTTCTCATCAACTTCGAACACGCCTGGCGTTCTGGGACGATGAAGGAGTGAAGGGTCATAATGGAGATACTTGTTGTCGAAATTGATTACGTACCTGCCGATGTCTCTACCTTCGAGGAATCTCTTATAGGAGTCCCCCTTCTTCGAGTCTGATATCACCTCATCGAAGTTCTTCGTGATGACAACCCCGAAGATCATCTCTTTACAGATGGTGCCCAATGGCACTGACCCCTTCGCTAGCTTCGCATAGATGCCGTCACCATGTTTTTCTGGCGCGAGGTCGAAGATGTGCATGGTGGCTCTCTCAAACGAACTTTGGGGCTTTTTGAACGGCTTCGTACCAAGACCATCATAGACCTCAATATGGTGGCCAGATGACGTTTCCCCCTCTCTGAATTTCTGGAGCACGAGTATGACTGTAGCGGCAGTCACATCCTCAAATACTCCCGCTTCAAGGTTCACCATGCTCACTATCTTGGCGTTGCCTAAGATGAATTTGCGAGTATCTTCGTAGGACGTCACTCTGAGAAGAGTGTTGGGAACTATGAAACCCATCAATCCACCGGGGCGCAGGAGTTTGATCGAACGCTCGAAGAACAGGGAGAACAGATTGAGTTTCCTGTGTCCTGATTCGTAGGTCTGTTGGAAGTATGTCTTCTCCTCTGGTGAAATGCCGCTGCCTCCCCCGAAGACGTAAGGGGGATTGCCAACTATGACGTCGAACCCGCCCTTTCTCATAACGTCGGGGAAGGCCCGGTTCCAAGAGAGGGAATGCGGATCAATCTTGGTGTCATCTACCAGCGAATTACCCATCACGATGTTCTTGTCCATCACCGGCAAGATCTTCCTTCTTTCGAGGATGCGCAAGAGAAGGTTGAACTGGGCTATTTCGACCGCCTTTGGGTCGAGGTCAACTCCGTAAATCGATTCTCTGAGAATTGAGATCTTGTCGTCAAAGGTGGCTGCCTTCTGCCTCCCTAGAAGAGCCCGCAGGGATGCCAGAAGGAATGAGCCTGAACCACAGGCAGGATCGAGAATGGTGATAGGACGACCATCTTTCTCCTCCTGGAGAGCTACCTCGACCGTATTCTTGACGATGAACTCCGTGATGTAGGTTGGTGTGTAGTATATGCCCATCTTCTTCCTTTGGGCAAGGCTCTCGACTACTGCGGTTCTCTTTTTGCCCTTCTCAAGGATATACCCAAGATACTGCTCGTAGATGCTTCCAAGAACGTCTGCGTCGATAGCTGAAAAATCGTAACCTAAACCCGCCTTGTTCTCATAGAGTTCGCCTATCATGAAGTTAAGAACGACGTCGTCGATATCGAGTTGGTCTGCCAAGTGATTGGCGAACAACTTGCTGTTGTAGCTCTGGTCGAATTCCCTAAAGACTTCCGTTAGTAGCTTGTAGAAGGACTTTGCCCTGCTTGCTCCTTTCCACTCCCTTAGCCTCGACTGTAAAGTGAAAGGCTCAATCTCCCTATCTTCGCAGACCCGGATGAAAATCATCCGGTCAAGTATCCTCTGCACACATTCGTCAAGCTCTTCGTCGCTCTTGATGAGGGTCATGTTCGACTTTTTTGCGGCGATGTTCTTCGTTAGTCGCTGGCGCCAGTCGATGAGATCTATGAACAGCTGGGTAATCACTGGTGAAACCGGTACACGCTTCTGTTTCTTTCCCCACTCTTCCGCGGTCCTGTCGAGTTCGTGTTCCAAAAACGAGTCGCGGCCAAGCAGCCAGAGTTTGTCGAAACTTGGGACGTATTCGTTGACTCGCAGGGTAAAGAATCGCTTTTCCCAGACGCTCTGGGATTTCCATTCCGCATTGTAGACGTCCAACTGTTTGAAGTTCGTCAGGACCGCCCATGTAGTCGACTTCAACCAAGAGTATGTTACCGATTGTCTTACGTGCTCTGTGTCTAGCGTTTCCTTAATCGCTTTGGCTTCGAGAAAGAACTTCGGGATGCCGTCAATCCTGAATCCATAATCGACCCTCTTCTTTGAGATGTTCTCCTCTGCACTCACCTCCCGAGAGTCTTCAGTATCCCAGTTCAAAGCCTTGAACATCGGAAGAATGAAGTCCTTCTTGGTCTCCTCCTCGGTCAACTTGTTGACGTCGATACCAAGGGCGTCGTACTTCTTCACGAGCTTCTCAACTTCTATGCGAGACTGCTCCTTGGTAAGCATCCGCCATAGTCTCTCGGCGTTCCGGATTTATCCCTTGGCAGCGGCCACATAGTCTAAAGCCGACCAGCCAGACCGAGCGCCGTTGTCTTCCGAAGACACGCCGCCCGCGGGCGACGCGTGGATCCCCTTTCTGATCTCGAAAGGGCGTTTCCTCGAAGTCATGGTAATCGCCTGGCAGACTGTAGAAGACCTCGTTGACCAAATGACGATGCAGGAGTTTGAGCTAGTGACCGTCCCTGAGGGGGATGACCCTCGGGTCGACCTTGTCCGAGAGGTGGGTTTCCAGAAGAAACTCGACTTCTTGAAAGCGATGGGCCGGCTGAGCGCCCCAGATGTGACCAAGATCAAGGAGTTCGGCAGGGCGAGGAACTTGCTGTTCCACGGCGGTGTCTTTACCAATCCTCATCCGATGACGATAGCGGACAGTGAGGAGCAACGGATGATGAATCTCGCAGGAATGGCCTCCAGGATAGTCACGAACCGGGCGTTCGGAGTCTGGACCCAGAGGGAGACGGATGACCTGACCAATGAGAACATTCCACAACCAGAGAAACCGGCCGGGGTCCTACGAATACAGAGATTGAAGAAGGAGTTGGGAGAGCGGGACAGGAAGTCGAAGTAGATAATCGTAGAGAGAATGGGACGGGGGCACCACTATCCTAAAGGGCGTCCAAACCTACCACAATTTCATAAAGCCGCACGAGGGCCTTCAGGGGAGGACGCCCGCAGAGGCGGCGGGAATCAAAGTCAAGGGTGAAGACGAATGGAAGACGCTGATTCAGAGCGCCTCTAAGAAGGCCACTTCACGTCAAGTCGTTTGATGAGGTCGGCCGCCGTTCTGACCCTTTGAGGGTCTGATAAGTCCATAGACACAAGAACGTTGACGAGTGCGCTCTGTGTTATGCCTTCGGTCTTCGCTACTTTCTCGATTTGCGCCTTTACCTCTGGATAGAACCAGAGGGTTCCCTTGGTCACTACTGTTGACATGGCGAGCAAACAGGTGGGATGCTCGGAGAGGATAAGGAGAAGGAAAGCCACAGCCAAATTCATGTACGCAGCATTGGATCTGCATGAAAAGTCGATACAGTGCGTCCTGAAGGACGACACTGGAAAGGTGGTGAAGGAGTCGAAGATGGGGAAGGACGAGGACAGGATACTCGAGTTCCTCGACGGGACGCAAGCCTCCGTGGTGATGGAGTCGGGCTACAACCACCAGCACATCTACGACCTGCTCAAGGAGGAGGGGGTACGACGTCAGGGTGGCCCATCCCCTGATGGTCAAGGCGATCGCATACGCGAAGGTGAAGAGCGATAAGGTGGACGCGAGGATGCTCGCCGACCTGCTGAGGGCTGACATGATACCGGAAGCATACGTGCCTGGCAAGGACGTCAGAGAAGTGAGGGACCTGGTGAGGAGGAGACGCTACATGGTCAGGCTCAGGACCATGCTGAAGAACAAGGTCCACACGGAGGTCGCCACGAGGTGGATCAAGCACGACGGCGACCTGTTCACAGAAGAGGGGAGGGCCTTCCTCAGGTCCCTCTCCATCGCAGCGGTGGACGACTACCTGGACACCATAGGGTTCCTCGACGGGAAGATACGCGAGCTCGACGAGAAGGTCAGGCCCCTCGCGGAGTCAGACGGGTACGCGAAGCTCCTCATGACGATACCTGGAGTGGGCCACTACTCGGCCCTCTTGATCTCCAGCGAGATAGCGGACATCGACAGGTTCCCCGACCACGAGCACCTCTGCTCGTACGCAAACCTCTCGCCTGGCGTGAGGCAGTCAGGGGAGACGCAGCACGCGTCGAAGGGCTTCGGCAACCCGATGCTCAGCTGGATAATGGTCCAGTGCACCCGCGTCCACGTGAGGAGGTGCGACTCGGACATAACGAGGTTCTACCAGCAGGTGAGCAAGAGACGGGGAGAGCAGGTGGCCATCGTCGCGGCGGCGAGGAAGCTGATGAGGACCGTGTACGTCATGCTGAAGGAGGGACAAGCCTTCAGGCTGGATGGCTGACTGACAGCCAGAGCCCCTATGGTTCCTGCGCCTCAGAGCGCGCGAAGCAGGTTGGGCCAAAGGCTAACACGGAAGCCACAGTGCTCCAGAGAGAGCGAATAGGAGAATGCCCATCCAGCAACGGCAGACGTATTAGGGGCTCAGAGGCGACATAGGAGGAACCTTTCATATTTAGGCAGTCCTGAAGCTCACCAAACGAGTTTGGACGGCGAGAACGAACTACCCCACCAAACGGAGATTAGACAGAGCCAAGATAGAGAACCCAACTATTCGTTCGGATTCATGCGGCTGCGAAGAGCACTAGCCATCTTAGTACCAGAGCCAAGCCCAAGCACTTCAGATGCATGCTATCTGTGGTCCTCCCTGCTGATAGGTTCCACAGCGCCTACAACGGTGCCAAGTTCGACCGGGGTCGTAACGAGCACCGTCCTCTCCCCGGCGATTATCGTCCCTATCACCGAGCCAACAATCGTCCCAAGCTGAGTGCCGTAACCCGCGACGTTCGCGACGGGCACGTAAGCGTCTAGCGGGATCGCACCTTCCACCGTGCCGACGCCGCTGGAGACGATCGTGCTTGGAGGATAGAGCCTGCTTGAGCCACTTGACTGCATGTGCCTCAAGACGCCAGAGAGCAGGTTGCCCTTGCCGTCGTACAGATGCGCCGAGATAGCTTCCAGGAGGTCGGCCGCCTCGGCCAGGTCGCGGCCCTTGGAAATGTAGAGATTGAGCTTGCCCGACGCGCTCATCTGCAAAGTTACCATTTTGTTTCGGCCATAAAGAAGGAGGTTCCCTTCCTCGCCTCTTTCGGGTGTTCCGGTCTTGAAGAGACCCGAACTAATCAGCTCAGCAGCGGTTTTCTTGACGTCAAGGCCTGGGATTGAGACGGTCAGTTGGACCATCGAAAAAGGGGCGCCCCCCCCTCTGTTATATCGTTTGCCGGGGACAAATAACGTCGGCCAGGATAGCCGTTCGGTTGAGCGGAGCGGCGGAGAAGCAGCTGCTCGAGGAGGTCTCGAGGGCGAGGGGGGAGGACGTTTCAGATTTCGTGAGGCGCTCGATAAAGCGGGAGCTCGCCAGGCTTGGCTACCTGCCCGATGCTGACCTGAAGGCCCTGGAACTCCACCGAGGAGGCCTCCCACCCGTCCGCTCGGAGGACGGAGGAGAGTGACAATGGAGCCCGACAGAGAGACCTGCGGCCTCCGTCTTTCGCCGGGGTGTCGAGGTAGGGGCGAACACATCGACTGTCAGCCCGCAGCCAACATGCCTATCCGGGGTGGAAACAATCTGGACAGCGAGGCCGTAAGGGCTCTGGAAATGGGAACGGAGAGGGACCGAGGTCCCTCCCGCGGTCAGCCAGGCGTCCGCCAGTCGAAGGTGGATACTGGTTGACAGCTTCTAAAAGCGAAAACGAACGCACAACGGGAGATGCGCGGCCGAAAGGCGCCGTAAGAGTCGGCAGGAAGCTTGCCATGCTGAACTACGGCAGCTTCCTCCTGGAGTTTGAGGAGGAGTTCTATCTCGACGAGGACACCCACTCAATGATCGCTGATAGACTCGCCGAGAAGCTTCGCGACAAACTGAAGGAGTGGGGCATCGCGAAGTGACCCACGAAGTGGACTCCCCGCCGTCCTGTCCGAGGTGCGGTGGACGCCTCGTCGGCATAGGAGGCCAGGACCGGCTTCTGACCTGCGGCTGCGGCTTCACCTTCGACACACATCTTTCCAAGGAGGTAGCGAGCGATGCTCTTGCATGCCTCCCTATCACGTGGAAGGGGATTGCCGACGCGCTGGACGTCACGATAAAGGAGGACTATGCGCCGAAGGTAATCACCTTCGCGGCATTCGTCTTGGCAAAGACCGAGTCCGACCAGGTGAACATCGGATTTCAGGCCGAATCGTCATCCGGGAAGACGTACATCCCGCTCGAGGTCGCAGGGTACTTCCCGCCGGACGACGTGAACGTCATCGCCGGGGCGAGCCCTACCGCCTTCTTCCATGAGTACGGGGAATGGGACGCTGGGAGGAATGTAAGCGTAGTCAACATGGAGGGCAAGGTGCTGGTCTTTCTGGATTCCCCTGATTACAGGCTCGTCGAGAAGCTCAGACCCCTGCTTTCACACGACAAGAAGATCCTCACCTTCAAGATAACGGACAAGTCAGAGAAGCGGGGTCTCAGGACCAAGACGGTCGAAATAATCGGGTTCCCCGTGGTGGTCTTCTGCAGCACCAAACTCAACCCTGATGAGCAGGAGAAGACTCGGTTGCTCCTCATCTCCCCAGGGGTGGGCCAGGAGAAGCTCGAGGCGTCTCTTAGACTGGTCGCCTCGAAGGCCGCCGACAGCGCCGCGTACAAGAGGCTCGTCGACTCCGACCCACGCAGGAAGTGGCTGAAGAATCTGGCGCACAGGTCCTGGAACCGCGGTGTCACGCGCGTGAAGATTGCTTCCGACCTCTACACGAGATTCGCGGAACAGGAGCCGAGGCACAAGCCGCGGCATCAGCGCGACCTTCCTCGGATAGCCTCCCTTATCAAGGCGCACGCCATACTCAACGCCGACCAGAGGGAGTTGGGTGAGGACGGTGCCCTTCTGGCCACCGCCGAAGACGTGGAGGAGGGGTTCGCGCTGTATGGAGAGGTGTCGCTGTCCAACGAGCTCGGAATCAGCCCGTACGTCATGGGGGTGTACAAGGACGTAATCGAGCCCTTGCTCAAAGCTGACGGGCTGTCACGCAAGGACGTCTACCGCAACCACTATCGCACCTACGGGAGGATGGCGAGCCAGCAGTGGTACGAGAAAGAGATTTTCCCTACGCTTGTCGACGCGGGCCTGGTCATGGAGGAGCCGGACCCCGCTGACAGGCGGAGGAAGCTCCTCTACCCCCCTGACTCAACTACGATTAATTCCGGGTCACAAAATAACGATAGTGGAGTGCGGGGGGTAGCCAGCAGGCCAATCTCGTCCCCGGAGCGGGTGCAAGGCCAAAAATGTGAGGTGTGCGGAAAGACCGGAGGGGAACCTCATGTAAGCACTCGGGGGGTTTCGTACCTCCATCCTGAGTGTGAGAAGGAATGGCCCGGAGAATTATGACCCGAGTTGATGATTGCAGAAGGAAATTCACAGGGTTGTGGTACAATGGCTCGTAGGGGCCCTCGCCCTGGCATGAGGCTGAAGCTAGAGCAGCTGTTGGCCCAGAACCAGGACCTTTCAGCACCCCAGCTGGCAAAGCTCCTGGGCACCTCGTCAGATTCGGTACGCTCATTGAGGTCCAGAATCAGGCGAAACGGTTTTCGAAACAACCTCTGTCCTGAGTGTGGTCGCGGCACCTTTTTGCAGTGGAACGAAGAAAGGTTCTGCACTTCCTGCGGGTTCGTAGCCGAAGGGCAGGCAATCCTCGAGCCGAGCGTCACATCGATGGAAGCCGTTGACCCCCACAGTTTCGACAACGGACTCGGATCTGAACCATTCCGCACGATACGTGACGTCAAGGAAGGCACCAGTTTGTTGAACAACACCTGGCAGGTCGTTCTGGGATACTACAGGATGGGTATTGGAGATTCCTTCACCGAAGGGTGTCTCAGGGCACTTGATATGGCGCTCGATGGTGCAAACTATGAACAGTTTCAGCAGTGCCGGTGCTTCATGCTGACGGAAATCAGGCGTATGCGTCTTTTCGAAGAGCTCTGGAAGTCGAGACGAAAAGCGAAACAGTTCGTAGTCAGGAGAACCCTACAGGCGGCTCTCAGGACGTGGCCAAGGCTGGGCACCTTCCCCAGAGTCCGAGCCATGTTGGAGGTAGCGGATTAAGCTTGGACGAAAGAAGAGACTGCATCGCATTTGAGAAGGCGAGTGAGATGGGGCAAGAACAGGGACATCCCTACACTCACTGGTGTTTCAGCTGGGAGTCGCTCGTCGAGAACGATTACGACGCTGTAACGTACGGCTTCCACTGCCCTGGATGTCTCCGCCAGCCAATCGAAATCTACGCAGACAAGCTGATTGACGAATGCGTATGGCCTTGCTTCTTTAGGAGCGGCGAAGTCTTCGGGCTGATTCAGGTTGTCAACGTCATCAATAAGATAGTCGTCCACGAACTTTGCCACTGGGCCGGGTCTGACGAAGACGCCGCCATAGAAGCAGAGACGATCTCACAGGAAGAGGCTTCTGGTGAGGACAGCCTCAGCGCTGCCTTGCATGACACGGATGGCGCAGAGCTATTCCATCAAGACATACGCACCCGCCCTTTGCCCCCAGAACATGGGGCGAAACGCCCCCCGCCCAATCTTTCGAAGGGTGAGGATCAGTGAGCGAGGAATACGTCACCGTCAGGAAGTCCGACCTGGAGGGCATTGTCCGGCGTCTGGAGGCCCTCGAGGACTCGATCCGGCGAGGCGTGCGACCTCCCTCCTCAGAGAGGCGATCTCAGTGATCCACGTCCTCCTCTCCTCCTCGAACCTCTCAGACATCACCGCCTCCGTGTAGTCCAGGCTCACCCTGGGCTCTATCGTCAGGTACGCCCTCTCGAAGTCTTCGGGGTGCAGCTGGTCCCTGTCGTCGTAGACCTGCTCTATCCCGCCCTCGTGCCCCATGAAGTACTCCACGATGGCGCTCTTCACCCCTGCGTGCTCCGCCTCGGTCTTGAACGAGTGCCTCAGCATGTGGCTGTGCCAGCTCGCGGGGTCCCGGTTCTCCAGCAGCCCCTGCCTGGCCAGCTTCATGGCCGTCTCCTTGAGCATCCTGTTGATCCAGTTGTAGTCCATCCCGTGCTTCGCCCCGTCCCGCATCTTCCCCAGGAACACGAGGTCGTCGGGGCCAGGCTGGGCGCCCGCGAGCTCCTCCCACCTCTCCCTCCACAGCCTGAGGTGCTCGATGGTGTCCCTCCCCACGTACGTGCCGTACCTCTTCCTGTGCTTCTTCCGCCCGTTGAACGAGAGCTTCAGGAACCCCCCGGCCGTGTCGTAGCCCTGTACGTCCTTCCACCTCAGCCCCAGGACGCGGTTGATCTCCATCCCCGACTGCCACTCGCAGAGCAGCGGGGCCCTGTAGCCGAGGGGGAGGGCCTTGAGGACCCTGCGTATGTC
>JAFMAI010000013.1 GCA_029785085.1 Nitrososphaerota archaeon | reverse complement strand
CGCCTTGGGGTTGCCAGGAATTGGGATGGTCATCTTCGGAAATCATCTTCATACTCACCCCTGTTAGAATAAGAGGAATCAGGCGGGCGGTGTTTGGTTCAGCACTCACGGCGGGAGGCGTTCCCTTGATTCTCCTTTCAATCTACGCAGCCATTGGGAACTGTTTTGAATTGGGGTTGCATTCTTGCGGAACACCGCAATCAGACCCCGTCTGCGGCTCAATCTTCTTGTTAATCGTAGACTTCGCTGTTATCGGTGTGGTATCGGTGTGGTAGACGTGGCGGTGACAGTCACTGGGGTATATCTACGAGTCCATAGACGGAAGTCATTCACTAGGCCGACCTAGCTCACCCTTGCAAGTGACGGAGAACCGGAAAGTTGTAATTCAGGTGAAGAGCGGAGGCCATATGTCAAGAAGTAGATGAAACGGCATAGGCTCGGTCAGCACTATCTCACCGATGGAGGGGTGGCACACAGGATGGTCGAATATGCAGATATCGACAGAGGCGAACGGGTGCTAGAAATCGGCACTGGGAAGGGAGCCATCACAAGGCTCCTCGCGGTGAAAGGGGCGTCGCTTTTGGCCTATGAGGTGGACAGGGAGAACTTCGATGAGACGTTAGAGGCTTTGAAAGGCACAGAAGCAGATGTCCGACTGGGAGACGCGTTCGCCGAAAGGCCGGAGTTCGACGTGCTGGTCGCCAGCCTCCCATACTCAGAGTCCTCTGCCTTCGTCAAGTGGCTCTGCACCATGGAGTTCGACAGGGCTGTAGTGATGTTGCAAAGAGACTTCGTCGAGAAGTTGACCGCTCCACCTGGTAGTCGGGACTACAGGGGGGTCTCTGCCCTGGCGCAGCTGGCATTCGACATCAGAATCCTCGAGTACGTTGCGAGCGAGGCTTTTTTGCCTCGCCCCAAGGTCGGATCCGTGGTTGTCGCCATCGTGCCGAGACGAAGGCTCTCGGAGAGAAAAGCGTCCAGGATAATCAAACTCTTCACGCTCAGAAGGAGGCAGGTGGACTCCGCGCTTGCGGAGCTTGGCATGGATGGTCCAGGCTACGGTCGGAGGCGGGTGTTTTCGCTCGGACCAGAGGAGGTCTTCAATCTATGCAACGAGTGACGGATTTATCCCCCGGCGGCGGGGCAGCAGTATGCTACCTAGGGGGGTCTCAGTCACCATGGTCGAGCCCAGGGGCCCGGTCAACGTAGGACACGTGGCCAGGCTCGTTAAGAATTTCGGAGTAGGAAGACTCTACCTGGTCAATCCCATCGCTGACCTCTCGGTGGCCTCTATCTATGCCTCGCATGCCTCTGAAGTCCTCGACAGGGCCGTAGTGACCACCTTCGAAAAGGTGAGAGAGGAGAACGAGCTGCTGGTGGCGACCACTGCGGTCAGGGCTTCCAAGAGGTCCAATGTCATACGCAGAATGGTGAGCACGGACCGGCTGCATGGCATCCTTTCGTCCGCTTCCACCTCCTCGCTTATCTTCGGAAGGGACACTACAGGACTGACCAACGAGGAGATCAGGATGTGCGATGTGACTACCACCATAGACACCGGCCAGCGGTACAGGTCACTCAACATAGGCCATGCCGCCGCGATAACGCTCTACCTCGCTTCCCGCGGGACTGAGAGCCGCCCGCTTCAGGGTCGCAGAGCCAGGGAAGTATTCGCGAAGAGCCTTTCAGAGCTTGCGGCGGCGTCAAAGATGGCAGAGCACAAAGCAGACAGCATGATGGAGGTTGGAAAGAGGATAGCGGCGACATCCGAGATGACTGACGCCCAACTCAACGTCCTCTCCGGGGTCCTTAGGAAGGCCGCGGCAGTCATCGAAACAACTCAGTCTCGGGGCTCGAAGACGTAGACCGCCCTCTTCACCCACCTCGTGCTTTCGAACGACAGCCTCACGGGGTACTCGAAGCCTACGGGTCCGGGCTGGTACAGTCGGAGACCCAGCCTCCTGCCGTCCAGCGTGAGAGTGACCTCATCCCCATCCATCGTCTCGATCACCGGGACAACCACCACGATCCTACCATAGGGTTGAATCGAGTCGGCCATGGAGGCGAGGGCGTCGTTGTATACCCCTGCTGGTTCGCGGATCAGCGCCTCTGCAGTCGAGGTCTTCGGTCTGGCGGTCAAGCTCGGGAGCAACAGCGGCTCGGTCACGATGGCGTCCACCTTCGTACCTCGGAGAATCCTGGGTAGCTCCCTGGCGTCCCCCTTCCTGACATCGAATCCCATGTCCGTGACCCCGCCGATTGCCCACCGTAGGTTCTCACGTGCCTCTAGGACGCGGCTCGCCCTCGAGTCGAGCCCCAGGCACCGGAGAGACTGTTTGAGGGCTTCTACGAGTACAGTCCCCGAGCCACAGAAAGGGTCGAGTACTGTCTGTCCTGGTTTCAGACCGCTCAGGTTCAACAGGGTCCGGGCCAGGCGCGGCGACAGGGCGATCTCAGGTCGTGGTACCGGCTTGTGTGTGCCGCTCTCGCGCATAGACGCCGAATCAGGGACCCAGACGGTTGGGCCCAATGCAATCCCTCCGTGGTACGGGAAAGCGACGACATCCAACGCCCCTCTGGTCAGTACCTTCTCCGAAAGGAGTTCGTTCCCCTTCGGCCTGAGGAGCCTGACCTTCCGAAGCCCACGACTCCGCAGGCCGTCGAGCATGGTTTTGACAAGTTCCTCGTAGTCGTCATCACCTATGCCATACGCGCTGAGCGAGAAGTTCGATTTCTCTTCCAGATGGAGGCTCATCAAGTCGGCGAGAGGGCCTTGATCTCCTGAAGGCGAGTCGAGGACCACGACGACTGAGGCGAGTTTGTGCGTTCCCGCGAGGCTTCTGAGGCGTCCCGGGTCAAGGCCGGTCGTGCGAAACACGGCTACCCGCTCGGTGGGGGCCTCAGCTCGCTCTACGGAACCTTCCATCAGGGAACAGGCCTCGAGTGTGGAGAGCTTCCCAAAAGCAAGGACCGCGGCAGCATCCCGAGTCTTCATAACGGAGGCCGGGAGGAGGAAGGGCATCTCCCCCACCATCAGAGATGATGTAATAAGCGTGGGCCGGTGTTTGCGCCCGAGGGAGCTATCTCACACGACCCCACACCGCCAGCCATGGCCACAGTGAAAGCGCTAGCTTCCCAGCGAGGGGCGGTCCTTTCCAGTCTCGCCTGACTGAGAAACAAACAGCATTCATCAGCATCGGCGTCCTTCCGCGTTTCAGGCTTCTATGTGCCCAGCGGTATTTGCCGCATCTTGGTAGGCGCCCTTCTCCAGGCTAATCGGCAGCGCCGCCAGTCGCAGCCAGCACCGGCCCCATGTCCTCGGTCTCGGCGACGCAGAAGTCAGCGCAGTAACACGCTAGCAGGCCGTACGTCCGGCCGCGCATCCAGCTTTCGTGGTGGAACTCGAATACTTTACCATGCCGGAGGTGCTCGATAGGAACGCGTAAGGGACCTAGGTCGAACTTCAGAGAATGAATGGGATGTAACAATATCTGCCCTCTCTGTTCGCCCAGGTTGACCAGGGCGGATGGGAAGTTGATTGCGGCGTGAGGCGCCCTTACCAGGCTTGCCAACCTGAGTGATTCGTTTCCGCGCTCTGAGTGCAGACATGAAATCATCCGCTGTAAGCCCATCCTTTCCACAGAGCGGAGTCTGGGGGCGGCGTAGTAGGAGCTGACGGTTTTAGCGGTCTCGAGCCGCCTCATAGGATCGTAGCGCAATCGCCTTTCTGGAAGTCGGGATAGAAGGCCCCCTTAAGTTGGGCGCATTACACCTGAAATCCCCACCAAAGCCTTCACGGAACCTCGGTTCAGGTCCTGTGGGGAGGCCCTACCAAAGGCCTGATTCATTCACAATGGAGGCCATAGCGAGGCTCTCGAGCAGGAGAGCCCTTCAAACCGGGAGTCATACTGGGAGGGGGCTTGAGCTACGTTGGTGGAGAATCAGACCCTCAGGGGGAAACGGGAGGTCTCCGAAACCTGAGAGAGTTGTGGAGTGGGACTTTATGGCGAACCGGTGCAGCACGAAGCTTAATTAGCAATCTCCGGAGCCTGAATTTCGAGGTAGGAGAGCCGTTCACGGAAAGAACTACAGGGTGATACGTGGGATGGCGTACACCAGCAAGAAGTTTGCCCCAGGGGCCCCAAACCCCAAGGTGGCGCGTTTTACCACCGGCAAGAGCAGAAGCGACTACGATTACAAGTTCAAGCTCGTCTCAGACGGTAGGGTCCAAATCAGGCACAACGCCCTGGAAGCCGCAAGGGTCGCTGCCAGCAAGAAGGTGACCCTGCTTGGTGAAGAGAACTTCCTGCTCAGAGTAGTGACATATCCTCATGTAATCCTCCGCGAGAACAAGATGATTGCGACCGCGGGGGCAGACCGCCTTCAGGAAGGGATGCGCAAGGCATTTGGGAAGCCCATAGGGCTGGCGGCGCGGGTCGGGATAGGGAGCATCATCCTCGAGCTAAGCGTGAAGGCTGAGAACTTCGAGAAAGGGAAGGAGGCCATGTGGGCTGCCGGGACCAAGTTACCCATGAAGACGCATGTGGAGATCGCCCAACTGAGCAAACCGGTGGCACCAGAGACTCCGCCTGCGGTATAAACGACCGCCTCGGCCCACTCTCCAAGACTTACTGCTTCGATTTTCGAGCCTTCGAGGACAGACCTTATCGAGACGCCTCTGTGGAGGCTAGGACGAATCTGACAGGCTGAAATTTACCAGCGGGTCCCTCCGATTGCGGATATGACCCTGTGGCGCGCAGCGGAAGGTTGGGAACCTCTCTAGGCGACTACCATACGCCAACCCTCGCCCTGCGGGCTGAGGGACCTCCCTTCGCAGGAGGGAAGGCCCTGTCGAACGCAGGGTGGTTCACCGCAGGAATGAGCCCCCTCAGCCTCCCGAGGGAGTGCGGGTCGATGGTGGTGCGCCTCCGAATCTCCTGGTCGGTTATCTTCTCGCGCCATATCTGGGCGTAGGAGAGGAAGAAGCGCTGGTCAGGAGTGAGGCCGTCTTTCTTCGCAGTGGCGTCTGCTGCTGAGAGCCTCCCTTGCAGCGCCTCGAAGGCCAGGCTCACCCCGCCGAGGTCCGCGATGTTCTCTCCTAGGGTGAGCTTGCCGTTGGCGTGCAGCCGAGGGAGGACTTCCATGGCGCTGTAGGCCTTGACCACGGCCTTCGCCCTCTCGTCGAATTCTTTCTTGTCCTCCGGGGTCCACCAGTCCCTCATGTTACCCTGATCGTCGTATTTCCTCCCTTGGTCGTCGTAGCCGTGGGTGATTTCGTGCCCGATGACTACTCCTATTGCGCCGTAGTTCACGGCGTCGTCCGCCTTGTAGTCGAAGAAAGGCGGCTGGAGTATTCCTGCCGGGAAGACTATTTCGTTCATGGTCTCATCAAAGTACGCATTCACAGTCGAAGGACTCATCTGCCACTCGTCCTTGTCTACCTCGCCTCCTGCCCTTGCCGCAAGGCGGCTGAACTCGAAGGCAGCCGCGCGTCGTATGTTCCCGGCGAAGTCTCCTGGGTCAATCTCGACAGAGGAGTAGTCGCGGAAAGCCCTCGGATGGCCGATCTTCACCCTGAAGTTGCTGAACTTCGCAAGCGCATGCCGTTTTGTCGCCTCCGACATCCACGGGAGGCCTTCGAGCCTCTTCGTGAACACCTTCCTTATGTCCCCAACCAGCGCGTCGGCCCTCCTCCTTGCTTCTTCAGGGAAGTGTTCCTCTACGAAGAGCTTGCCGAGAGCCTCGCCCACAAGGGAGTCGATGACCCTGATGGAGCGTTTCCACCTTTGCTCTGGCTCCTTCTGGCCGGTCAGCTTCCTGCGGAAGAAGTCGAAGTTCTCTTCTTCGACTGTGGAGTGCAGGAATGGTGCCATCGAATGAAGGACGTTCCAGCAGAGGTAGGCCCTCCAGTCGGCCATGTCTGCTTTGGACAGGAGCGCGTCGACTGCCTTGAAGAACTCCGGCTGCCCCACCACCACATATGGAAGGGGTGGCACTCCTACTTCTTCCATGAACTTCGACAGAGACAACGAGGGGTATGCAGACCTGAGCTCTGGGGCGCTCATCCTGTTGTAGTTCTTCTCCCGCTCGCGCAGCTCTGTCCTTGACCTGCTCGCCTTGGCGAGGAGTGTTTCTACCCTAAGGACGGCTGCGGCCCAACGCCTGGCTTTCCCTCTGTCCAGGCCCCGGAGAGTGAACATCTTCGAAATGTGGGCGCGGTACTGTCCACGGAGCTTGGCGAAATCCTTCGAGATGTAGTAGTCGCGGTCCGGAAGCGAAAGGCCGCCCTGCTCGAACATGAACGCATAGGTGCTGCTTTTCTTGTCGTCTGCTTTCGAGAAGGAGTGGAACGCAGGCTCGATCCCTTGGCTGTGTAGCTGAGGGAGAGCTGCCTCCACGTCCTCGGGGGAGCTGACCCCTGCGGCAAGGCTCCAGAGGTCCTCTATCGGACTGAAACTGGCGGCCTCTATCTTCTGCGTATCCATCGCCGACCGGTAGAAGCGACCCACGAGGCTGACTGTGGGGTCGGAGCCTCTGCCCTCACTCTCCGTGGCGCACCTCTCTGCAATGGACCGCAGGAGAATCAGGTTGTTTTCGTCCAACTCGTTGAAGGCGCCGTATCTGGATTTGTCCTTGGGTAGGGGAGTAGCCTTCAGCCACCCTCCGGCGGCATACCTGTAGAAGTCGGCGCGCGGGTCGACAGACCGGTCCATGTAAGCGGTCGAGAATCTCGGGACCCTACGGGCGGTCAATGACCCCCCTAGGGTGATATTGGTCACGGTTAACCGTTGGGGAAGCCAAGTCCATCTGGCTGACAGCTGAAACATAGCTTAAGAATCGAGCGTCCGGCGCTGCCGCTCGTTTGCCAGAGGTAGAGACCAACGGTCTCACCTTCACCTATGAGAACAGGTCACCCCAGCCCCCAGGACGTGAGCATCGAGGTAGAGAAGGGAGAGTTCATACTGGTGGCTGGCCAGAGTGGCTGCGGGAAGTCGACCCTCATCAAATGCCTGAACGGCCTGATACCCCACAGGTACATCGGGCGCTATGCACGCGAGGTGAAAACTTCAGGGCAGGTCGTCGAGGAGTCGAACCTGCTGGAGTTGGGGCTGAGGGTCGGGACGGTCATGCAGGAGGTGGAAAAGCGGGTCGTGTCTCCAGTCGTGGAAGACGAAATCGCCTTCCCCGGAGCCAACGCTCACTTAATCGTCCGCTACTGGTTCTTCACGGTCACGGTAGAAAGGACCTCGGCCACCGGTGCCGCCATCCTGAAGCTGCTCGCTGTGGCTGTGGCGACAATCACCATGGTCCTTACCACGGACCCGTCCCTCTACGGACCTTCCCTGGCCAAGGCGTGCACACCATACAAGGGTGCGTATGTGTTCGACCTCGCCATGAGATACCTTCAGGCCTATGTGAACGACCTTGAGACCACCCTGAACGCCCAGATGGCACAGGACTGCAGGACCAAGGGCTGAAAGAACATCTTCGCCACCATCATCAACAGCATCCCCCTGATCATCCCAGTTTCAATCAATGCGATGCTGTCGGTGTACGAGGTAGAGGGCGCGATGGAATTGAGGGCGTTCGGGTGAAGAAGCAAAGGACATGGTTCAGGACAACAGCGTTCAAGGGGACTGATTATGTTGTGGTGGCCGCCGTCCTAGCAGCCCTGGCGGTCTTCGTCTACCTCAGAATCCTGGATCCAGGAATCTGGGTCCCGGCGTAGGGCCCTGCATCGTGGTGAGCAGGTCTGACACACTTAACTAGAACCTGCTCGCCGTCGGCCCATGCCTCGGATAGAAATCTACGAAGGGTCCCAGAAGGTCGCCGATGTCGGTCTCCCAGAAAAGAGGTTCAGCACCGGCTCTGTTGGCTACTGGGCCAGCCAGAAGCTAGAAATCAACGGCAAGAGGTACCAGGCGCAGTTCCAACTGGTCGAAATCGGATCCCGACAGCAGAAAGAGTGAACGCCCTGCTCAGAGGAAGGCTGACGGCAGCGTCATGTCCTTCATCGTGTAGAGTCCCGGCTTGAACGCCACGACCTTGGGGACCATGTTGATTAGCATGGCAACTGTGCCGTGGTCTCCGTGCACGCAGGGGCTTATCCTGCAGTTCACCGGAGGCACCCCGTCGATTTCGACTTGGTCGTATTCTTCGTCCGAACCTACATAGGCGGAGAAGTTCAACTCTATCCTCGGCGCACCTCCTACCAGGCCCCTCGCAGCTTGCTTGACCCCCGCAACGCTCCCTGGCCTGATACTGACGTAGCCAGCGTCGGTGCCGAACTCAGCGATGACTGGTTCGACCACGCCTATGTCTACACTGTCTAGCTTCCAACCAAGCGCGCCAGCGAGCATGGAGACTGACTGTTCAAGTCCGACGTGCCCCGAGATACGGCCGTCCTTGATGGCCCCCTCGAACTCCGCAACGCTCAACCCTGCCCCGACCTTTTTCTGGAAGGGTACCCGCCTTGAGGCAGCGTTCATCCGGCGTGTGACAGCGATTCTCCGTACGCTCTTGCATGGAGCTGTGAGCGCTATGGGAAGGGCGTCCATGAGGAAGCCCGGGTTTATGCCAGTCCCTAGGACAGTCGCCCCGTTCATCTTCGCCTTCGAGTCGAGGGCGTCAGACAGCTCATTGTCCACGACGTATGGGTATGAGACCTCTTCGCATGAAGATACCACGTCTACGCCGTGAGACAATATGGACTCCAGCTGCGGATACGCAGTCCTTAGGTAGCTGGACGTGGTGTGGATCGCTATGTCGGCGTCCCTCAGCGCCACGCCGAGGTCGTTGGTTATTCTCACTCCAGCGGGTCGGCCGAGCCCGATGACTTCCCCGATATCCTTCCCGACTTTCCCCTGGTCTATGTCGAACGCTCCAACGAGCTCCATCTGTTGCTTCTCCTCCAAAATGAACTTCGCCGCAGCCCCACCTATGACGCCAACTCCGAAAGATGCGACCTTGATCTTGCCCATGAGGAAGATGGCTCTCCTCGTGTGATTTTAAGGGCTCTTCCTAGTCGTCTCGCGGAGGGGATTGTTCAAAAGCCCCTTCACCCGCTCGGATCGAGGAGCCAGATGGCCCTGCTCAGGAAAGAAGACAGGAGATTCGTCCAAGTCGTCTTCAGGCTTCTCATGGTCGGGCTGAGATACAGGAGTGACAGGAAAAGGATACGCAGGGCCAAAGGAAAGATTGCCGACCCGGAGAAGTACAGGGATCACGGCAGAAAGGCCGTCGAGGCGTTCATAGAGCTTGGCCCAGCCTTCGTCAAGTTGGGGCAGCTACTTTCAGTGCGGCCTGACGTCCTTCCAGAGCCGTACGTTGAAGAGTTCGCCCGGTTGCAGGATGATGTACCATCTGCCCCCTTTGAACAGGTCAAGCCGGCGATCGAGTCCAGCATAGGACCAATCGAAATGGCGTTTGACTCGTTCGATCAGTCGGCGATTTCTGGGGCGAGCCTTGGCCAGGTATACCAGGCGAGGTACAGGGGAGCTGAAGTGGTAGTCAAGGTGAATCGACCTGGCATAGGTGAGGAGGTGTCTGTCGACATCAAGGTGCTCAGGCGCCTCGTCCCCCTGGTTGGACGGTTCATCGACCGCGGGCTAAGGACCAGCGCAGAGTCTATCGTGGATCAGTTCTCGCTGACGATTATGGAGGAGATGGACTACAAAAAGGAGGCGGAACACCTCAAGGCGATCAAGCGCAACCTCCGCGGTGATAGGGGGGTGATAGTCCCCGAGGTGTTCAGCGAACTGTCTTCAGGGAGCATCCTGGTCATGAAAAGGGTGACTGGAATCAAGATAGGTGATGTGGATGCGCTGGACGCGGCAGGCATCGACAGGAAGCGACTCGCGAGGAAGGTGGCCAGGGTGTTCCTGTCTATGCTGCTCGGGGACGAGATATTCCATGCCGACCCCCATCCTGGGAACATCTCGGTTACTCGCGAAGGGAAGATCATCCTCTACGACTACGGAATGACTGGGACACTGGATGAGGAGACCCGCACCAATCTGATACGGTTCTACCTTGCGCTACTGGAAGGGGACCCTGACAGAGTGGTCGACATGATGCTGCGTCTGGGGATTCTTGACCCGATGGCCAACAGGATGGTGGTCCGCCGGGGTATCGAGCTCGCCATTGCAGACATGCATGGGAAGAATGTTGAGGAGACAGAGGTGAAAGCGCTCATGGAAGTTGCCAACAGGACGATTTACCAGTTCCCTTTCAGGCTGCCGAGGAACCTGGTGCTGTATATGCGCATGTCGTCCATACTAGAGGGCGTCTGCATCAAACTGGACCCCGACTTCCGCTTCGTGCGCATGCTCGGTGGGCTTCTCCAAGACGAAGGCCTGGTGAATGAGGCCTACAAGAGGGACGTCATAGACGAGATTGCCAAACTGAGGTCAGGGCTAGAGGCGGCCCTAGAGGTTGCCCCACTTCTGAAGAGCGTCCTGGAAGACTACAAATCGAGGAGCATTCCGCCTGGAGGGAGCGGCAGGTTCCTATCAGGCGCCTTAGCAGGGCTCGGCGTCAGCGGCCTGGTCGCCTCTGCCTTTTACTTCGGGACGATGCTAGGGAAGGCAGGCTTTGCCACGTCTCTGTTACTGCTCGCGGCAGCAGCCTTGGCTTCGCGGAAGTAAAGCGCGTGTT
Source organism: Nitrososphaerota archaeon (assembly GCA_029785085.1). Classification (GTDB taxonomy): domain Archaea; phylum Thermoproteota; class Nitrososphaeria; order Nitrososphaerales; family Gagatemarchaeaceae; genus UBA183. Next base: position 12,127 of record JAFMAI010000013.1, on the reverse strand, counting down.
TACTGTATCACTACTCTGCCGACTCCCCTGATGGGGATTCGTACAGTGAGCACCCCGTCCTCGTACTTCCCCGCGATCTCTTCGTCCCCGGCTTCCACCTTGACAGGGAGCGGGATCCGCTTGCTGAGTCGGAGCGGCCGCTGTGCCATATAAGAGATACCGTCCCTTTCTTCGACCTCTCTCTTGGCGTGAACGGTGAATGCGGATTCGTTGAGCCTCGTCTTGATCTCTTCCTTCCGGAACCCGGGGAGATCTACCACTATCACCAGGTCCGACCCGTCTTCGAACACGTCTGCTGGGGGCAGCATCAGTTCGAAGAATTGCCTCGAATTCGTGCCCAGGTCCCTGCCGATTTCCCTAGACATGTGTCTTAGCAACCCTAACTCTGCCTCAATGAGGCGTTCGAGATAAAAAGCTGTCGGGACGATTTGCCACACAGGCGCACCACCAGGCGCCCCGGTTCGAACCGAGGCTCGTGGCTTCGGGAAAGAATCGAGTGACGAGGGCCCAAGTCCCGGCGGCGTGGCACCCGCGAGGGTAGCATCCCGGTGGTCGGTGGATGCAGGGCTTGTGCTCAGAGAGCCTCGACATATCTCGCGAACGAACTGAGTTCTTGGATTGCCGAGGCCTCGGCCTCGGTCTTTCCCTGCGTCCTCAGTATCCACCCCCAGAGCCCCTTGAACCTGATATCGAGCGTTGCTGCGACTCTGGTCCCACCAGAGTGGTCCTCGAACTTTACGACGCTGTTCACCTTCGTAAACCTTGTATCCCACTCCGACTCCACCCTATCTGGCGGGAAGAGCTTCATCTCCCTTGTTGTCTTCTGGCCGCTCCTGTTCGTGGTCTGAAGGCGCACCAGGTCCCCGGCAGTTGAAACTTCCACCGCTTTCGCCTGTGTGGACCACTTTGGAGCGGCATCGAAGTCGGTGTAGGCGGAGTAGACCTTCTCGCGCGCCGCCTTCACTACCACCGACGCCTCGTATCGCATCCTGGCGACCTAAGTGAAGGGTCGCCATTAAGAGGTTCCCTGCCAGGCGCATCTCAGAAGCATGTTTATCTTGCTGGGGATGGCAGGGAGTTCCGTGATTAATCAAATCGTAGACGTAGCTGTGGTAGTCTCGGACTCGAAGAAGGCCCTCCGGTGGTATACCGAGGTACTGGGCATGGAGCCTAGGTCCACAGAAGGGCACTGGATTACGGTCGCGCCCAGAGGGTCGAAGACGATGCTTCACCTTTGCGAGAGCGATGAGCCCGAGAAGGGCAACACAGGCATCGCGCTGGCGACTGACGACCTGAACAAGACTTACGAGGAGCTCAAGAGGAAGGGTGTGAAGTTCCCGCACCCGCCTAAGGACGACGGCTGGGGGATGTATGCCCAGTTCGAGGATCCAGATGGAAACATCATCTGGCTCAATCCCGAGTGAGAGAGACACTTTCAGACTCCCCTCTTCGGCCTGGCAGAAGGCTGGCGCTCGCCTCAAATCCTTCCAGTGGCGCCTCAGGCCCATGGGTGCCAGAGGAGGCAAGCTCGACGTTGAAATCGAGGCGTGGGAGGGGTTCCGTTACGCCCTCCGCAGAGACGACATGGAGGCATGGGACAGGATGGTCCAGGAGGTCAGAGAGCGATTCGGGGACGCCGTAGAGAGATCCGGCAAGACCTTCGCCACCGAGCCGTTCTTCATGGCCCTGCTCCTGGCGCAGCAGAAGATGATTGAACATCTTATGATGGCGTTGCAGGCTGGAGGAGTGGAAGTTTCAGCCATATCCGAGACCAGCGTACCGCTCGATGCGAGAGATGGATAGGAGCGGAGATGTTATTGGCGACCACCCGTAGGAGTCTGACGACCGCAATTGGCGACCTTCATACTCAGAGGCAAGGCTTTCGATGGGATGAGGTTCCATGAAGACGTTGTTGTCAGGGTTGACAGCGGGAGCGGGACCATACTCGGATTCGGGGAGAGGGGTTCAGTGGAGGAGCCCAGAGGCTCAAAGAAGGTCACCGTAGAAGGAGGGACCATACTCCCGGGCCTCATCGACGCGCATGTTCACTTCTACTCCTCGAGGGGCGAAGGGGTGAACGAATGGGCGTCGGTCCCAGACACCCTTGCGGTACTCCGAGGCGCGGGAGACATGCGGAAGTTGCTCCGCGCAGGCTTCACAGCCGTCCGTGAGCTGGGGACAAAAGGGGGAGTCCACCTCGCCCAAGCTGTTGCGGAGGGAGCTATCGAAGGGCCAGAGGTGGTGTCATGCGCCAGGGCACTAGCCCAGACAGGAGGGGATGACGACCCGCCGGGGTTCCAGCTGGAGGTCGCGCAGCAACTGGCGTCGTACACGTATTTCTGCGACGGCCCCTGGGAGTGCAGAAAGGCGGTGAGGAAGGTGGCCAGGGACGGAGGAAAGGTAGTGAAGTTCTACGCGTCCGGGGCGTTCTCTCGTGGGACGGGGGTCAAGCCGAACTTCACCGTCGAGGAGACGAGGGCTATAGTCGATGAGTCGAGGCGCCTGGGGCTCAAGGTCGCAGCCCATGCCTATGGAGAGGAAGCCATAGAGAGGGCAGTCGGTTGCGGAGTAGACTCTGTCGAGCATGGGCTGGGCCTCACCCCTCGGCTCGCATCTGAGATGAAGAGGAAGGGGGTTCGTTATGTCCCTACGTTGGTGACGTATGCTAACCCCGCATACAAGAACCGACACAATGAAATGGTGAAGCGGCACCTCTCGGAGGACATGCTGGTCGCCAAAGAGAAGGGGACTGAGGTGGTGATGGGCTCGGACATAGTCGGGGACGGGGCCAGGCAGCATGGGCGCAACTATGAGGAGATAGCGGAGGAGGCGAAGTTTCTAGGGAACAGAGAGGCGCTTGTGGCGGCTACGTCCAGGGCTGCTGACTGCCTCGGGCTTGAGAATGCAGGGGTGCTGAGGGAAGGGTACAGGGCAGACATGGTCGTAGTCAGAGGGGACCCTGAAGCAGACATACAGGCACTGGCACCTGAGAGGGTGGTCCGCGTGATGAAGTGCGGCAGGTTCGTGTGATCGGGAGAACGGAATGGACTTGGAAGACGAGCCCGACGCCACGGACCGGAGGGGGTGGCGTCGTTCCCAGACCGTGGTGCTCTACCGGAAGGAAGGATGCCATCTCTGCGATGCCGTTGAGGCCGAAGCATGTTCATTGGGCATAGTGGGGAACATGACAATCATGGACGTTGACAGGGACCCAGGTCTCCAGATCAGGTATCTCCTCAGGGTTCCTGTCGTTACAGTTGGAGGAAGAGAGGTATTCGAGGCGAAGATGATGGATAGGAGTGGGAAATGGAAGGAAAGACTCTTCTCGCTCCTTGCCGGATAGTCCTTCAAGCGGCTGCCTGGGATCGGCATCTTCTGCATCACCAAGGAAGGCTCATCGCGGATTAGATAGCCTGAGACCGTTCAGTCTGCATGCAGTACGCCCTCCGAGCGTTCGTGGAAGGGCGCGGCCAGAGGGTCGACGCGATCTGCAGGACGTTCTGCTCCATGGAAAGGACCGCATACAGCCTCCTCAGGGAGGGAAGGAGCGCGGGCGCGGTGGAGTTGTTGAGGCACAAGGGCGCTTACGACCGCTCTCCTCGGACGAACTTCAAGCTCTCCCACTTCATGAAGAGGGAGATGCTCCGGACGATAGAGCTCCGCGCGCTGAAGACGAGGATGCTCTCCGTGGAGGAGGACCCTGCCTATTCCAGCAAGACCGCGCTAACGAGGTGCGGGAGGAGGTTCGGGGGCTTCAACAGGCTCCAGCTCGCTGCGTCTGTCTTGGCGAGGAGGGCGATGGGATACGGGGAGGCTCCAGCGTTCGATTGCCTTCCTGGGAGAGGAAGGAAAAGGCGATGTGGGACCGCTGCGTCAGATATTACGGTCATCAGCCCCGAGTCCTGACTTCGCCCTGCCACGAACCTGTGGAATGGAAGAGCGGCGGGGATGGCAATGGAGGAGGGGTGATGACAGAGTTGCTCACAGCGCCACCCGCTGACACCTCAGAGATGGGGTCAAGCCACGCTCCGCAAGGAGCCCTACCTATCGAAGCGTCCAGCGGGCGAGCGGGGAGGGCCCATCCAAACGGCTACACCAGCCGGAGAGATGGAGCCAGAGGGCACAGAGTTAGCCCTCCGCCGTCTGGAGACGGCGTCGCCAGGCTTCTGTCGTGTGACACAGAAGACACGGTGATTTGGTAACTCCTGAGGTTCTTCCGTCTGGCTTGGCGGTCCGCACTCCGAGAGCAGGGAAGCCCCTCAGAGGGAGCGCCAGCGGTTCTGGCTCGGGTTACGCCCCTTGCCTAGGCGCCTTCACGCCGACATTCCTTAGAAAGCGCTGGAAGGCCCCTTCGGAGATCCACTCGACTTTCAGGTACCGAGCCACTTCTTCTTCGTCCATCCCCAACCTGCGCGCTTCCTTCACCGCGACCTTGTAGGCCTCGATCTCTGTAGGCCTGTCGATGTATTCGTATCGTCTATCCCAGAGCTCCATCCCCGCTCTGCGCTGCCGGACATGCACCAGCTCGTGTATCACGTCCAGATAGACATCGACCTCTCTCCCCTCCTTAAGATAGTTCGAGCAGACCATGATGGACACTTCGTGGTCGTTTATCCTCATGTAGCCTCGTCGCCTCGACACCTCTACCGAGAGATCCTTCAGCACTTCGTCCGTGTCCTTCCCGAAGATGCCCCTGACTGCTCCGAGCTTCTCGAAGCCTTCGAAGACGCTGGTGAACGGATGGAGGCCTACCTTCGTCCCCCGTTTTATGTTGACTCCTAGGTCCAAGTCAGGAAACTTCTCTCCAGTGGTCATTTGAGTCTTTTTTCCAGGACGGCCTTGGTGTGCGATGGCTGGAAGCCCCGGTCCAGGTAGAACTGCAGGACGCCATCCGATATCAGGGTCTGCAGCACGAGCGCCCTTCCCTCGGAGCCCGCAGTTTCCCTGGCCTTCGCCAGCAGGCTGGTCGCGACCCCTTCCCTCCGGTGCTCGGGAGTCGTACCCACGCAATAAATCCCTGCAATCCCCCTTGTCCTGAAAATGGCTAGGACACCCGCGACTTCGCAGTCTACCCTCGACTCCAGAAGCGTGGCTGCCGGAGACCGCGACAAGGAAGCGACAATGGGTGTCACGACTTCTGTCAGCCCTTCGTTACCGTAAAATGACCTGAGATAGGCGGATGTCCACTCCTGGGCGGAACTCGAGGGCTCCACCTTCCACCTGCCACCACCCTTCCAAGTTGAACCAGTTGAAAAGAGGACCGTCATGGCATCCACGCGTCGATAGCCTGAGGCGATGAGGTAAGAAGTGGCATCGCAGTCCTCGTACCCCAGAAATGTGGGATTCACCCCTCGGCGGGAGAGTTCGCGCTCCGCCCAGACTGCTGTCCTCTTCGCTCCCGCGCAAGTGATGGCCCCAGCACGGTTGAAGAATGGTTCCGCCAACCCGTCTGATGTCAGGAGGTAGCCGTCGCCGTGCCAACGAAGTTTGGCCCACCTAGACCACCATCCGAGCTCGTTCAGCTCGGCGCTTCTTCTGTCAGGCGCCTTCAAGCAGGTCCACGCCGAGTATCTTCATCCCTTCTATCGCAGGTAGGGCTACGGCTGCGGCTTTGTCTTGGTCCGCTTCCTTCGCAGCCGACCTCAGAGCTTCCTCAGCCCAAGCTAGTGCCCTCGGGGTATCGAAGTCGTCGTTCAGGGCGCGCTCAAACAGGGTCAGAGGCAGGCCTGCCGGGACAGCCCTATCTGTGAACCGTCTTGCCGCATTCTTCATGCCACGGAGCCTGCGCTTCGCAGAGGCGAGGCCAGAGAGGTCGGTCTCCTTCCGGTAGTGGATGGAAAGGGATGCTAGCCTGATCTCGTCAGGGCTGGATGTCCTGAGCGCTTCTCTTACAGTGACCACGTTTCCCAAAGATTTCGACATCTTAAGCCCCTCGGACTTCACGAGGTTGGTGTGCACCCAGTGCCTGACCAAGGGCTTGGCGCCTGTGACTGACTCGGCTTCGGCTATCTCGGCTTCGTGGTGAGGATAGACAAGCTCGTACGCCCCACCGTGGATGTCATACTGAGCGCCCAGGATAGGTATGGTGACAGCCGTGTCCTGTATGTGCCATCCGGGGGACCCGACCCCCCAGGGGCTCAGCCAGAGACCGTCGACGAGGACCTCCGGGCGCCAAAGAGCGAAGTCGTTGAGACTCCTCTTTCTCGGTGAGAGCTCGAGCGGTCTGAGCGACAGGTCTTTCTTCGACTGGTGAGAGAGGCGCCCCCAGCGCCTGAATTTGGTGGTGTCGAAATAGACCCAGCCGTCTGCCTCGTAAGCGAACCCCTTCTCAAGCAGGACCTTGACCTGTCTTATCGCCTCGTCGACGTGACCTGACACCGGCTCGAAGCGAGAGATTGAGCGTATGTTCAGGCTCTCCAGGTCCCTCATCATCGAGGAGGCCATCCTACGTGCATGCTTGAGTGGGTCCTCTCCTCTTCCAGCAGCGGCCTGGCTGATCCTTTCGTCGACGTCGGTTATGTTCATCAGGTAGAAGACATCGTACCCAAGGTGGCGAAGGTACCGCGCTAGGGCGTCGAAGAAGATGTAGGTCCTCGCATGCCCCAGGTGGAGCTCGGATTGGACTGTGGGGCCGCAGACGAACATGGATACCACCGGGGGGTTGCGAGGGCGAAAGGGCTTCTTCTTCCCGCTCATGGTGTCATAGAGGACGAGTTTCTTCAAAGCGAGACCATGCGTCCGAGTTTGCCTGGGTATTAGTTTTTGAACTGGAGGTGAGGCGCACCCAGGGATGTTCTACGAGGACAAGGTGGTCTCCTTCCCGGCCCTCATGATGAGGCTCGGGGTCTTAGACCAGGACGCAGGGGTCAGGTTGATTGGAGAAGCTGACGGAAAAAAGGTCTATGCGTTCGTCACCCGCTTCGGGCCCAAATACACCGTGATGACCTATTCGTTCGGCAAGAGAGGGGCCCCGGGGAGGAGGATTCGGACACAAGAGCTCGGGAGCCTAGGAGAAGTGGAGACTGCCCTGAAGGCGCTCGTGAAAGGTCGCCTCCAAGCTTGGGTTTACTAGTGCCGGTCAGCGATTGATTAATATCAGGGCTGTCGACGTCGAATCAATGGAAAGGCCGAGGGCCATCCACATTGTCTATGCGAAGTGGTGTCCCCACTGTGTCCCAACGACGGTCGAGCCGCTGGAGAGGAGGGCCGGAGAGCTAGGTATCCCGTGCCTCTTACATGACATCGACACGGATGAAGTGAAGTTCGCCGACGACCTCGTCGAAAAGTATGGAGATTGGTCATCAGACTACGTCATACCACAGGTGTTCCTAGAGCGCCGCGACGGGAAGTTCGAGCATGTCTTGACTGGGAGCGCCAGAGGGGTCACCTTTACGAAGGGCTTGGTTGAGGACCTCCTGGCGAGCGGTCCCCTTGCCAAGAGCCGCCCCTAAATAGGGGCGCTCCTGAAGACCTGCCATGCCAACTGACAGTCTCGATTCACTGTACAAGAGAGTCGCGAAAAAGGTGCTTGCAGAGACCCTGCAAGTGAGGCAAGGCGAGTCCGTCACAGTAGAGACCTGGGACAACGGAGTCCAGTTCGCGCGGCGGGTCGTAGCAGAGGCGAGGGCCATGGGGTGCACGGCCTTGACGATATATGAGGACGAGGCAGCGTATGTCGAAGGAGTCAGGCGAGCGCCAGCCGATGTCGTGGGGTCGATGGGGCGAAACGAGTATGGGGTCCTATCAGGGACAGATGCTTACGTATTCATCCCCGGCCAGGCCATCGGGCCCTACTCCAGGACGCTGAAACCCGAGGAGAAAGCTCAGTCTACGCGGTACAACTCCTCGTGGTACGAGGCAGCCGAAAAGTCTGGATTGAGGGGGGCAAGGCTCTCTTTCGGCTATGTGGGCGAGGACGTGGCCAGGCTGCTGGGGAAGAGTGTTCGTGAAGTTGTCAGGGCACAGCTCAAGGCTTCGCTTGTAGATCTTCGCAAGATTTCCAATTCAGCGGAGAAGATTGCCCCCAACTTCGCCGACGGGGCAGACGCGGAATTGACCACCGGGAAGGCCACTCTTACCTTCACTTTGAAGGGGGAAATCGGGATTGAGGACGGGCTGGTCGACGAGAGTGACAAGAAGGCAGGGAACAACATGACATACATGCCTCCTGGCTTTGTGAGCAAAGAAGTGGACCCAGGAAGCGCCAACGGGAGCGTCGTCATGACCGACACGCTCACCGAACATGGTGTTATCCCACTGATCAAGCTAGTGTTCAAGGATGGGAAGGTGGAGTCCTGGGAGTCGCCCTCTCGGGCGACGGTGGGGCGGATGCTTGACTCGGTCTCCCCAGACCAGAGGCGACTGAAGGTAGTGCTCGTCGGACTGAATCCGGAGATGCCCTATGGAATGGGTCAAGACAGGTTCGTTGGAGGGTCGATAACCATCGGAGGCTTCGGGTTCAGAGGACAGGTGAAGAGCGGCTCACTTCGCGCCTCCGGGAGAGCGGTGTTGGCAAGGGGAAGGCTGATAACCTAGCCGGCAGCCTACGCGAATGGCCCGACGCAGAGTCCGTCGAAATCCTTGATGCCTGTCCACATTTTCGTCTCTGTCCTTACCTGCGATGTTGGAGGACATCATCCCCCTGCGAGGATTCCCGCTCTTCGCCTGGGTCGTCCACCACGAGTGCCAGGTGGTCGAACGATTCCCCGGGACGATGCCAGGCTCTTTGAACTTGCACCGGTGACAGTTCGGACCGACCTCCGGCCGCCCTCTCCGTTCCTGAGGTTGGTGATATCGCCTTCGGTGGAGTCGGTTTTGGACCTCTCGGAGGATTTCGTCCCGGACGAGTTGATATGGAATCCCAGATACCCATCCAGTTCCTTGACATGGACATCCCGTATAGGGGGGTCTGGACTCCATGCATCAGGCTTCGGCCGTGTCCTAGGCGCTTCGTGTTGGTGTTGCAGGCGCTCCATGGGGGCCTCGTCCTGGGCAGACCCCCCAGCTACGTGCAGTCAGATGACGGCGTAAAGGCTATAGGGCGTCTACGGCCCTTCTTGAGGGGGAGAAATGGCCCTAGTTGATGGGGGATCAGTCGGCAGGCCGTTCTGGCTGAGCTTGCTGCATCACTTGATTGTCAGGCCACTCACACCCACCGAGCTCGCGTCCTTGGAACACAAGCATCTCAGCTCAGTCAGCAGGGAACTGAGCAGGCTGCGACGCGAAGGTCTGGTCGAGTGCGCCGAAGCCGTGAGCAGACAGAAGTTCTACAAGCCAACGCAGGAGGGGTACATCCTGGCCTATGCGAGCCTAAGACAGGGCAGGTAGCAACAGCAGGCGTGCATCTAAATCAACTGAACTAGGGGGCTAGCTAAGGCGGAGGTAGGGTTGCCCGCTTCGAGCCACGGCGATGGTTGCGATGAGCGAAGGGAGCTCAGGAAGCGAGATCTGCAACCCTTGGCTATGTTGCAACCGGCGGGCGCCTTGAGCGGCGACATGCCTCGATTGGCCAGCCATCTCGCAGATGAGTTTTCTGCACCAGACGCGCGACTGAGCCATACTTTCCCTGCTGCGCGCGCAGGAGCAAGCCCCTAACAATATCCATATGGCGGTCGTAGGAGGGAAGGATGTCGGGACTTCGTCAGAAACCCTCCTCAAAGAGCCAGGCTACATACTCTGCATAGCCGCCGATGAGCTCAGCCGCAATCGTGGCATCGCGACGGAGCTCTTGAAGAGGAGGTCGATGCAGAGGCAGAAGGAAAAATGACTGCGTGGACAGCGCTGGATATCGAATCAGGCGATGCGGCTGCAGTCAGAATCCAGAAGAAGCCGGGACGCCGGGAGGCCAACAGGTTCGCCTGGCACGTGGGGCCATTGGCGGAGATGATTCCAGACCGCGGGCAGGTTACCCAGGCGAACAGGAATCGGCTGGGCAGAGTTGCTTTCTTGGTGCGAGGAACATCATCACCTCTGTGGCGGTCCCGCTACCTCCGTCAGGGAGGCTCGCACGCCTTGAACTCCTCGTGCGGGCACCAGGGATCAGGGTGGCGCCGTGGGAGCTAGACCGGTCCGTTTAGACATCGACAGTCCTGGACATACATACTTCCATGGTGAGAACGGTTACATCTTCCAGGCAGCCTATGGCCGCTCAGTCACGAAAGAGAGCCGCACCGCAGTAATCGGGTCATTTTCTCGTTGGGAGCGGTCTCTCGGAGGTTCGAGAATGGCTGCCTTGGCTCGGAGCTCCTTCGCTCGGGTGGAATCGAGCGCTGGCAGAGCTCGGCCTCCCATTCGAGGCCTCAACCACCCTCATGGCGCGACAAACTGGGTGGCACCCCTACCGCTTGGACCTAGTCAGGGATTTCACGCAGACCTTGTTGTACTCGCATGCCCTGCACTTCGCAATGCTCTCGCTCGATGTTGGCTCCCTCTCCCCTGTCCAATAGCCTCGTTTTGCTGCCACTGCTGCTTCGGCAACGTTCCTCTCGTGCCGGAGTATGTGAATCTTCATCGAACCCCGATGCTCCCGTTCGAGTTCGTCTATCGTTCCGTCTATCAGGGCTCTCGACACCTTCGCGGTCCAATCCCTCTTCTCTCCGTCGTCCAGCGCCCCGGACCTCAGCCTTACCACAGCCAGCCTCAGGTTCGAACAGTCGAACCCCATGCTGTCTAGCAGGAGGCCATAGACCCTTGCCTGGATTTCCTGGTCGCGCCACAGCGGAATCGGATCTCCCCTCGTCGTCTTGAGTTCCACCAGCCATGTGGGCCTCCCCTGCGACCAGATCATATGGTCGGGCACTCCGACCAGCCGCAGACCGCCGATTACGCCCCAGAGGCCCAGGACGGCATAGTTGGGTCCCTTCCTACTCACGAGTCTTGCGAAGTCTTCCGGGGCGATTTCTTCGGTTGGCATTAGCTCGTCGTGGAGCTCTGTCCCCGCTTCCTTCGCTTCAGAGGGGACCTCTCCGAGGGCGAATTCGTTCTCTACCTTGTACTCGCAATAGAACTGGCCCGAGAGCGTGGCGACTCCTACAAGGCCGGTGCCGTGGCGAAACTCTGGCCTGATGGAGCGCATGAATTCCTTCTCCCGCACCCATAACCCAACCCAGAACGGGTCCAATCAGAAAGTGGGCGCCGCTTTGGTATGTAACAGTTGCCTGATCGATGCGCTTGTTCAATGAGTGGAAGGCGACCCCCCGTGCGTGCCCTGGCTCCTTCCGCGAGGGCCCCGGATGCAGCGCGCCTCGTATGGACCTACGAGCGATAGAGACTGCCGCGCTCGAGGGATAGGAGCGATGGAGCTCCAGATCGCGCACTCACTCAGCGCCTGGGACGTGATTGAGGATATGCCAGTCCAGGTGAGCGGTCTGCAGCATTGCGGGCGCCGCCATGGGGACCTGTGAATGACGAGCTGGGGCACGGCGCCGGTTTCAAGGGGGCCGCATCACTGCGTCGTGGCAGACGGTTTACAGCGTCACCATGTGTGAGGCGATGCGCAGACCTTTGCATTCAACTGGGCACATCGTCCTCCGGCAAGAGCCTTCGGAGCTCTTTTGCGTACTCTAGCACCAGGCCGGTTGTGACTCCGGCTATCTCTGCCAGCTCCGCCGCAGTGACCTTCGACTTCATGGGGTCATCGAAGGCGGCCACGCGTATAAGCGAAGGCTGGCTGCGAACCCATGCGCAGTGGGAGGCAGCGCCGAAAGTGAACCGGGGAAGGAGGACCATCCCTTAGGTGACTCGGGTTGAGTTCAGTCTTCCCCCGCCACAGAAAAGGGCGCGCCCCACTTAACAGACAGCGAAGATACAACGCCCTATCTTACAAAGTTGATGGAAGTAGTGGCCATGAGCGAGGCCAGAGCCTGCGCCTCCAACGAGCGGCCCATTGTTGACATTGGTTGCCCAGAGTGAAGGGGAGCTATGGAAGGGAGCGCCGGCGGGCAACGACGCCGTGGCGAAGCTGACGGTTGTGACAAAGGGGAGCACAGGGATAGGAAGGTGCCGCCTCAGGGGATGTCGACCCCTACCATGGCCCGTGGTGAGGTCATGGTTGCCTAACCCAAGCGGTCCGGACCAGTCCGGTACCTGAGGGGGGCCATCGCCTCCAGGAAGTACCCTGGGAACAGCT
>JAFMAI010000012.1 GCA_029785085.1 Nitrososphaerota archaeon | reverse complement strand
TAGGTATGGTAGAACTCGACCTTTCCTGTCAGGAGTCCGGGCTTCGGGGGGTTATACGGTGTGTAGACCGCCTCTGCTTGGGTGGGCCCAACTATCTCGAGGGTTGAGTTCGCCGAGTCGAAGGTCTGCTGGTGGGTATCGTTACCGACCTGGGAGTTGACGACCCACTGCACGAAGGCGTAGGTGCCTGTCTTGTTCGTGTACAGCGCAGGGGTGCTGAGGGTGAGTGGCTCGAAGAGGGCCGTATAGTTGTAACGGGAGCCGAAGGTGGCGTCGAGGCCCTCGATGTTAGAGTAGGCGGTGACCAGCGGGTAGATCCCAATCGGGAAGTCTATCAGCGAAGAACAACTCGAGTAGCTGCAGGCTGACTCGCTCGGGAGAGCCGTCGAGTAGGTAACTACTCCTGCTTCGAGCAGCTGCTTGATCGTGGTCAGGTTGGTGGGAACGTTGTACTGCTGCAGCAGCTGGGCGTAGAACCTCTCTCCTGCAAGGTAGCCAGGGCCGTAGGTCGTGCTGTAGCCGGAGAGCACCGTACCCTTGTTCCCTATGCAGTGATAGAATAGCACGGAGCAATCCTGGGTATCGAGCTCAATCTTAGGCTGCTGCGTGACCCCCTGGGCGAAGCTGAATATCGGGACAGCGGAGTAGATCCCCCAGCAGATAGAAGGGCGCGCGAAGTCGAAACAGAGCTGAGAGCCGTGCGGGAGCTGGAACCCCGAGCCGTTCCATGAAAAGGTGTACTCCTCCGTCACCTTAGTGCCGCCGTGCTCGATCTCAATCTCCCACGGAGCCTGGTAGAAGACGCTGGCGAAGTTCAGGTAGTATGAGTATGCGGAGGACGAGTTGAAGTACGGGTCGGATGGGTCGAGCAAGTAGCCCCCGTAGTTCGCCTCCAGCACCGGGTCGGAGATGGTCCCATTGACAAGCGTCACATTGACTAAAGACTCCCGCGGGAGAGCGACCGGGCGCCTTACGAAGAAGGCGTTCAGCGCCGCCGAGAGGCCTGACCTTGAGTATCCAGCGAGAACGAAGACAGTCTGGTTGCGCCTCCCGACACCGCGGTACGAATAGATGGAACCGCCCGTCTTGAGGGCGTAGGCGAGCCTGGAGCCGTTCAGGTAGGGGCTCGCGATGCTCCTGTAGGCTGCGGAGGGGGGCGTGGTCAGGGCGATGGCCATGAAGGAGGCGGACTCGACGGCCGAGAAGTTTGCGGCGTCGGCGTAGACGAACCTGTAGTACTTTTCCGCGAGCTTCGGGAAGCCGGGGTCGGCTGCTAGGACAGAGTCGGGAGCGACGAGAGCAATGGTCGCCCTCCCGATGTGAGCGTAGGGGCTCGTCTGGCTGGCCTGAGTTGCCTGGAAGGCGTACAACACGACGGTAGCTGCCACCCCGACAGCTAGAAGACCAACAACCAGGAGCGCCCAAGCCCGGGACACGGCGGACCTCCGTACCAACCCCATGGCGTGCAATACCGGGTGATTCTTAAGACTTCGTCGCACCGAGCAAATGGGTCGAGGAAAGGGCAAAGCAGAAGGCTGTGGATTACTTGGGGATTGATAAGACGGGAAAGATTACGAAGATTAACCGGAACACAGGGTACCCCCCGCCAGCGCTTTCGCGTCTCTAATCGGTTTGTGTTCTGATTGTTGGCACGAGTGTCTGTGCTTGCATGCCTCTGCCCCCATGTGCGTGCGTGAGAGAGCCCATCATTCTGGACCTAGCAGCGGAGAAAGTATGCAGAGTATGTAACCTACTTTTTGACGAAGACGCTGATTCTGGAGTCCCCTGCCAGCTCCTCGACGATCCTCTTCGCTATCATCTTGGCGGGATCCCTCAGCCCCACCCTTGTCTGGACGTCGTCGAAGGTAATGAACGGCTGTCTCTCCCTCATCTCGACTATCTCCTTCATGAACGTCTTGCCGATACCCGGAATGAGTTCTAGCCCATGGAGCCGCGGCGTAAGCGGCTGCAGGTCATTGAAGTAGGCGACATATTTTTTCTCGTTCTCCTTCACCAAGGTCTCCACCACCACCGGGAGTGAGGCCTTGGCCTCCGGCGAGAGCTCTTCGTAAGTGAGTTTTCCGAGGACGCTGACTATCTTTTCTCTGCCTTCCTTCCCTATCCTCACCTTCTCTCCGGTGTCGAAGTCCTTGTTTTCAATGGCCAGGAGTTCCAGCAGGGTCAGCCTTTCTTCTCCTATTGCCTCCACCATGGGGCCCTCCCTCCCTTTGATGACGGTCGACTTCCCTCTCGGCATAAAGCCCAACACGTAAGCGAACTCCTCATACTTCTTGTCTGCTGGCATCAACTCCCAGCGCTACACCTCTCTTTCGTTCGCCCTATCGCGTGGAGGACTCCACGGCGCTACAAAGAACGATGAACAAGATGTCCTCCCCCATGCTCCTTCGACAGGCATATGTAGCCGCCTTGTTATTTAACGCTGTCCTGACTAGGATTTGTGGAGTATCTTCAGTATCTTCTCGAGGGTCTCTGTTGAGAGCAGTTTCCTCCACCCCGAGGTGAACGTCCTCAGTTCTTCCACAGACTTCGGCGCTATGTTGACCAATTCGACGGCCTCCTCCTCGCTCAGCCCGGCTTCGTCTTCCAGCTGCCTCCTTAGCTTCTTCGCAGAGTCAGCTTCGGCCTTCGAGAATTTGGTTGTGTAGTCCAGTGTCCTCTTCTGTATCTGATCAGCTTTTTCCATGTCTATCTTCGCGAGGATTTGGTTGGCCTCGGGAATCGAAAGCAGCCTCTTCTCCTCCTTCTCCGGCATCAGCTTCCCCCCATCTTCACGACGTGCTCCTTCCTAGCGGTGAGCTTCTTCACCTTGTCGCCTACATTAACATCCACTGTGACCGCCCGCCTCCCAACCTCAGTCACAGTCCCCACCAGGCCGTTGAACCGCCTGTGGGGCATCCCCTTCACCTGTGTGGGATCTATCTTGATCACGACTTTGTCATTTGGAGAGTACTCTACGAGTAGGCTGCTCAGGCCCTTCTTGGCCGAAGACCTCAGAAGAGACCTAGTTCTTCTCCTTATCCCATGTGATTTCGGCAAACCTGAATGCTCCTATCTCCCTGACTCTACAGATGTCGAAACTGCGGCAACTGACTTCAGTTTTTAAGACTTCCGACACCGACGGTGAGACGAGCTCCCCGTTCACGAACCGCTTCACCGGGAGCCCTCCGTCCAGCTCGGCATCTATCAGAAGCGTCCTCCCCCTTGCCCTGGCCCTCACCCGGTAAACCGTCTTGATTGCCGGCCTGCTGCCGGGCCTATCGAAGGTCACGGCGGTTTTGTGGAACCTGGCGTGCAGGTCCGAAATCCCTTCCGGTGGAACCCTGGAAGCCGCGGTCGCCCTGATTCGCGTCTCAAAGCGGAACGAAGGTATCCTGACAGGTTTGGACGGGAGCATCCTTCCAGAAGACACGCTCACAAGGCCGCCTCCAACACGCGACCTGAACTTTCCGACGAGCCTTCTCTTCTTCGGACCCTTGATTTCGACTACAAAGGGTCTCCCAGGAGGGAAGACCTTGCTGTCCTCATCTTCGCTCCCAAGCCACGTGAAAATCATCTTCTCGCTCCCGACTAGTCTCCCTATCTTCTTCCTCAGCCCTCCTTCCACGCTTGGGACGACCTTGAACCCTGTCCACTTGCACTCTGTGCACCCCCTCCCCCGACATGCGTCGCAGAGGGTCCTCCTCTGGGCGACCCCTGGCGGCTTCGTGTATCTCCCGTAGTAAAACACAGGCTTTGATGAGGCCATCGTCTCCCTTCTTCCGAAGTCGGCGAGGACTGAGACGTCGGGGTTGGCCTTGTCCACCCTCCTGTGCGTTGCCTCGGAGATTCTCCCAGCGACCAACCTTGCTATCTGGGATTTGACCGTCTCGTATCCTTTCAGCCTGAGCATCGATCTGAGCTCATCCTCTCGCTCCTGCACCCCCTCCGGGAGCGTCACCCCCACGGCAAAGGTCTTGAATTCATATGGCCGGAGCCTTCGCGTAGCAGCTTCGGCCATCTTCGGGATATCGTCCAAGGTCCCTTCGCATACAAAGCAATCCCTTCCAGGCACCACCTGGAAGGATTTGGTCCCCGCGCTCTGCCTCTCAGAGCATAGTTGGCACAACCTGTATGCCGGGGCTTCTCCTGGCACCTATCCTTCACCCATACGACGCATCATCTGGCGCATTTCACGCCCTTTGCTCGTCTTCACTAGGGCCTTCATCTGCTTGTATCTGCTCAGGAGCTCTCTGACGTCCTTCTCGCTCCGCCCCGACCCCTTCGCAATGCGCCTGAGCCTGGATGAGTTGATGGTCTCAGGGTTGTTCTTCTCGTCAACAGTCATAGACTGGATGATCGACCTGTAGACCTTCACCCTATCCTCTGCCTTGTCGAGCTCTTTCGCGTCGACCTGACCAGAGAACCCAGGGATGTGCTCTAGGATCTTCTTGAGCGAGCCAAATTTCTTCATCTGTTCGAACTGCACCAACAGGTCATTCATCGTCATCTTCCCAGACATCACCCGCTGGGTCATCTTCTCGTCCACCACCACCTCGGACTCCCTGACCATGTCCATGAGCGCCTTCAGGTCGCCCATCCCGAGGAGCCTGCCTACGAACCTGGTAGGCACGAACTCCTCGAGGTCGTCAATCCTCTCCCCTGTCCCGATGAAGAGTACCTTCGCTCCCGTGGCCGCCGCAGCAGCTAGGGCTCCTCCTCCTTTCGCAGCACCGTCCAGCTTCGTGACCACGATTCCCCCCACGGGCGCCGCCTGGTGGAACGCCAGGGCCTGGCTGTAGCACTGCTGCCCTATGGTCCCGTCGATTACAAGGATCGTGGCGTCCGGTCTTACTCCGCCAACCACGTCCTTCATCTCCTGGAGGAGCCCCTTCTCCTCCTTATGTCTCCCAGCCGTGTCGATGATTATCAGGTTCTTCGAGCCTTCGAGCTGTTTCTTCCCCGCTTTCGCTATCTTCACGGAGTCCTTCTCCTTCTCGTCGCTGTAGACCTCGACCCCTGTAGCGGCTGCGAGCGTCTTCAACTGGGCGACGGCCCCCGGCCTGAAAGTGTCCGCGGCTACGACCCCGACCCTGAAGCCTCGTTTCGAATACAGGCGCGCGAGCTTCGCTGTCGTAGTGGTCTTCCCTGAGCCCTGCACCCCGAGCATCACCAAGACGTTGGTCCTCTCCTTGCTAAGGGGCAGCCCTCCCTCCCCGCCGAGGAGCCGGGCGAGCTCTTCGTACAGTATGGATACGATTTGGTCCTTCTTCGTCACCCCGGCTGCCGGTCTATCTTCTAGGGCCCTCTTTTGGACCCTTTCGGTTACTTCAAGCGCTATCCTCACGTTGACATCGGTCTGGATCAGCGCCCTCTGGAGGTCCCTGACGAACTCCTTCACAGACTTCTCGTCGACTAGGTTGGCCCCCACAAGCTTGCGGACGGCCGCCTGAAGCCCTTCGCGCAGCGAGTCTAGCATGAAACGGAAGCCCGCCCTCTGCGGTTCTTTAATAGGGTTCACGCACTTTTTAGATGAACTGGAGTCAGGCCCCTATGTGCCCGGCAAGCTCGATCGCTGTAACGGGTGGAACGACCTCTCCGACTGGTACGACCGGAAGCAGGGAGACGAAGGGGACCTCTGGCACAGGACCCTCATCGACCCTGGCCTGCTCGGGGTCCTCGGGGAATGCTCTGGGAAGCGGGTCCTCGACCTTGGCTGCGGGAACGGATACCTCTCTCGCCGCCTAGCGCGCCAGGGCGCAGACGTGACCGCCGTCGACGCTTCGCCCAGGATGATCCGGAACGCCAGGAGGCATGGCTCCGCAGGCGTGAAGTACCTCCGCGCCGACGCCGCCAGGCTGAAAGGGGTCCCCGGAGGCAGGTTCGACGTCGTCTTCGCGAACATGAGCCTGATGGACATGGCCGACGCCGAGGGGGCCGTGCGGGAGGCCGCCCGCGTCCTGAAGAAAGGAGGGCGGCTCGTAGCCAGCATCTGTCACCCCTGCTTCGACACGATGTCGAATTCAGGATGGGTCGCCGAGAAGGCGATGGGAGAGCCGCGGGCAGTCTACAGAAAGGTCAGGGGATACAGGGAGCTGTTCCACGAGAAGGTACCCTGGAACACAGGGGACGGGACCAGGGCCTATACTGTGAGCTACCACAGGCCACTGAACTGGTACGCCAGGGTGTTGCGCTCCAAGGGCATGGCGATAACAGCCCTGGAGGAGCCGGAGCCCACGAGGGAGTTCGTCGACATGGAGCAGCAGGACGGGGACCTCGACGGCCCGGGGGCCCAGGAGGTCCCCCTGCACCTCATCATCGAAGCCGTAAAGCTCTGAGGTGTCTGGCACGAAGGTCGGCGTGCTCTTCTCCGGAGGGAAGGACTCAACTTACGCCGCCTGGCTGGCCTCGAAGAAAGACGAGCTTGCCTGCTTAGTGACCCTCTTTCCCCGGTCGGAGATGTCGTACATGTTCCACTATCCCAACCTGAGATGGACCGCGCTGCAGGCGGAGGCTATGGGTGTCCCCCAGGTCACCACCCGCACCGAGGGGGTGAAGGAGGAGGAGCTGGCAGACCTCGAGAGGGCCATCACGGAGGCCAAGGCGAGGTTCAGCTTGGAGGGGGTCTACACAGGGGCGTTGGCCAGCGTCTACCAGAAGACCAGGGTCGAGAAGGTCTGCGAGGCCGTGGACCTAAAGTGCCTGTCGCCTCTCTGGGGGGTCGACCCTGAGGCCCACCTGCGGAAGCTCGTGGGCGACGGCTTCTCAGTCATCGTCGTGAGCGTGTCGGCCCTGGGGCTGGACCAGAGCTGGCTTGGGAGAGAGCTGGACGAGGACGCCATAAGCGAGCTGGTCGATTTAGGCAAGAAGTACAGGTTCCACGTGGGCCTCGAAGGGGGCGAGGGAGAGACCTTCGTCCTCGATTGCCCTCCATTCTCGCGGAAGGTCGAGGTGAGGTCGGCAGTCAGGCACTGGAGGGGGGACTCCGGTCACCTGGAGATAACAGACGCTGTCTTGGTGCCAAAGTCTGGAAAGTAACGGGAGGTAGCCCAGGCGCGAAAGTTTCGAGGCATTGAAAGCCGATGTACTGCGATGAGCTCTACGGTATCCAGGCGGGCGCAAAAGTCTATATCTTGATTGCTCGTCTTTCACGCTGCTCTAGATGAAGGGGTTTTTGGGAAGAGCCGTCTGAGGTATCCGATGAAGAGCCAAACCATCGATAGAGCATTCGCAGGTCTGTGGGAGTCCGCTATAGGAATGCCAGACTTAGCATAACGCAGATTGCGAACCACCACGCCCCGAACCAGAGTGCAGCCAAGCGGTCGAAGTCCTCATGCAGGTACACATAGAACATCATCGCTACTGTGAACAACTCAGAGGCGAAAAGTGCAGCAAACTGGTTCTGCTGCGTTATGGGGTTGAAGAACCACAGCGAAATCCCCACCACCACCAGGTACACGGAGAGGGGAATCGCTGCGAGGGTCCGCGTGTCACGCCGGACGGTCGTCATGCCTGCCTGGCTCTCTCGTTGATTCTGACGAGCCTCTTCACGATGAGCGCCATAAATGCGAAGCTGCCCACCAGCGTCGCCAGACTGAAAAGGAAGATCCCTGCCTCGCTCTGAATGGCGCTGAACGTGTTTACGAAAGAGGCGAATGCGATGCTCCCCACGAGGAGAAGTACCACGAAGCTCCCGGTCAAGGCGGGGACCTTGAAGGGGGTCCTCATCACCCTCATCAGGGAGCCGCCAGATCCCTGGGCGGCAGTGGACTGAGGCGCTAGACTTGGCGTCCGTGCGTGCCTCCTCCGCCAGACGATCCAGACTGCGCCTATGGTTATCAGCGCTGGGATCGCCAGCCCGGCTATCGACTGAGGTATCGGTATGTCCTGGCCGGGGGTGAGGTATCCCCATACAGTGAGCCAGACAAGCTCCACTATGAACACCAGCCCTACCGTAGAGTAGACCGGTCTTTGCAGCGGATTCTTCCTCTGGTTCCTGTCGACGAATGGAAGGATGACCGCGAGCACGAGGCCGACTGTGACGAACGCCATCGCATCGGGCTCATGGACCCCGGCGAACATCCCCAACTTCAGGAGCTGGTAGAGTGCGATGAAGTACCAATCCGGCCGGGCTGTGTAGCTGGCCGCCGCGGCGATGGAGTACTCTGGAGGGAGCGCAAGAGGGAAGAGCACGGACGCGGCGAGGAGGAGGCCGAAGAAGACCGCGCCTATCATCATGAGGTACGAGAGCACACCAGGGAACCACTGATGATATGTGACTTCCCCTTTCAGCCCTGTAGGAGGCTCGGAAGCTCCATGCATCTCGAACATGTACATCTTGCCGGCGAAGAGAAGGATCAGCACAGCTGGGAGTATCAGGACGTGCAGGTCGAAGAATCTGGTCAGCTCAGCCGTGTTCCCAGTGTTGCCTGCGGCTAGGTAGGTCACTATGCCGGCGAGCTGGGGAGGCAGCAGTCCAATCATGCTGATCGAGACATCTGTGGCTGACTTCGATACAACAGTCCACGGAAGGAGATAGCCAGTGAGCCCCATCATAAGCGTGACTATGCCCATTATCATCCCTGTGATCCACATCAGTTCCCTCGGCTTCTTTTGGGCTGAGGCGAAGTAGCCGCGCATCAGGTGAAGGAAGGTCAGGAGGATCATCGCATATGCGCCGTACAGATGCACCGTTTCGATGAGTTCCCCAAAGGGAACCGACTGCATGATCAGTATGGTGCTGGCGTATGCCTGCGCGGGGGTTGGAACATAGTAGAGGAGCATGAGGAAACCTGTCACAACCTGGATGCCGAAGGCCATTATCGCCAGGGCCCCGAGCCAGTAGAATGGGTTCAGGCTGTAAGACGGAGCCGGCCTCAGCATGGTGTT
The DNA here is from genome assembly GCA_029785085.1 of Nitrososphaerota archaeon. GTDB lineage: Archaea > Thermoproteota > Nitrososphaeria > Nitrososphaerales > Gagatemarchaeaceae > UBA183. The sequence continues at coordinate 13,938 of JAFMAI010000012.1, read as the reverse complement.
GGTGAAGCCGAACCTAGAGTCGATGAACTTGGTCAGGTTATCCGGGGTCAGCGTCTGTCTCGTCTGTTTGACCTTGCCTACGGCTTTACTCACGAGCTTGCGTACGCTCGGCGCCATGCCTACGCCCCAGAGCTCCCGCTGGCAGTGCTGGTGCCGCTCGTGGACTGCGTTGAGGTAATCGAAACGGTGTTGGTGATGACGCTACCCCCTGTCATGTCAGCCGACAGTACCTGGGCCGGCGCGGTCGCTCCCGTGTCATGGCCGAATATGCTGGGGGGTCCCATCGAAGTCGCATAGATGTCTCCGGTGGATTGGTCCAGTTCCAGCTGCACCATCGGCACCGGTCTGGGAGCCGGACCGCCTATGACCGCTCCTTCTTTAGTGAAATCGTAGTGGCTCCCGTGGCAGCAGCAGTATCCTCCGTCGACTGGCATCTTGTACGCGGAGTTGCAAGTGGGAGAGGCTCCTTCAGGGACAAACGCGTAGATGCATCCCAGGTGCTGACAGATGAGGCTGAAGGCTACTATGTCCTCGGACGGGCCGATGCCATTCTCCGCCTTCACCCCAAGCTTCACGAGGATATTCGGTTCGTCGGAAAGAGGATAGAAGAAGTTGACAGGCTTAAGGTCCTGCAGGCCATTTATGTTGGCTACCTTGGATTTGGGCCACGCAAGTGTCACGTTCGACGTCGGGACGTATGTCAGAAACTCAGTAAAGAGCCCGGCGACTCCGATTATGGTGCCCACCGCCCCGACCGTGACCACGATCCTCAGGAAATCGCGCCTCCCCACCCCCTGGTTCTGGTCACCTTCGGTGGGTGTTGGTTGCTTCTTTTCCCCCGGCTCGTCCATCTCTGGAAACTCCCTAATCCTCATTAAAAAAACCTATCCTGAATTCGTTGCCGTTGCCACCCTAAACCGCCCATTTTTGCGGCATCTTTTAGGCAAAGCTTATGAGCAGTTCCCTAACGCCTTTGGTCGACTTTTATGGCGGTCACGCCTCCTACGGTAGCCATCTGGACCTCGGTTTTCGACGTCTATCTGGTCCTTGGCACGCTGGTAGGCATAGTCGTAATCTCTGTTCTCACCTACAGCGTCTTCACCAAGCCGAAGGTGAAGGCGGAGGTAGGTCCCAAGAGGTCTCTCGAAAGGAGGAAGAAGATTCGCGCCGTGATCCTCACGCTAATCACCATAAGCATACTCACCACGGTCGAGCTAGACACTTTCAGCGCCACATCCCTTGTCACTGTGCCGTCCGACCCAGCGAATTCGATGACCATCCAAGTGGTGGGTCAGCAGTTCTTCTGGACGTTCATCTACCCGAACGGTTACGCTCAGGTGGGCAACCTCACCATACCTGTCGGTGAGACGATAGTTCTGAATATAACTTCTAAAGACGTGTTTCATTCCTTCGCAATACAACAGCTCGACGTCGCCAAGGACGCCATCCCCGGGAGATACAACCAGCTCTGGCTGGAGGTCCCCACTCCATCGCAGTACTCGATAATATGCAAGGAGCTATGCGGAGTCGGGCACGCTTTCATGACAGCCGAGCTCTACGCTGTGAACGCATCAACCTTCAACGCTTGGTATGGGTCGCTTCAGACAAAGGGAGGTTAGCTGTGGCCTTCGATTTTCGCAGGAGCGTACATCGATGGACCACAACTACTAACCACAAGGAAATAGGGATTCTCTACTTCATCACTTCGATGTTCTTCGGCGCCGTAGGCGCAATGCTGGCCGAGTTGATGCGCGTGCAGCTCTCGGTCCCAAGCAACACCGTCCTCTCTGCCTCCCTGTACAACGAGTTCGTGACCATGCACGGACTGGTGATGATACTCTGGTTCCTCTCCCCTCTTGGCATCGCGCTGATGAACTACTTCGTCCCCCTCCAGATTGGAGCGCCTGACCTTGCCTTCCCAAGGCTCAACGCCGTGAGCTACTGGATGTACCTCTTCAGCGGGGTCCTCGCGATAGGAGGTCTCTTCCTGCCAGGGGGCGGGCCTAACGGAGGGTGGACTGTCTACCAGCCGTTGAACACCTCAGTGTACTCTCCAGGCGTAGGCATCTCGCTTGTCTTCCTGGGCCTCGCGATGCTGGCCGCGTCTGTGACCATCGGGAGCATAAACTTCCTCGTGACCATAGCTCACGAGCGCGCTCCTGGAATGACGATCTCCAAGATTCCGATGTTCACGTGGTTCGCCACATTCACGCTCATCCTGATGCTCCTCGCCTTCCCGCCTCTGCTGGCCGCGCTGGTCATGCTGATGTCTGACAGGCTTCTCGGCACTGTCATCTTCGTGTCGGTGGCAGGGGGTGCCATCCTCTGGACCAACCTGTTCTGGTTCTTCGGGCACCCTGAAGTGTACATAGTCCTACTCCCGGCTTTCGGCGCCATCGCCGAGATACTGCCCGTCTTCGCAGGCAGAGACCTCGAAGGAAGGCGGCTGATCGTTCTCGCCACTGGGCTAATGGTCATCCCTCTCAGCATGCTGGTATGGCAGCACCACATGTTCATCACGGGTATCAACCTTGCAGAACTGGCGACCTTCAGTGTCACAACGATCATCATATCGATACCGTTCGACATCATAGTTCTTTCATTCATCCTCACCACCCTGGGCGGGGTCAAGCTCAACACGCCGATGCTCTGGGCCTACGGCGCAATCGTCCTCTTCATCATAGGAGGGATATCCGGGGTCTTCCTCTCTTCGTTCGTTCTCGACGTCGTCTTCAGAGGGTCATACTTCGTTGTGGCGCACTTCCACTACGTGATGGTAGGCGCGACCATATTCGGTCTTGTCGCCGGGGTGTACTACTGGCTGCCGAAGATCACCGGAAAGATGTACAGCGAGAAGCTTGGGCTGCTCCACTTTGCGATCTCCTTCATAGGGTTCAACATCACCTACGCGCCTATGTTCCTCCTGATCGACATGCCCAGGAGGATTGTCACCTACTCTGCTTCCACCGGGTGGGGAACGCTCAACTACATTTCGAGCGTCGGAGCCATAATCTTCGGCGGTGCCCAACTCATCTTCGTCGCCAACCTCCTCTATACCCACTACGGAGGGTTCCCGTCCATCCCGAACCCGTGGCATAGCCTCTCGCCAGAGTGGGGGAAGAGCGGCCTTCTAAGGTCGGTCGGGTCTGCCGCCGATGGGTCGTACGGGCCGTCCGAGTCGGAAGCGATCGAGGCCAAGCACACCAGCCACAGGCCACTTGAAGTCAGCATAGGAGTTGCGGTCACCCTCGTGGGCCTGGCGACGTCTCCGTACCTGGCCGGGAAGGCCGTAATCGTAGTAGGTCTCGTGTTTCTGGTCTACGCCCTGCTCCGCTGGGCCAGGGACAACATGGGGGACAAATTCTCACTCGGGGAGACGTTCGGGGACAAGTTCCCCTTCGCAGGGGTCGGCCGGATAAAGCTGGGGATGTGGATATTCATAGCTTCGGATATCCTGCTCTTCGGCTCGCTCATCGGCAGCACGCTCTTCATCCGTGAGAACTCCGCCATCGCCGGAGTCGTCTGGCCTGCGATAGGCAACGTACACGATGTGACCACCGGGGCCATTTCCACGGTCGCCCTGCTCGCCAGCAGCTTCACTATGGTCCGAGCGGTTATGTCGCAGAAGGCGGGGGAGCAACGCCACTACATGATCTGGCTCGGCAGCACCTTCGCGCTTGGCCTCGCGTTCCTCCTGACTGAGGCGAGCGAATGGTACAGCCTCTACCTCAGAGGCATCTGGTTCAACACCTCGCTGCCGAACGGGTTGTACTTCCTTCTGACAGGGGTCCATGCCTCCCATGTGACGGCGGGTCTCGTCATGATGGTCTACCTGATGGTCAGGGCAGTAAGAAAACCGGGCCCTGAGGGGAGCAAGTCCATCGCCAACTTCGCCCTTTACTGGGACTTCGTAGACATTGTCTGGGTCTTCCTCTTCCCTCTGTTCTATCTGGTGTAACAACATGAGAGAAGCAGGTACCATCGGCGTCCTCGTATACCTCCTCTTGGCGACAATCTCAGAGGTGTACCTCTCAGGGTCGATGGTGGTGAGCACCGCCTACTACACCGTGATTGGTATCATCGCAATAAGCGAAGCCACTGTGATGGGAGGTTACTACATGGGGCTGAAGGACGAACCGTCCCCGGTGCGTGCCATAGCTCTCGTGGGGGTCCTCTTCATCGCTGTGCTCATAATTTCCATGGTCGTCGAGTACATAGGCCCCTCATACTAGTGCGACAAGGATTGCAAGAGCCCCTGACCCTTCGAGCCGAGCGAATACTGGCCCAGTGGACTCGACACAGGCGCCTTGCAAGGCATCAGTTGCCCCTTGCCGGCGCAGCTACTCATCCTCCGTATGGGGCCCGGCGCCAGACACGTGCCAGATCCGCAGCACTGGAAGCATGGTTCCTCTGGTGGCGGGAGGCTTGGCACCATGAAGCCTCTCCCTGAGCCATGCTCTGATGTCGTAAAAGTAGATATTCTGATACGGGCACGCAGTGACGCAGTCCCCGACCCCTATGCACTTCATGCTCTTGAGCTGCCCTGTCCCGATGAACGAGCCGGGCTGGTCTGTTATTCCCACGGGGCACACCTTTGCGCAGTCCTTGGTAGGGCAGGTCACACAGGTATCGCTGTCCTTGACCTTCAGCCTGAACAACCCAAACCTCGAAATCAGATGATTGAATGAGCCCCAGCCGCAGAGGCCGGTCGTCGCACAGGCGTAAGTGCCCACGAAGGGGATCAGGATCCAGACGATGTACCATAGGAAACTGAAGTAGAAGCTGTACAGGAAGAAACTCGTGTCTGTCCCGAATAAGGTCACGTCCACCAACCCGATCGAGTTCAGGTAAGACAGGGCGGCCGCGGCCACCAAGGAGAACCAGACCAGCGACACCACCCATTTGTAGGTCGCCGAGAGCCTGCTGGTGAGGAATCTGCGTCCAAGCTTCGACGTCCGATTGAACGAACTCATGGCGTCTATGGCCGTCCCTTGGTACATGAGCGCGGCAGTGCAGAAGACCGAGCAGACATTCCTGCTGCCGAAGAAGAATGACAGGAGCCCGCTCACGAAGTAGGTGCCGAGCAACGCAAGCGCCACCGCAGGGGCGAGCGCTCCAGCCGTGCCGATCCCCATGCTCCATCCTACCCATGGGATGTACTGAACTGTGGTGGGGAAGACGAAGTACGGCAGGAAGACCGCATAGATGGCATACGCCCCTATCACCATGCCGAGCCTGACCTTCGTCTCAAGCTCGCGCGCGTACCTTATCTTGAAGAGCACCAGCGCGCCCATCTCTATCCCCATCATGATGAGGTACCAGGCTGATGCGGTGACCGCGGAGAAGTACCTGATGAAGTCGTAGCCTGCAGCGGCGACTGCCCCCTGGATGGAGCCAGCTATGGGGACGAGCGGGATACTGGTGAAATACGCCGTTCCGTAGGCGTAGACGTCGATGGCGGCGCCCATGAAGAACTCCGCTACAAAGAGGAAGCTGAGGACGGCGAACACCCACAGGGGCCTCGACTGCCAGCTCTCGAGCTGCATCCCCCCTGATCCCTTGTCGCGAATGATGGCGGAGAAGTACACGGCCATTTCGACCAAAAGGGACAACGCGAAGACCTCTTCGTTTCCGAAGAGCAGCCAGCTGAAGATTCCAGCCATCATTATCCCATACGCAAGCAATATCCTGACGAGGTAGTCCGATGTCCCGCGGTCCAGACTGCGGTTCATGAAGAGGAACTCGAAGATATAGATGAACAGCACTATCATGGCAACGCTCCCCAGGTAGGTCGAATACCGCGCCCACACGGAGGAATCGATTGCAGTAGGCGAGAACAGCATGATGAACACCTGGGCCCCGACTACAGTCCAGACTGCCTTCTGGAGCCTGTCTCTCAGGAGGTACAGTGTGATGGCCATCTCCCCCGCCATGGTGAAGACGAACCAGTACGAGCTGATCGACCCGACCAGGGCAGCGTACGCTCCTCCACCGCTCCCGGCCGGGAGCACGGCTCCCGATGCGAGGGTGAATGCCCACCCCATGAACACCTCGGCGGCTATCACGAGGGCTACCGCTGCCAGTTGGAAGGCGCCAAGGAGCGTCAGGCCTCCGATGCCTACATCATCCAGCTTCTTGCCTCCATACATGAGAGAAGCGACGATGGGGATAAGGAAGATGCTCATGGATACCATGTTCGCCGCGAAGAGGACGAACAGCGTGGTGATGCTCGGCGCATAGATGTAGTCCACCACGCTCACAAACATGGAGACCATCATGATGAGAAGGAACAGCACGACTGCCCCATCGTAGAGCGTCACCACCTTCGACGCCCTCTTGATCAGCCAGGCAGTCACCGCTGCCATCGAGGCCGCTCCCCCCCAGAGGATTCCAACAGGGAGGGCCATTCTCAGGCTGACCCCTGACCATTCGACCCGGGCCCCCATATGGCAGAGCCCTCAGGATGGCAAGACAGCTCCCGCTGGGGCGCTCCTGCCGGGCGCTCCCATGGGAGGACTGTCCGTTGTCCGTGGGTTCCCCATCGCGGGAGCAGTCGGTCGATTGGCTTTCTCAAGCTGTCTCTGAACTGCGGCATTTTGACACGCTGACTAAGCGTCAAACCGACTCCCGTTCGCCTGCAATTAAATCTTGGGACAGGTCCCGAAGGAAGCCGGTCCGCTCAACCGCTCGTCCCTGGCGGGAGTTCGCAGATGGGGCCGATGGGGGTGATTATAGAAGGCGAAGCCGTGATGTTGTCCAGGTTGTACATGATGGTGAACTGGTTCCCGGTACCAAGATTCTTGGCCGCGATGGAAAGGTAGACGTTGTCGAGTGCCCCTGACGGAGGACTCACAGCGAAAGGCAGGAAGAGCACCTGGCCGCTCGTCACCGATGACAGCCCCGCCGAGCATTGAGGAGAGTCCGCCTCTGTAGACACAGTTGAAGTGACCTGCACCCTGAGAGGAAGCGCGCTCGCGTTGTTCCAGCGGACATTGAACGCGAGTTCCGTCCCATTGAACGAGGTAGAAACCACTGTAGCGTAGTCCCCGAAGGGCTCCTGTTTCTGAGGGAAGAGAGCGCTGGTGTAAGCGGCATATCCGACAAGGAGACCGAAGATTATGGAACCAGCGAGTATCGCCAGCATCACCTTTGAAGCTCGCATCTTTGCAGGAGACACCCCCGTGAACTACTATCTAAGGTAGTCTGGCCGTGACCAGACCCATGGAGGATGTCGCTCAATGACCCGTCGACGGTCCATCGAGCACGGGATGCTCCGTCGGTCAGGGGGCCTTTCCATCCCAGCAGTTGACTCGTATGAAACGCGTTCCGATCCCAGGGTTCAATGAGCAGGGAGCCCAGTGAGGTCCTCTCACCAGGTGGGAAGAACGGCTTTCCCGGAGGATTGTGGCCTTCTCGTTCTGAAATACAGGTAGCCAGCTGCGGCTGCCGCTGCGACCACCATGGCGGAGCCCGCGGCCAAGACGCCTACTGAAGTCGCAGGGGCAGGCACGATTACCAGGGAGTTGGCCTCTGCGTTGGCGTATCCATGAACCACCACTGCGCCAGTCGGGTCGGAGACTACAGACAGCGTGTAGTCCTGGCCGTCTTTGCTGAAGGTCGCCGAGAAGGTCGACTCTCCTGGTATGGTCTTCGTGAAAGTGGTCGTGTTCGTGCTTGCATCATAGTTCTTTGTCCAGGAGGTGAGTGGGGTGTTCAGGGCTGTGAAGTTCAGCGTCGGGCTGTTCCAGACACCGCTTCCGCCGAAGGCGCTCAGGATGAACTCGAGGGCGAAGACACGCGTGGCTAAGGAATCCTGGACCATCGACCCGACCATGTTGATGTCCACAGTGTGGTCGTGCATGTCCAGGTCCATTGGCCCGCTGACCACATACGCCCGCCAACCCAGGTCTGCATGCACCGTCCCATTGGTCACCTTGAATACCCCGGTGACATAGGAGGTGATGTTGGTCGACTTGTTGATGACCAAGGCTGTGGCGTTACCCTTCGCAGAGTAGCTCAAGGCTACGGTCATGTTTCTCACGGCGACGGAGCTGTCCCCGTTGTCGAAGCTCCCCTGAAGCTCACGGACTCCGGTTCCACCGGTGAAAGACGCATTGAGACTCTCTGAGGAGTTCACGTTTTCGAGATACCTCGCGATCGTTGAGTTGGCAGGATATGTCAAGACGATCTTTGTGGCACTCAGGCTGTTGACTTTTGCAACCTGTGTCTGCGGGTTCAAGTCGACGGTCAAAGTTGAGGCGTTGGTCATCGGCGCCAGCGTAAGGAGAAGCACCGCGAGAGCTGTGAGAGAGACCGCCTTTTTGGAATTCTCCATCGCCATATGGTGAAGGCTGTCCGAGATTAAACCTACAGATTTGAACGCGCTTTCAACGGCGTCAGCGGTGGTGGCTCAGGACCCGCCCTTGATTCGCATTATCCTGTTCCGTCCCATCATCGACCAGTACTCGACTTCGACGCCAGGTCCGAGGGTGCCGTTAAGTTCAGCCATCTCTTCCGCGCTGGGCTTTCCTGTCTCAAGGACTTCGAAGGTCTGCAAATCCATTATCTGCACCGTGTTGTCCATGATGGTGGTCACTTGGCCTGACCTCTTGTCGATCATCGGTATGTCAACCCTGGATTCGGCAGGGGAGACGTAGCTCTTCTTTGTTCCGGTGAACAGCGAGATTGCGACAAGCCTCACTTTGGCGCTCCCGTGCTTCCCGGGCTTGAAGTGTTCACGGCTCACCACCTTACATGGTTCTCCGTCGATTATGATGTAGCTTCCTTCCTTTACGCTGCCAAGCTCTGCAGGCCTGCTCAAAGATAAGCAGGCGTGCCTCCTTAGGGAAGCTAAATAAACGTCTCACCCAGCGGACCAATCGCACGAGCGATTGACTGAGCCCAAGACGGTTGAAACCGCAGCCCTAAGGTAAGAAACACTCCTTGAAGGCACCCCCCATTGTCTGACCCGGCATACGTCCTTGACTCCACGGCATTCTACGCCGGGATACCTTATCAGGGAAGCGGGCGGTACTATACGACCTACCTCGTCCTCGAGGAGGTTAAACACAACAGCGTCGGGTCATCGCTCATACATTCCAGGGTGCAGGTCACCGAACCTTCCAAGGAGTCGATCAGTCTTGTCAAGGCTACGGCGACTAAGACGGGGGACATCCGAGCCCTTTCCCAGACAGACGTTTCGCTCCTCGCCCTGGGGCTCGACTTGAAGGTCAGAGACGGCGGGGTCAACCTGGTCTCTGACGACTTCGCGGTCCGCAACGTCGCAGAAATCCTCTCTATCCCGCTGGCTCCGACTTCCCTGAAGGGAGGAGAATGGAAGAGCATCGGCTGGAAGATGTATTGCAGGGGTTGCGGCAAGATTTACGCCAACCCTAAGCTCACCACCTGCCCCGTCTGCGGCACTCAACTGTCAAGGAAAGCTTCGAACGGCCAAGTCCGACCGCGGGCGTGAGATCTTGCCCTGACTGCCTGATGGATTAGAAACGATCTTATCTCCGACGCGCCCCCATATGGCCAGTTGGCTGCTCTCCTGGGCTGGGTTACCATCGTGTCAGTATCTGTCTTGGGTGTCTTCCTCTTGTGGTCTGCCTCCATCGGGGCGGGATGGCAGCCCACTTCGCGTAGGAAGGTACGGAAGATGCTTGAGATGTGTGGTGTGGGGCCATCGGACGTGGTTTACGACCTCGGTTCGGGGGATGGACGGATCATAGTGGAAGCGGCGAAGACATATCGCGCCAGGGCGGTCGGCGTGGAGGCGGACCCCATCCGGGTGCTCCTTTCAAGATTCTTGGTGTGGACCAATATGCTCAAGGACCAGGTACGGGTGGTCTGGGGGAACCTCTTCCACATAGACCTGAGCGAGGCAACGGTGGTCACGCTCTTTCTCTCTCAGGGGGCAAACCGAAAGTTGAAGGCGAAGCTCCTCTCAGAGCTCAGACCAGGGGCCAGGGTCATTTCCTACGTCTGGACATTCGACGGCTGGTCCCCCGCCTCTACGGATTCGGACGACGACATCTCCCTATATGTGGTGCCTCCGTACGAACGCCCGACTCCGGACAGAACATCGACGACGGCCGCCCCACGCTCTGTCTAAATCGGGGCCTCCTCCGAGGGCTATGCAAGCATACGGGAAGACGGCAAGAGAGGCTGGTGTTCGGGGTGGTGACGGTCCTTGTTCTGATCGTCGCATATCATGCGCCGAACGAGTACGAAGAGAAGGGTCCGGTGAAGACCAGGCTCTTCGCGTGAAGTTCCCGCCTCTTGGATTTGGTGCCAGCCCTAGTGGGTTGTTGAATAACTCGAAATGTGACCGCCTCTGTGTTAACTCGCAAATAGGCCCGCTATTTGGTCGGAACTAAAGCAAGTATGGTAGTTATTCAACAACCCAAGCCCTACCTAACCCGTAAATACCTTGGCCGTGCCAGACCTACTCATGACACAGTCTAAGGGCGCGGAAGACGCAATGAATATCGTAGAAGGAATACTAGGGGCGTTGTCAGACAAGCACTCTCAGCTGGACATCAACCTCCAAGGGATGAGCGTGAGGTTCCCCAGTCTCGGGATGAGCGTCGAATGCAACGGCCTCGTAACCCTCACCGCCCACATCAGGGACATCACCGAAGGTGAGAAGCAAGCGTCGGCTTCGAAGAACGTCGCTATGATGTCGAAGCAGTAGTCAGCTCAACGCCTTCAGCAGCTTCTTCAGTCCCCGCGGGTTCACATTGATGTGGCCAGTCAGCCTAGACACTCCGCTGCCCATGCTTAGGACCCTGTCGCCTCCCGCGTAGACGTTCAACTTCCAGCCCAACCTAGAAAGGGTGCCGCCTGCCCGCACGGACTCGATGGCTGCGCCCGGTCCTGCTCCCGACCTGACGAAATCCAAGAGGCTGACTCCTGATTCTTCCATCCCAGCGACCTCCAGGTCAAGCATCTTCCTGTCTGCGTCTACGGTGACCAGCGGCCGGCCCCCCACACTGACTGTCGCCCTGCCTGTGGGAACCAGGGCGAGTAGTCCGAAAATCGAAGCGAGACCTTCTTCACCCTCAGCCATATCAGCCTGGTCCAATCACGAAGTCAGTAATACGCCTACCTCTGCCCTGCCAGGCGGTGCCCAGGGAAGCGAGTTCCAGGTGTTTCTGAAGCGCCATGTTTTGCTGGTAAGCTCAGAAGTGGTTACTAACTAGAGAAATACTACTATGCTTATATAAGGATATCATCATTTGGTTGTATAGTATATCATGAGATACTCTAGAACGTCGGCCCTTCAAGTTTCGGACAGGTGCCCCAACTGCGGCAAGAGGACGCTGGTAGAAGACGTCAACACGGGAGAGCTCACCTGCGGGAACTGCGGGTTCGTGATCACGGAGAAGTCCATCGACCAGGGACCGGAATGGCGTTCCTTCAGCGACGAGAGGGGCCAAGACAGGGCCCGTGCGGGCGCCCCCACGTCCATCACCTACAGGGACATGGGCCTCTCTACCATGATAGGCCGCTCGAACAGGGACGCCTCAGGGAGGTCATTCGCTTCGCCTATGCGTACCGCCATCGACAGGCTAAGGAGATGGGACAACCGTTCCCCGGCTTTCGGGGCCCAGGAGAAGAACCTCAGCATAGCCCTCCGCGAGCTCGAGAAGATGGCTGACAAGCTCGGCACGTCCCAGGCCGTCAGAGAGCGTGCTGCCTACATCTACAGGAAGGCACTCGAGAGGGGGCTCCTTCGCGGCCGCTCAATCATAGGAATCTCCGCGGCAGCACTATACGCCGCGATGAGGGACACGGAGACTCCTAGGACGCTCAAGGACATAGCTGCGGTGAATAACCTGGAGAAGAAAGCCGTGGCAAGGGACTATCGCATACTGCTTAGAGAGATGGACCTGACGATGCCAGTGGCAGACGCAGCGAAAAGCGTGAACAGGATAGCCTCCAAGGTGGGGCTGTCAGAGAGGGTAGCACGCAAGGCCATCGAAATAGTGAGAGTCACCGAGGAGAGGGAGATCTCCGCCGGGAAGTCCCCCATGGGCCTGGCGGCCGCCGCCCTCTATCTCGCAGGGGTCATCGAAGGGGAGGTCAAAACCCAGAAAGAGATAGCAGAGGCGTCCGGGGTCACTGAAGTCACCGTCCGCAACAGGTACAAGGGCCTGAGGGTCGACCTGGGGAAGCAGTTCGGCCTCTCTGACACGGAACCTCTGATGGGCCTCCCTGCCGGCCCGGGCGCGCCGCCGAGCGTTCACCCAGTGACGCAGCAGTCTTAGGGTTCCTGAGCACCCCGCTCAGGCCGGTCCCAGTTCTTCTCGCTACCGAAGAGCCGCTAGTTCTCATACCTCTGTGTCAGCCAGCCAATCTCTTCCCAGCCGGGGGGATATCACGTTCGCTTTCGCTGTGGCGGTCTTCCCTGTCTTTACGGAGCCGAGGTTGGCATGATTCAGCAAAAGGTGGACCGGGGGGGAATTGAACCCCCGACCTTGGAGCCCTTTCGGGGTTCTTCCGCGTGCGAGGCGGACGTTCGTACCGCTGAACTACCGGCCCACCAGTTCTCAGCCTGACGCCTTCCGCGTTTAAGGGTTAGTCAGCCTCAGCTACTTCAGGTCCAGGGGAAACACTTTTGCCGGACGGCTCCCCGCCGAGCCCGATGCCTCGCGCTGACTTGGACGACCGGCTCTTCTGGCTGGCAACAGAGAAGGAGATCAGGACCGCTGCGACCACTGACGCCTATTTCCTCCACACGAAGCAGGTCCTCAGGCGGAACAACGTAGACTCTCGGGTCGTCATGGAGGTGTTCGCACGCGATGTCCCCTACGACGACAACTGGGGTCTCCTCACGGGGGTATACGAGGCCACAAAGCTGCTCGAGGGCCTCCCTGTGGACGTCTGGGCCCTCGACGAGGGTTCTGTCTTCGTGGCTGACAGGAACACTGCAATCTACGAACCGTTGCTCACCATAGAGGGGAGATACTCTGACTTCGCAGAGTACGAGACCCCTCTGTTGGGCCTCCTCTCAGCGTCCACCAGCATCTCCACAAGGGCTGCAAAGCTCAGATTGGCCACGGGCCAGAAGCTCCTCCTCAGTTTCGGCACCAGGAGGGTGCACCCCGCCCTGGCACCTTTGGTCGAGCGGGCGTGTTATGTCGCCGGCTTCGACGGCGTCTCCAACGTCCTGGGGGCGAAGCTCCTGGGCATCGAGCCGTCCGGGACGATGCCGCACGCCCTCGTCCAGATACTTGGGAGCCAAGAGAAAGCCTGGCGCCTGTTCGACGAGACAGTGCCAAAGAACATCCCACGCGTCGCGCTCGTAGACACCTTCTGGGACGAGAAGTCGGAGTCCATCAAGGCCTTCGAGGTCCTGGGCCCGAAGCTCTGGGGGGTGCGGCTTGACACCCCAGCATCGAGACGCGGGGACTTTACGAAGATAGCCGAAGAGGTGCGGTGGGAGCTGGACATACGCGGGGGGAAGGACGTCAAGATCATAGCATCAGGGAGGCTCGACGAGGATGCCATAGTCAGGCTCAATCCCATCGTCGACGGCTACGGCGTCGGGACAGCCGTCGCGTACCCTCCTGTCATCGACCTGAGCGCGAAGATAGTGGAGGTCGGAGAAGGCGAGAAGAGGGAGTTCAGGGCGAAAAGGGGCGGGCTGGGCGGGCGCAAAGCTGTCTACAGGGCTGCCGGCTTCAGGGACACGGTGTCGCTCGATGGCTCCCCGAGGCCGAAAGGCTCCGCCCCCATGCTGAAGCAGGTCCTGAAGAAGGGAAGGCTGGCAGGCGGCTTCGAGGAGGTCGACGCTATCAGAGCCAGGGTCAGAGCCGAACTGGACCGGCTCAGGGGGTCGACCCCTGCCCTAGTCTGGAGGTGACGCCTTCGCACCAGGCCCTGATGGTCGTCGACGTTCAGGTGGACTTCTGTCCAGGAGGCGCCCTTGCG
>JAFMAI010000011.1 GCA_029785085.1 Nitrososphaerota archaeon | reverse complement strand
CGGGGCGGCTCTAGCGGCGGCATGCCTCGTCTGGTCGGCCACATCAGGCTCCCGTCCCGTGCTGACGGGGAGTACGACCACGCTGACGTCCACATCCAGAGCGGCAAGATCTACATCGCCAATACCGCCGAAGGTTCAGTGGAAGTCGTCGACGGAGAGTCTATGGTCTATGCTACCACCGTCGGGGGGTGTAGGGAGGCGAGCGGCGTGCTCTGCGCCCAGGACGAAGGGACCGTCTTTGTTGCTGCCAGAGGCGCCGGGAAAATCCTTGCGATCGATGTGGCGCATGACAAGGCGATCAAAGAGATCCCCGCAGGGTCGACCCCGAACGGGCTCGCTTGGGACTCCCGGCGGAAGCATCTACTTGTCGCCGACGTGAAGGACAACCATACGAGGCTCATAGACCCCGCCTCAGGGACGGTGCTCTCCTCAGCCGTCCTCAAGGGGAGGCCGCGCTGGTGCCTCTACGACAAGGAGCTTAACGTCTTCCTCGTCAACGTCCGTGACCCAGCCGGGGTCTCGATAATCTCCCCGGAGACGATGAAAGAGGAGCGTTTCGTCAGGGTGTCAGCAGCCGGACCTCACGGTCTGGGGACGGTAGACGGGTCAGGGCGTGTCTACGTGGCCTGCGACGACAGGAACATGGTGGTACTCGATCTCAATCAGGAGCGCGAGGTGGCACGCATTACTCTGTCAGGGCCCCCGGACGTAGTCTGGATGAACCTGCAAAAGGGACGCCTGTACTGCGCGACGGGGGAGCCCGGAGTCATAGACGTGATTGACACGTCCAAGCTGGTACACGTCGGGAAAATCCCCACCGAGGAAGGGGCTCACACCCTGACCTTCGACGAGAAGAGGCAGAGGCTTTACTCCCTACTCCCGAAGTCAAACAACGTTGGAGTTTACTCCGAGGACTAGGCCGGGCGGCCGGTTCTTCGCATACTCGCACATCCTTGCTGCCTCCTTGCAGAGCTTGCTCTCCCGCCACTCCGCCTCGTAGGTCTGCCAGTTCGTCCTAATTGCGGTAACCTTGCGCCAATGACATTGATGGAATCTCGATGGCGATTTAGGTTGTCATCCTCCTCTTCCGACCCGGAATACCTCGGACTTGACCCGAAAAGGTATGCCCCGGCCGGGATTCGAACCCGGGTCGCCGACTCGAAAGGCCGGCATACTCTCGACACTTTGGGTTTGACCGGGCTTTACGCCCTTGCGGACTCTATACTACCGGGGCTGAGCGAGGCCGCGCGGGTCTGCAATTAGAGCTTTCTCATTCTGGGTCGAAGAAGCACCACTCTCCGGCCTCCAAGGCGACCTCGGAGGCGCATTTCATTGTAAGGGACGGCTCGAAGTTCCTGAAGATCCCGTCTCGGGGGACATAGCAGTTTCTCGGTTTCATCTCGCCCACCGCCCTGAGAGCCGTTTCAGCCTCAGCCCCCGGCATGAGGGACCGGAAATACAGCCTCCGGCCGAAGATCAGCGGGGGCGACTCATCGGTCGGGAAGTCAGTCACCAGTGGTCCGACAAGGTCAGCCGAGCCCATGAGTTTTGCCGTTGCGAGGCGCTCGTCCGGGGTCAGCCCGCAGTCCCCTGAAGCCCTGAGCCGTCCCCAGTTCGAAGCCGCCTCCAGCCTTGGTCGGGCCTTGACCGAGGGAACCCCGTCGGCGAAGAAAGCCGAGAAGTACATCTGGCTGAACGCCCTGGCAGGGACTCGCTCCTTTGGGAATGCGAGCAGGTCTGGAACAAGGGGGAGTATCAGGTCAGAGGGGTCTTTCGAGGACCAGCAATAGCCGGCCTGCTCCAGGTGAACCGCGCAGCCCCGGGACGTGGCTGTGACTGACCCCGCTTCCTGTCTCACAGCGAAGCCCCTCTTTTCCATCTCCTCGACGAGGAACCTCTGCTGCGGCGAGCTGAGCTTAGGGAGAGGCAGGACGTGCCTGTTCCCGATCAGCAGTTGGTGCACCTTGAAGGGAATCAACTGCCTGAGTGATTAGGAGAACTCATTATATAACGAGCCTAATCCGTTCGTTATTGCCATGAGGAGAGTGGGAGAAGACAGGGCCGTGTCGCTCGAGTCGCTTGAAGAGCGCATGAAGTCCTATGCCCTGCGCGTAGATTCCGCACTGGTCCGCGAGTTCAAACTCTATTCCCATTCGAGGTTTCACGACCCACTGGCCTATGCTACAGAGGGAGGGAAGCGGGTAAGGCCTGTTATGCTCATGCTGTCGGCGGAGGCCCTCGGCTGCAGAGACGACAGGGTCCTCGGGGCTGCGGTCGCCGTGGAGCTCCTGCACACCGAATCAATCATCCACGACGACGTCATCGACGAAGAGAAGGCCAGAAGGAACAAGATACCCTTCCACCTGAAGTACGGTTACAGCGCGTCGCTCCTCAGCGCGGACTTCGTCTTCGCCATGATACTCGCCATAGCGGCGAGGTACGACGACAAGAGAATAGCCGAAGAGGTCAGCAGCGCAGCTCTCCAGATGTCCGAAGGAGAGTACTCTGAGCTCACCATCGACCCCCAGATATACAAGCTCACGTGGGACGAATACATCAGGATAGTGACCGAGAAGACCGCGTCGCTCTTCGAGACGTCGGCGAAGCTCGGCGCCATGATTGCTGGGGGTGACGAGAAGGAGGTCCAAGCCCTGGCCGACTACGGCAGGTGCATAGGTATCGCGTACCAGCTCAAGGACGACCTGCTTGACTGGAGGTCCAAGGACAAGGTGTCGCTGGGGCTGCTGAAGACACACAGCGAGAGCGAGGTGGTTGGGAAGATAACAGCCCAGGCCCAGTCCTACGCGGAAGAGGCCAAACGGGTGCTCATCCACATCCCCAGAAACGAGGCCACCGTCCTGCTAGAAGACCTGGCTGACTTCTCCATCAGGCGCCAGCACTGAGTTCGTATCACCGCATGTGCGTAGATGGAAGTCCTCTCTCCGCCGATTGCCTACCGCGTTGCCTGAGCAGCGTCAGGCAGGCACTGCCGCCGGCTCTGCCGGGACGGCCTGGCCCTTCGCTGCCATCTCCATCCTGCTTATGGTATAGGTCCGCCTCCCTCTGAATGGAGTGAACATCCTGCCCTGCCCGTGATAGAACTTCGAGAAGAACTCTACGTAGATGAGCCTGGCCCCTTGGATTCCTGGTTCGAACAGGGCAAGCACCAGGTTGAACAGTTGCCCCATCACGAGTATGACCACACCCATGACCGCGTAGGCTGGCCCGCCAGACATGTCGCCGAGGAATAGGGTGTCCACCACTAGCGCGAGGGCGACAGAGGCGAGCAGGATTCCGACAAGCCTGGTGTAAGAGAGTATGTGGCTCACGATAGATGGAAGCTCGATGAGCGCCTGTCCCCCCTCTCCGTAGGCGATGAGCGCCATGCCCGCCACGGCGAGCCCTATGTAGCCGCCCGCGAGCGGGTTGGAGGCGGGGTTGATGTCCCCGTGGTGGAGGACCGTCAGGCCGATGAGCACGATGCCCCAGGCTTCGAACAACCAGCCGAGCTTGCCGTAGATGTGACGCGTCTCCCCCTCCCAGTACTTGTTGACCATCCCCATCACCAGCCCCAGGGAGACCTCGAAGAGGCCGACGTAGCCGCTGAGAAGGAGCAGGGTCTTGAGGCCCCGCGAGGATATCGGGTCGAGGATTGCGCCGTTGGTGGTGAGGGTCTGCGGGAGGTTGAGTTTGAGAGCGGTGTTCAGGTAGGAGTAGAAGTACTGGTTGAGGTGGAACCCGAAATACGCATTGAAGATGAAACCAAAGATGATCCCCATAATCGAGCCAGGAATCATGGCCAGTGCAAGCTTCCGGAACTGGGTCGGCTTGAAGATGTTCCGAGCGAACTTCCTCAGGCCGGCCGGGACCATGGTCTTCCCCCCCGGGTGCTCGACCCGCTTGATTATCCAGAGCGACACGCCCAGAATCACCAGGCCGTACCCGACGTCGCCGAGCATCAGCCCGAAGAAGATGGGGAAGGTGAATGCGAAGATCACCGTGGGGTCGAACTCGTTGGACTGTGGGAGCGAGTAGAACCTTACGAAGGATTCGAAGAACCTGAGCCTCTTCGGCGTCTCCATCAGAGTGGGCGGCTTGCTGTCGCTGGGGAGGTCGAAGACAAGGGTCGAGCTGCTGTGGCTGGCGATGGCATCCTTTAGGGCTGGCTCGCTCCTCCTTGGGACCCACCCTTCCATCACGAAACTGCTCTCAGTGAACCCGAACTGGTTGATGACCTCGTAGATCCTCGCCTCGATGTGGAGCTGCTCCTCGACTGAGGAAAGGGTACCATAGTATCTCTCCGAGAGGGCCCGGAGGCCGTCAGCGACCTTGGTGAGCTCGGACTCGGCCTGAGACCTTTCCGCTTCAAGGGAGGCCAGCACCTGGGAGGCGGTACCCTTCATCGGTGGGATGCGCTCAAGCCTGACGTTGGCCGCCTGGACTACCGAACCGAACTTCTCGAGGGCGTCCTTCGGGACGACGACCACGACCCGCACCGGACCTTCGCCGGCAGACTGGACCATCGCGCCCTGGATGGACGAGAGGCCGTTTGAGAGCTGGGTGAAACCGTCAGCCGGGAGACTTGCGAAGAAAGAGACCGCGCTCTCGAGGTCTAGGACCCCAAGGTCAGCGTTGATGAAGTCTAGGCCCCTGACGAGGGACACCCTGGCCCCGAGATCGTCTATCTTCGACTTCAGGCGCTCTTCACTCTGCTTGAGGGAGGCCACCTCGGCGTCTATCTTCACCGACCTCGAAACCCCCATCACCTCTTTCGTGGAAGAGAACCCAGTCTTCCCCGCCGCTGCCGCCTTGGGGAGGGCTGACAACAGCGACCTGATTCGCAGCAGTTCCTCGGATACCTCCTTGGAGGCCGCGGCTTCGGCGTCGGCGCGGAGGAGTGCGGCCGCCTCTTCCGAGAGAGGCTCTATCTGGACGACCCCCAGGTCGTGGAGGAGTGAGACTACGTGCTGTCTCTCCTCGCGTGGCCCGACCACCCCTACCCTCTGCATCGCGGCCGGCTTCAGCAAATCTATTCTCCCTTGAATTCTGAGAACAATATCTCGTCGACTATCTCCCGGAGCCGCTTCTTGCCCAGCGACTTCGCCGAGAGGGCGTCGGCGTCCTTCTTGGTCGCGGCGAAGAGGGCGTCAGCCTTCTTCCGGGCTGCGTTCCTGGCCTTCTCTGACTCGTCGGCGACGTAGGCGTCGGCTGCGGCTTTGGCGTCTGCGATGGACTTGTCTGCCTCATTCTCCAGGGAGAGGAGCTCCGCCTCCAATGCCTTCCTCCTCTCGGATATCTTGCGGTTGCTGGCCTCCTCAGCCTCCTTGATCTTCTTCAGGACGTCCGTGTAGTTTGTGGACACTCTAGATTACCCCTATTATCATCAGGGCGACGGCGGCGATGGCGGCCACCTTCGCGACCTTGAGAGCGGTCATGATTAGGTGGAAGCGCCTCTGTTGCCCGTTGACGAAACCCTTCCGACTGGGCTTTGGCGGGGCCGCCCAGTAGAATGGCGGGAGGCCCAGCAGCTTCCTGAGCTTCTTGGGTTCCTCGCTCATGCCTTGGCTTCCTCCTCTTCTCTCTCGGCGAGCTTCCTCTTCACAGTCTTTAGCTTGGTGAAGCTTTCCCGCTCCATCTCGTCGAACCTGAACTTGATGTAGCGAGCGTTGGCCTGGAGCCTGGGGATGAGGACGTTTTCGATGGCGTTGGACCTCCTCTTGACCTTCTCTATCTCCATCAGGAGCTTCCTCAGGGCGGTCTCCTTCTCCGCCACGTCGAGCACCATCCGGTGGAGGCTCTCGAAGGACTTTATCGCCTGGCTCACCGCCGCTGGTATCTCGAGGAGGTACTCCTGTCCGGCGCTCCCGGAGACCTGCGAAGTGATTTCTGGTATCCTGACGCCCATCACGTTCTTGCTCTTGAGGGTCAGCTCGTGGATCCGCGGGATTCGCATGGACTCGTACTCGAGCCTGAGCGGCCCCACGAACATCTCCGTCGCGTGGATCCCCTCGTACCCCTTGACCAACTTGGACTGCAGGCCGCTCCTCATGTCCGCCAGGGTCTTGCTCAGGTTGAAGAACTCGAGTATGAGAGCGGACCTCTTGAGCTTGAGAAGCTTCAGCCCCTTGCGGGAGACGGCGATCCTCCGCATAGTCCGAAGATATTCCATCCTCGTCGGCTTGATGTTGATCGCGGCGGGCAACGCTCCCTCCACCAGCCCTACTGGGGCGTAGTTCTCTTCCGGTACTTTTCGACGAGCTCTGGTTTTATCCTTTTGATTTCGGTGTCAGAGAGTGGCTCTATGACCTTCCACCCGATGTCGAGTGTCTGCTCGATGCTCCTGTCTTCATAGACGCCCTGCTTGACGAACATCTGCTCGAACCGCTCCGCGACCTTCAGGAACTTCCTGTCAGTCTCGCTGAGAGCCTCCTCGCCGACGATGGCCGAGAGTGCGCGGACGTCCTTCCCCTGGGCGTAGGAAGCGTAGAGCTGGTCTGCCATGCCCCTGTGGTCCTCCCTGGTCCTCGTGGGACCTATCCCCTGGTTCATCAGCCTAGAGAGCGACTCGAGGACGTCGATGGGCGGATAGACCCCGGACCTGTCCAAGTCCCTGCTGACGTAGATCTGCCCCTCGGTGATGTAGCCGGTGAGGTCGGGGATCGGGTGGGTCTTGTCGTCAGCGGGCATGGTGAGTATTGGGATCTGCGTAATCGAACCCTTCCGGCCCTTGATCTTGCCCGCCCTCTCGTAGAGGGTGGCGAGGTCCGTGTAGGTGTATCCCGGATAGCCTCTCCTGCCGGGGACCTCGTTGCGCGCCGCGGCGATCTCTCTGAGCGACTCGCAGTAGTTGGTCATGTCGGTGAGTATGACGAGGACGTGGCTCTCCCTCTCGTAGGCCAGGTACTCTGCGGTCGTGAGCGCGAGCCTGGGCGTGAGGATCCGCTCCATCGAGGGGTCGGAAGAGAGGTTGAGGAACAGGACGGTCCTCTCCAGAGCGCCCGTCTCCTCGAACTGCCTGATGAAGAAGTTCGCCTCCTCGCTGGTGATCCCCATCGCCGCGAAGACCACGGAGAAGTTCTCCGAGGAGTTGAGGACCTTGGCCTGCCTCGCGATCTGAGCGGCTAGGAGGTTGTGAGGGAGGCCTGCGGCAGAGAAGAGCGGCAGCTTCTGCCCCCTGACGAGAGTGTTCATGCCGTCTATGGTCGATATCCCTGTCTGGATGAACTCCGAAGGCTCTTCCCTGCTGTAGGGGTTCATGGCCGAGCCGACTATTTCCACCTTGGTCTTCGAGACGATGGCGGGGCCGGAGTCGCGCGGGTTCCCGAGGCCGGAGAAGACCCTCCCTAGCATCTCGTCTGAGACTGATATCCTCGCCGTCTCGCCGAGAAACCTGACCGAAGTGCCGGTGGTACTCAGCCCGAGGGTCGAACCAAAGACCTGGACGACCGCCAGGCCGGAGCCGGCGTCGAGCACCTGCCCGCGGACCCTCTCCCCGAGGGCGTTGGTAACTTCGACCATCTCGCCGTAGGCAGCGTGCTCCACCTTCTCCACGAAGAGCAGAGGGCCTGCGACCTGGGAGACTGTCCTGTAGGAGACTGGCTCGGTCACCTCAGACCTTGACCTCCTGAACTAGTGCGCCGAACTGCTGGTCCATCTCGGTCATCACTCCTTTGACGAAGTCATCCACCTGGTCCTCGGGGGTCCACTTTATTCTCCCTATCTTGACCTTGACGGGGAGAGATGAGACCTGGGAGGCCTGGGCACCGGCTCTGATGGCGTCCGCCTCCTCCCGTCCGAAGGCGAGGATGGTGTTCAACATCAGGTACTGCTTCTTCATGGAAGTGTAGGTGTCGACCGCGTCGTAGGCGCTCTGCTGCAGATAGTCTTCGCGGATGCTCTTCGCGACGTCCATGGCCCCCTTCTCCGACTCCGGGAGGGCGTCGTAGCCCACCAGCTGGACAATGTCGTTGAGCTCTGCCTCCTTCTGGAGTATGCCCAGCGCCTCGGCGCGCATGTCGGGCCACTCCTTGGCCACCGTCTCCTGATACCAACCCTTCAGGTCGTCGGTGTAGAGCGAATAGCTCGTGAGCCAATTGATAGCGGGGAAGTGCCTCCTCGAGGCGAGGCTCGCGTCGAGCGCCCAGAAGACCCTCGTCACCCTGAGCGTGTTCTGCGAGACGGGCTCGGAGAAGTCGCCTCCGGGCGGGGAGACAGCCCCCACCACCGTGACCGATCCGACCCTGCTGTCCGGCCCCAGCGCGATGACCTTGCCTGAACGCTCATAGAACTCGGCGAGCCTGCTGCCGAGGTACGCGGGATAGCCTTCCTCGCCGGGCATCTCTTCGAGCCTGCCTGATATCTCCCTGAGCGCCTCGGCCCACCTCGACGTGCTGTCGGCCATGAGGGCGACATCGTACCCCATGTCTCTGTAATATTCCGCGAGCGTGATCCCCGTGTAGATGCTCGCCTCCCTGGCCGCGACCGGCATGTTGGAGGTGTTCGCTACGAGAATCGTCCTCTCCATGAGAGGCCTCTTGGACCTGGGATCCTCGAGCTCTGGGAAGGTCGCGAGGACCTCGGTCATCTCGTTCCCCCGTTCGCCGCAGCCCACGTAGACGATTATCCTGCTGTCGCTCCACTTCGCAAGCTGCTGTTGAGACACCGTCTTGCCGCTCCCGAATGGGCCAGGAATGGCCGCGGTCCCTCCCTTGGCTACGGGGAAGAAAGTGTCGAAGACCCTCTGCCCGGTGAGGAGCGGGGTGTCTGGAGGGAGCTTCCTGGCTATCGGCCTCGGGGTCCTGACCTTCCACTTGGTGGCGAGGAAGACGTCCACATCTTCGGTGGAGGTCTTGATCTTGCCGACCACCTCTCTGATGGTGAACTTGCCTTCTTTGAGCTCCTTGAGCTCGCCGGAGACCCCCGGCGGCACCATGATCTTGTGGGAGACGAGCTGCGTCTCCTGGACCGTCCCGATAATCTCGCCTGGAGCTACCTTGTCCCCTTTCTTCTTGGAGGGGACGAACTCCCACTTCTTCTTCTCGTCCAGCGCGGGTATGACGAGTCCCCTGCTGATGAAGTCCCCGCTCTGTTCCCTGAGGACGTTGAGAGGCCTTTGGATGCCGTCATAGATCGACGTAAGGAGCCCAGGGCCGAGCTCCACGGAGAGCGCCTGCCCTGTGTTGACCACCTTATCGCCTGGCCTCACGCCCGTGGTGTCCTCGTAGATCTGGAGTATGGCAGTCGTGCCCTGGAGCTTGATGACTTCGCCGACGAGCCCGAGCTCGCCGACTCTGACCACGTCGAACATCTTCGCCCTCTCCAGGCCCTCCGCCGTGACCACAGGCCCCGTAACTCTGATGATGGTTCCGTCCTTCATTGCGCGCTCCCCTTGATGTCTACCCCCAGCACCCGCCTGGCTAGCTTGGAAAGGGACTCCTCCTGGGGGACTGCCGAGTCGACCGGGGGCATGAAGACGACGAGCGGGATTATCGACGAGTCGAGCTTCTCCCTGGCTGCAGAGGAGAGCGCCTTCCTGACCTCGTCCCCGGCTACTATCAGACCGTAGCCGTTTGAGTTGAAAAGGTCCATGAGGGTCTTCTGGCCGTCCTCCTTGGTAGCGACGAACGCGTCCTCCACCCCAAGTATACGGTAGCCGAGGACGAGCTCTCGGTCACCGACCACGGCTATCTTGCCAGCCTGCGCAACTTGTTTTCCACTCAACTTCTTCACCCGGAGAGAATTGTTGACTTTATGTATTCTTCGGTCATGCCATACTGCTTGGCATAGGTTATCCTCCTGATGTTCGACCTTTCGAACTCAGCCTGGAGCACGAAAGCGAAGACCGATGTGATGGAAATCGCGAGGCTCTTGAACTTGGGGATGTACTTCCCGACTATCAGGTGGTCCATCGCCACCTCGAAGGCTGTGAGGTCGTGGTCACGCACGTATCTCTCGAGGGGCTCGCCGATGTCCATCCAAGGCGCAAGCTTCTTGGCGATATCTGCAGGCTCGGGGGAAGAGTAGGCGTCCAGCATCCCGGCGGCGGAAAGCAACCCTCCTTCCACGATGTGCTTCGAGAAGACCTCTCTGCCGATCCCCGCTTCCTTGGCTCTAAGGAGGCCGAGGACGTTCCTCTTCGTCACTTCAGTCCGCATGTATTCCCTGAGGACCCCCTCGTCCCCCTGGAGGAACCTGAGCTCCTGGAACAGCCTGGAGTAGTAGAGGTTCTGGAGCGCGACCGTGAATACCCCGAGGTCCCCGGACTTGCGGAACTCCCCCAGCTGCTGCAGGAGGACTGCGCCGTAGCCGTATTTCAGGAGAGAGTTGATCACCGCTTCGACGTCGGGCTGCTGCAGGAGCGCGTGGAGCTCGCTCAAGGGTATGGTGCTGGTCGAGATGCCAACGGGGACGTTCCGCGAGGAGACCAGGAAGGCCTCAGTCTGCTCGAGCGTCCTACCCAGGCTCTTGGCCGCTATTATCAGCTCGATGTTTTCTATGTCCCACTTTGCGAGATAGGCCATCAGAGCGTTCTTTCCGAAGACCGGCGCGGCCTGAAGGGCGGTCCTGTTCACGTAGACCAGATGTTTGTTGACGGCGATCTCGATCGACTCAGGAGCCTTGTAAGCTGCCTGCGCCGCCTCGATGTCGGGGCCGTACCACGTCGGCTCCAGGCGCTGAGCTATCTCGCCCACGTCCTTGGCCCTGGCGAGCTCTTCGAGCTGCGCCTTTGTAAGGAGGCCGAGGGAAAGCACCTTGATTGTGCCAAAGCTCGCGCCGTACGAGGACTGCAAGGCGCGTTATTCCGTCCCGATGATAGCTGCGCGCGCGTCCTCGTCGTGGGTCCGGAGGAGCTCCTCGAAGGTCATGTCGAGGGCGAGGGTACCGTCTTCGCTCGTCGCGTTGAACCCACCGATCGAGGGGAGGTCTGACGAGGCTACTTTGACGCCCAGCTTCTTCAGAGCGGCCGCGTCGGAGGGGCGACACTCCACGCTTATCGAGGCGCCGAGCTTCTTCTGCGCATAGGAGGCCATCTTTGCGAGCATGCTCTGGTACTCCTTTGACTCGGCGTAGTCAGCGAGGACCTGCCGGAGTGCAGAGAGATTAGACTCGAGCTCTTTCTCCGTCGCGTCGAAGATCATCTTCTTGGCCTGGAGCTTGGCAGCGCCCTCGATCCTTACCCTCTCTCTCTGGGCAGCCGCCTCTGCCTCCTTCTTCCCTGATTCCTGGATGTACGACCTCTGCTCGGCCGCCTTCCTGGCGACTTCGCCCTTCTTGACCAGATACTCTGACTCCAGCGCCCTGATGGTGTCATTGCACTTTGCCTCGACCTCTCCGAGCAACGCTTCGGCGGCCAATCCAGTCGCCTAGAGGATGTTGAGCAGTAGGATAATCCCGAGCACGAACCCGATGATCCAAAGGGTCTCTGGGATTACGAAGAAGAAGAGCACCTGTCCGAACTTTTCAGGCTTTTCGGCGATGATACCCATGCCCGCGGCTCCGATGCCCTGCTGGGCGAGTCCGGTTCCAATCAGCCCTCCGGCCATCACTATAGCGGCTGCGATTGCGAGCTCGGGACTTACGACCGCCATCTCTCGATTCTCGTTTTTGGTTCCCTTCACGAACCGTATTTATGCGTATCTGAAATCCGTCGCGTTCGAGGCGGAAGAGAAGGCGACAGGGCGCCGGGATGCGGTCGGACAGAAACCTGGGACTTCGCGAACCGAAGGACAGGCATGGCCCTGGCGACACAGTGCGGCTGGCCAGGGTCCAGCGGGGGCCCCACTCTGATGGACGCCTTTTCTACGGGAAGAGACTCGTGGCGGCGGCATGGGCGAAAGCGATGAACCCCTGGGGGAAGAGCCCTATGCCGATTATCAGGCCGACCAGCACCGCGAACACGACGACGAACCCGGAGGGCTCATTCACCCTCTCTGTGCTCTCACCTTGGTCGAGGTACATCCTCTTGATGACCCAGAAGTAGTAACCGAGGCTGAATGCGCTGTTCAGTATCGCAGCCACTGCGACCCAGGCGAGCGGGGTGTTGATGACCGACAGGAACAGGATGAGCTTGCTCCAGAAGCCGCTGAGCGGGGGAATCCCGGCCAGGGCCAGGAACGCGACGGCGAGAGTGAACGCCGTGATGGGCATCCTCTTCGCAAGGCCATTGTAGATGTCAAGGTCGCTCCTCTTCAACTGGATGAGCACGAGCATAGCCGCTAGGAAGGCGGCGCCCTTCATTATCGCGTGGTTGACTATGTGGAAGAGGGCACCTGTCATCCCTAGCACGGCGTTGTAAGCATACAGCCCTGTCTGTTGGCTGTAGGCGAAGATGGCGAAGCCTACCAAGATGTATCCTGCCTGGGCGATGCTGGAGTAGGCGAGCAGCCTTGTCATGCTCTTCTGCGTCAGTGCTGCAACGTTCCCCAGTGTCATCGTGACGACCGCGAGGACGGCGAGGACGTTGGCCAGTGTGAAGACCGAGTTCGGCGCAAGGGCGTAGACGGTGGCTACAGCCAGGACCACCCTGATGGCTGCCACGAACCCCGCCTTCTTGGTCGCCGTCGCGAACAGGGTGGCTACCGCCGGAGGTGACCCCTCGTAGGCGTCCGGGACCCACATGTGGAACGGGACTATCGACATCTTGAACCCGAACCCTACGATGAAGAGGAGGATGGCTACGCTGACGAGCGGGTTGAAGGGTTCAGAGGCTATCCTGGCCACCACCCCGGAGATCTGGGTGGTACCGGTCATGCCGTAGGTCAGGCTCATGGCGTAGAGTATTATGGCCGACGAGAGGGCGCCGAGGATGGCGTACTTCGCTGCAGCCTCGTTGGACTCCACCCTCTTCTTGTCGAAACCCGCCAGGACGTAGGTAGGGAGGCTCATCAGTTCCCAGGCGACGAACAGCATGAGCAGGTCGGCGGAGTAGGATAGGAGGAGCATCCCCAGGGCAGAGAACAACAGGAGCGAGTAGTAGGAGGGGATGTTCGGGGCGCTGGGGGACGAGTAGAGCGAGACGACTGCCACCGCGAGCGACACAGAGAGGACGACCAGGGCGAACAGGTCCCCCAGGGCGTCGGAGACAAGCAGGTGACCGAAGTAGGAGACGCCTCCCCCGTAGGCAGTGTTAGCAGCCACCATCACGATGGCGACCCCTAGGGCGGCGATGGACGCGTAGGCGCCCGCTCTGAACCTGCGCCCCACTGTCTGCAGGAGGGGGGTGCCCAGGGCGGCTGCGCCCAGCGCGATGACTGCTGCTAGTATGTACTCCATCCTAGTGGCTCACCAAGTTGAGCAGGTGCTGCACGACCGGGGCCGCGGGCCCCAGCACGAGGGCCGAGAAGAACATCATGATGATCAACGGCACGAGGTAGAGAGCCAGGACAGCCGCGTCCACGTCTTGTATGTCAGTCCCAGTGGACCCGGTGAGAGGCGGCGACAGCACAGCCCGCTTGATCATCCACAGCATGTACCCTCCTATCATCACTGGGACCAAGATGGCGACGGCTGCATAGGGGGTAGCGTGGATCCCTCCCACTATCACCAGGACCTCGGCGACGAAGCTCCCGAAGGGAGGGAGAGCCATCGCCCCCACGCAGGCGAAGACGAGGAGCGTCCCCGCTCGCGGGATTACGCTCCGAAGGCCGCTCATCAGGGAGATGTCAGTGGTGCCGAGCCCCTTCTGGATGTAGCCCGCGAGCATGAAGAGGGACCCGGCGGTGAAGGCATGGACGAACATCTCGAGTATGGCTCCCTGCATCCCTATGATGCTCCCAGACGCCACAGTCGCGAAGGAGCCGAGCACGACGAACCCCATCCCAGCGATGCTCGTGTAGGCGAACATCGACCTCAGGTTCTTGGAGAGTATGGCGACCCCCGCGCCGTAAAACATCGTCACTATCCCTACGGCCATGAACGCCCAGGCCCACTGCTCGGCCGCCTGAGGGAAGAGCCCGATGCTGATTCTTATGAGCCCGTACCCGCCCATGGCTGACTGCACCCCCGCGAGAAGGACTGCGACGGGGGCGGGCGCCTGGGTGTAGGCGTCCGGAAGCCAGCTGTGAAGCGGGAAGACAGGGAGCTTGATGCCGAAGCCGATGAAAGACGCCAAGAGAGGCAGGTACTGGACGGAGGCTGGAATCCGTCCAGCCAGACTCGGGATGTCGAAGGTCGTCGGACTGACCCCCATGTAGGCCGCCATCAGGGCCAGAAGGAGTATCATACTCCCGGTGAAGATGAATATCATGAACTTCATGGCCGCGTACTTCTTCCTGTCGCCGCCCCAGATCCCAATCAGGAAGAACATGGGAATCATGACCAGGTCCCAGAAGAAGTAGAACAGCACGAGGTTCAGAGACAGGAAGACGCCTACGATTGCTCCCTCGAATAGGAGGATGAGAGAGTAGTATGCGGGCTCCGACCTGTCTATCAGCCTCCTCGACCCGATTACTGCAAAAACGGTCAGCAGGGCGGTCGCCAAGACGAGCGGAGAGCTGAGCCCGTCCACCCCCACCAGGTAGTTCACCCCGAAGGATGCGACGCTCACCCAGCTGTACTGTTCCGTCAGCGCGTACTGGCCCAAACCCGAGTGGCCCAGGCCCGGAAAGTTGGCGTATACGAAGTAGAAGACGTACAGAGCGAGGACGAGCTCGGCTAAGGCCACGCCCAGGGTGAACCACACCCCCACCGACTTGCGCCTGCTGAGGATCAGGTAGGCAGGGACGGACGCCGCGATGGGCAGGAACAGCAGTATCGAGAGTATTGGGATCATATCAGAAGGTGCACCCCCGACAGGAGCAGGAAGAGCAGCAGGAGTATGATGAGGCCCACGGCGAGGACGAGGGCGTACTGCTCGAGGACCCCCGTCTGCAGCCTGCGGAAGGCCCTGGAGAGCCGCTTACCGGCCCTCGCGGCGCCATCTGAGATCATGTCAATCACGTTTCTGTCGAACCAGTTCCCTCCCGCCGAGAACCACAGGGCGAGCGCCCTGGCCCCGTCGTTCACCCTCTCGAGCCCCCCTATCTCGAGGTTGTCGAAGGCCCAGTAGGACGCCCTCAGGGGGGCGTTGACGAAGACCTTGTAGTAGACTGCGTTGATGTACCAGCGGTTCTCGAGGAAAGTGTGGAGCGTGTGGGCGACCCCGGACTCCCCGACGATACGCGACGGGGAGACCTTCCGCCTCACATATAACTGGACCGAGAAGAACAAACCCACGATGATGAAGCCTATGGTGATCAGGGAGGAGACGTAGTTGAACGAGGACGTCGGGGCGAGGCTGGAGAAGGAGGCGCCGGAGAAGAGGGAGTAGATGTAGGTGATTGCCGCGGCCTGCAGGAAGTTTCCGAGGTTGAAGAACCCCAGTATCCCTATGAGCACAGTCCCGACGCCGAGGACCGAATATGGGACCCAGCTCAGCGGAGACGCCTCCTTCGGCTCGTGCCCCACCTCTTCGTGGCCGGGCTTGGCCCTGATGCCGTAGAAGACCAGGCCGAGCATCCTGAAGGCGTAGAATGCCGTCAGCCCTGCGGTGGCGGACCCGACGATGAAGAGGCCATACTGCCCCGCCCCCCAAGCGGTGGCCAGGATGGCGTCCTTCGACCAGAATCCGCTGAGCGGAGGAATTCCCGAGAGCGCGGCCGCAGCGATTAGGAAGACGGCGAAGGTGATCTTCAGCTTGTCCTTGAGCCCCCCCATCTCGTTGATGTACTTCGTCCCGGTGAGGTGGATGAGGAACCCTGCCATCAGGAAGAGGGCCGCCTTGAAGATGGCGTGGCTTATCAGCTGGAATAGGCCGGCCGACAGCCCCTCGGCGAAGTTCGTCGAGAGACCGGCGAGGCCGAGGGCCAGAATCATGTAGCCTATCTGAGACACCGTCGAGTACGCCAGCAGCTTCTTCAGCTCGAAGCCCACCATGGCCTGGGTGGCCGCCATGAAGGCGGTGAACGCGCCGATCCAGGCGACCACCATGAAGAACGGTTGAATCAGGGCGGGGTTGGAGGCGAGGGCGAAATAGAATATCGGACCTATGCGCGCGACGAGGACGACCCCTGCGTTTACCATGGTCGCCGCGTGGATCAACGCCGACACCGGCGCGGGGCCGGCCATGGCGTCCGGGAGCCACTCCTGGAGCGGGAACTGGGCCGACTTGCCTATGGCTCCGCCGAAGATGAGCAGCGCGACAGGGACTAGGAGTCCCGAGGCCGCGAGGGCCGTGGCCCACCCCGTGGAAGTGGCCAGGTCGTGATAGTTGAAGGTCCCCGAAAAGACGAAGAGGATTAGAATCCCGGCGAGCATGGCCAGGTCCCCCACCCTAGTCATGAAGAACGCCTTCATCCCCGCGTGGGACGGAGAGTATGCCTGCTCCTCTCCCAGCGCCATCGACCCGGGGGTCCCGACCCAGTTCTCGGTTTCGTCGTGATAGTAATAGCCGATGAGGGCGTAGCTGCACAGCCCCACCCCCTCCCAACCGATGAAGAGCCCCAGGAGGTTGTTCGACAGCACGATGAGCTGCATGCTCCCTATGAAGAAGCTCATGAAGAACCAGTATCTCGTGAGCCCGCGGTCCCCTTTCATGTAGTCCACGCTATAGAGCATCACGAGGAAACTGATCCACGCGACGAGGTTCGCGATGATGACCGTGTACGGATCGGATAGGACCCCGAAGCTGATGCCAAGCTCTGGTATCCAGGGGACGGAAGCCGGGATGACTGAGTTGACCAGCGAGACAGTGTTTCCCTGGACCACCGGGATGAGGAGGTCGAGCGCGAAGAGAGCCGACAGCAGCGGGAAGAGCACCGCCAAGGCGTCCCTGACCCTCCCTTTTCCGGTCAGAGGGGCAACCACGGTCCCGATGTATGGGAGGATGAAGATCAGCCAGACAAAGTACGATGGGACGGGGACGGCGGTCATGCTCAGCGGACTCCTAGCCCGATGCCGCTGGCGAAGTGATAGAGAGACCTGAAGAGCAGGTCAGGGTAGATGCCTATGGCAATGGCGAGCACAGCGAGGAAGAAGATTGGGAGGATCATGATGAGTGGCGCTTCCCGGACGTCTTGCAGCTCGGCCCGGAGAGGTCCGAAAAATATCCTGCGCATCGGCCAGAAGGTGTACGCCACGGTCAGGATAGTGGCCGCGAGCCCTCCGATGGCGACGACGAAGTTCCACTCAATCCCTCCGGTCGTGCCCCGGGCGAAGACGCCCTCGAACAGTATCCACTCGGCCTGGAAGCCGCCGGTAGGGGGGACGGCGGAGATTACCATGGTCCCTATGAGAGCCAGGGCGGCGGTCAGGGGCATCTTGGACGCCAGGCCGCCCATCTTGCGGATGTCCCTGGTCCCGACCTGTGAGACCAGGATGCCAGCGACGCAGAAGAGGATGGTCTTTCCGATTATGTGGTTGAGGAAGTAGAACACCCCTCCGGACACGCCGAGGAGGGTGAGGCTCCCTATGCCGAGGAGCGAGTAAGCGTTCTGGCTGATGGTGGACCAGGCGTAGACGTACTTCACGTCGTTCTGGACCATGGTCATGGCTCCGCCGAACACCATGGTGATCAGGGCGATCACCATCAGGGGAAAGGAGAATGGCAGGAAGGCGGCCGGCATCCCCTCGACGAGCAGCCTCACTACGACGTAGTTCCCCACTGCCACGATGGTGGCCATTATCGGCGCGAAGGAGGTCGGGTGCTCCGCGTGGGCGTAGGGGAGCCACATGTGGACACCGAAGACCGCCATCTTGATGAGCCAACCGACTAGGATGAGGCCGACCGCCCAGTAGGCGACGGTCCCCAGTGGGATGGTGGAAAGGGCCGAGATCTGGAAGCTCCCGGTCGCCGTGTACACTAAGACTATCCCCGCGAGGAAGATGAAGGCGCCGAGGTGGTTCCAGAGGAAGTACATGATTGCGACCCGCTCCCTGTTGACGTACCCGAAGAGCGCCATCATGAATGCCGAAGGTATCAGCATCAGCTCGAGGAACATGTACAGTTCCAGGAGGTTGGTGGAAAGTGAGATGCCTATCAGCCCGGCGTCCAGGAGCATGAAGTTGAGGAAGTAGAGCGAGTACTGCCCCTTCCTCTCTTCCCCGTACATGGCCTCTAGCCTGTGCTTCATGTACCCCATCGAATAGACCGAGGTGGCTGTGACGATGATGTTCATCGTCAGGGCCACGGGGATGCTCAGGTTGTCCCCGAGGAACCCGAAGACCAGGCCCGACACCGGGACCCAGGCATAGGACTCCGTCACGCTGGCCCCACCGTTGAACAGGGAGGAAGCGAGGTAGGCGAGGAGCAGCGTGGTGTAGAGCAGGGAGGCGAATGCTACCCAGCCGACGTTACGGCCGAGCTTCCTGCCGAGGAGCAGGACAACAGGGGCGACGACGAGTGGTACCGCCACTGTCTGGAGAAGGATATATTCCACTGGCAACCCCTCTAGCGAAGCTCAGCCCTTGGCATCGGACCAGTGTTCTCGAAGGCGTGTTGTAGCACCGCTATCCCTCCAAGGTCTTCATTTCGCTCACGTCGATGTTGTTGTGCAGCCTATAGGCGACTATCACTATGGCCAGGATCACAGCGGCCTCGGCGGCGGCCAGGGCGATCGAGAACAGCACGACCGTCTGGCCCACGGCGTTGCTCGCCTCCTGGTAGGGGAGGTACTGGTTGAATGCTACGAAGTTCAGGTTGGCGGCGTTTATCATCAGCTCGACGGCGAACAGGAGCCTCATGGCGTTCCGCTTGGTCACCAAACCGTAGACGCCTATGCCGAAGAGGAGGGCAGAAACTACGACGAAGTCGGAGAGAGAATTCAACGAGTGTCCCCCTCCCTGTCGACTCTGGACAGGGCCAGGGCGCCCACGATGGAAGCGGCCAGAACCAAGGCGAGCACCTCCAGGACGGGCGCGTAGCCTGTCGAGATGAGCTTGCCCACGTCTATGTAGGTCGCTGTGTTAGCGATGACGGTGAACCTCGAGAGGTCGGTCGCCAGGACAGCGAAGGTCAGCGCGAGTATGACCGCCACCGCTGCGATCACCCCTGCGACGGTCGTAGTCGACTTCGGCCTCGCCTCTCCGGCCCAGCCCTCCTGCCTCACCAGCATCACGGTGAACAGGATGAGGACCGCCACGGCCCCGATGTAGACGGCGATCTGGAAGACCGCCACGTAGGGGGCATTGAGGAGGAAGAAGAGAGTGGCTACCCCGAACAGCGAGCCTGCGAGGCCGATGGCGCCGTAGACGAGCTCCTTCGCCTCAAGAGAGACTATCGCACCACCGACCGTGACGACCGCCATGGCCAGGAAGACGGCGTCAGCCGTAGGTGACCACCCCCTTTTCGGTGTCGAACTTCACTTTGTACTTCTTGCCTTCCAGCTTCGGCGGGACGGCGAGCATGTCAGGCGTGTACTTCAGGCCCATCTTGTCGTAGGCCGCCAGCTCGTATTCGTTGGTCATGTCGAGGGCGTCGAAGGGGCATGCGTCGACACAGAGGCCGCAGAAGACGCAGTTGTGGACAGAGACATTTGAGGCAACGTAGCTGTTATCTCCTTCGACCTCCAGGTTCTGCACAAGATAATTGCTTACTTCCTTAACCTCGATCTTGACCACTGGGGAGACTACCATCCGGTCGCTGATGTGTACGTAACTGTGCGAGACCTCGTTATTCTTCGCAGGGAGTTCCACAAGCTGACCCATCGCCTCGACATAGGGCGTGTGAACTGTGACCGAGTAGCACAGCTTACGGTCTTTCTGCTTCTCAGTGCTGACGGAAGACAGTATCTCCAAGCGACTCAGGATATAATGCGTCTGCATCGCCAACTCGCTTGACGTTGTTCGGATGATGAAGTAGTTCGAGCGCATCTTAGTGGCGTACTCGTAGAATTTATTCGAATAGTGACCATCGCTCCAGAATTCACCACGGACTATCTCCCGTATGTTGACAGGCGGGAGCAAGACCATCCACCATGGCAGCTTCTTGGTGTCTGCCGAATGCCCGAACTGCGAGAAGAAAGCAGCAACCCTGACCGAGTCGATGCGTAGTTTCAGGCCGTCAGAATCCGCTTCGGGTTTGAGCGATATGCCAGTTCCGAAGACTTTCAAAGTGCACTCGACTATATCGTCTTTGATGTCAGTCTCGTTCTTGTGTATATCGAATGAGACCCTGTAGCGATCAGACGACCCTTCGGCAAGATAGTAACCAATCAGCCTCATCAACTCTGGCGTAGCCCCTAGAGAGACCGTTTCAGTGGTGAACATGCCACCTCGTCCCGCAGGATGGTATAGCTCGTAAGAGTATTCGATTTGCTCCCTCGGTTCTTCTTCAGCAATGATCGGCCTTGTGAGGTATGTCCGGCAGGAGACCTCGTTTGCGAAGACCCACGAGACCCCCTTCTCTCCGTATACCAGAATCGGGTGGTCTTCTGTCGTCGTAAGTGGTTCAGAGTTGCCCAGAGTCTTGAAGGTGTAAAGCTTGCCCGTGTATTTTCTAGCGAATAGGCGAGTCACCTTCCTGAACTTCCCCGTGTGCGTCAACACTCTGTCGCCCACACGGACCTCCGACAGGGGTTTGATGCCGCCGAGCGTCGTTATGGGTGTAGAAGGCGGAAGGCATCTGCCGTAGTCGACGGCCGGCCAGATCTCCTTCTTGTTTTGGGGCTTCCCCTTCTCGACCTTCTGCATGTCGATGGCCATGGCGACGCCGTCGCAGGCTATGGCGCAGAGCTGGCAGCCGGTGCACTTCTCGAACCTGAGTATGTGCCTCCCCTTGAACCCTGGGAGCCCGACCCCCTGTCGGGCGTCGTACCTGTACCCCTGCCCCTCGAGGTCCTGCTTCTGGTCTGGGTAGCGCAAGGTCATCCTGGGGCGGAAGAAGTGCCGCACCCCAGACCAGGTCGCTACTAACACACCTTTGACGTAGTTCCAGGTGCCCACTAGTGAACCACCCCGAGAGAGACCAGCACCATGGTGAGGAAGATGTTGGCGAAAGAGATCGCAAGCAGCTTCACCCATCCCGCCCTGAGCAGCATGTCGATCCTGAGCCTGGGCATTATGCTGCGCGGGAGCATCATGAAGATGTCTACGATGGTGACCTTGACCAGGAACCAGGCCACGGGCGGGACGGGGGCGGGCCCCAGCCATCCACCAAGAAAGAAGGTGGTGAAGAGCCCGGCCATGACGTACATCCTCGTGAAGTTTGCCAGTTGGAAGCTGCCGAAGAGCATGCTTGAGTATTCCGTCTGCCACCCGGCCACGAGCTCGCTGTCAGCCTCGGGCAGGTCGAAGGGTATCCTCTCGAGCTCCGCCAGGGCGCAGATGTAGAAGACCACCGCTGCCAGGAACTCAGGGACGATGTTCCAGAGCCCCGTCTGGGCGGTGACTATATCCATGAGGTTCAGCGAGCCCGCGAGGACCACCACCCCGACGAGGGACAGTATCATTGGGATCTCGTAGGCCACCAGCTGGTGAAGAGCCCTGAGCCCGCCCAGGAACGGGAACTTGCTGTTGCTTGCCCACCCCGCTATGAGCACCACCAGCGGGGTGAATCCTAGGATGGCGAAGGCCATGACCGCCCCCACGGGGGGGTTGGCGATGAAGACCGTGGGAGAGAGCGGGAGGAGGGCGACCAAGGCGCCGGCGACCGCCATGAGCGCGAGCGGGACGGCCAGGAAGGTGGCCCGGTCCACTCCGCTGGGTATCAGCATCTCCTTGAACGCGAGCTTGAGGAAGTCGGCCACGTTCTGGAGTATCCCTTCGACCTTCCCGGCGTACATCGGGCCGGTCCTCAACTGGATTTTTGCCGTCATCTTCCTCTCGACCCAGCCCATGAAGATGGTCCCATAGACGGCCACGAAGGAGAAGCCTGGGAAGACGACCAGCGCGAAGATGGTCTTGAAGGGCTCGGTGGAAAGGAGGCGGAGGACGAATGCGAAGACTAGGCCCGGGTTGCTGGCGATCCGAATGAAATCGACAGGGAGGTG
This sequence comes from Nitrososphaerota archaeon, assembly GCA_029785085.1. Taxonomy (GTDB): domain Archaea; phylum Thermoproteota; class Nitrososphaeria; order Nitrososphaerales; family Gagatemarchaeaceae; genus UBA183. The sequence continues at coordinate 1,251 of JAFMAI010000011.1, read as the reverse complement.
CAGGTAGGAGCCGACCACGTAGTAGACTGGGAGGCCGACCACGGCTAAGATCAGCAGCAGGAAGATGACTACGACGAGTACCCGCTTTACGAAGCCTTCGAAGGTCACAATAGGCTTCGACATGGAACTTCTGATTGCGGCGGCCCGGTTTACCCTTTAAAAGCTTGAACAGTTAGACAGGGAATATCAGATTATTTCGATTGAGCTTTCAGAAAATCCGTTCTCTTTGAGCATCTTCGCCGCGGTCTCTCTGTGGTCTCCCTGGAGTATCATTATGCCGTCCTTGACAGTCCCCCCTGTGGCCAGTGCCCTCTTCATCTTAGAGTTAAGCCCGTGAAGGTCCTTGTCGCTCATCTTGATCCCCTCTATCACCGTTGTGGGTTTGCCGAAGCGTCTCATCTCCATCCTAATCTTCACGCGCGCCTCTTCACGGTCGAGTTCAGCTAGGATATCTTCGAAACCCTCGTCTTGATCCTTGTTCACTGCTACTGGGTTTCAGACAACCTCTGGGGGGTTATTTAGGTTTGGCCGCGGCGCTTAAAGGTGGCAGCCAAGGAGCCGTGAAAGTGGGCCCGTAGCTCAGTGCATCTGCGAGAAGTTCGGTTAGAGCGACCGGCTCATAGGAGCCGCTCGGAGAGACCGGTCGGTCGCCAGTTCAAATCTGGCCGGGCCCATCCTTCTTCACCCCTACTCGTTCAAGAACCTCTTGATCGAGTAGCCGAAGTTCAGGACCATGAACCAGAAGCCCAGCAGGAGCAATGCAATGGAGTAGGAGTCATAGAGCCTCATATATGCCAGGGCCAGCCCGATGATGGTCGCCAGGGCGAAGTTGGCGCTCCCCCATGCGACGTTGGTCTTCGGAGGCGAGCGCTGGCCGAAGGGGCTGCGGAAGAGCTTGCCCGCCCTCCCGAACACGAAGTGCGGCACTCCGTTGGCCATCAGGAAGCCCATCAGGAAGTACCATACGTCATACAGGTCGAGGGACAACTGTCAGGCACGCCTGGCGCCCGCTAGTTAACCCTTGGGCCGGAGTCGCTGGTCTGGTCCCGGTGCGACCCAGTCCGGGTACCGGCTCAGATGCTCGTGGGCTATCCTCCACCCCCTGGCGGTCTTCACCAGCACCATAGTGACCCTGGCCCGGCCGCTGACGGGGGAGCCTTCGAAGGAGTAGTCGTTGACGAACATCCCGCCATAGGTCAGATAAAAGGTGGCGACCGCCGCGTCCCCGAACAGGTCGATTCTCAAGTCGTC
>JAFMAI010000010.1 GCA_029785085.1 Nitrososphaerota archaeon | reverse complement strand
AGTCCCCGCGGGTGCTCATCTCAAACGCGATGCTCGTCCCGAAGTGGGCAGACTGGGCCTACTTCAGGGAGCTAGAAGAACGAGGACTCACCATGTTCGGCCAGATGACCGCCGGGAGTTGGATGTACATCGGAACCCAGGGGATACTCCAGGGGACCTATGAAACCCTCGCGGCTGTGGCCAGCAAGCACTTCGGCGGCTCCCTCAAAGGCAAGGTCACGCTGACGGCTGGGCTGGGAGAGATGGGTGGGGCTCAGCCTCTGGCCGTGACCATGAACGACGGGGTGGCCCTGGTGGTGGAAGCGGACAGGAGGGCGATAGAGCGCCGCCTCGACAAGGAATACTGTGACGTCATGACAGAAAGCGTCAAGGAAGCGCTCGGTCTGGTCCGAGGAGCAGCCGAACGCGGAGAGCCTCTCTCGGTTGCCTTGCTCGGTAACGCTGCGGAAGTCTTCCCTGAGCTGCTGCGGTCGAGCTTCAAGCCTGATGTCCTCACGGACCAGACGGCAGCCCACGACCCGCTGGCCGGGTATATACCGGAGGGCCTAGGTGTGAAGGAAGCGGAGTCGTTGAGGGTATCAGACCCCAAGTCATATCTTGACCGCTCAATGAAGTCCATCGCCAAGCACGTCAGGGCCATGCTGAAGTTCCAGGAGAATGGCGCCATAGCGTTCGAGTATGGAAACAACATCAGGAAGATGGCGCAGGACGCAGGGGTCGAAGGCGCGTTCAGGATACCCGGCTTCGTTCCTGAATACATCAGGCCTCTCTTCTGTGAGGGGAGAGGGCCATTCCGTTGGGTTGCATTATCAGGCGACCCGGAAGACATCTTTGCCACCGACGAGGCTGTAATCAGAGAGTTCTCCGACAACCAATCGCTCGTAAGATGGATACAGAAGGCCCACGACATGGTCCGTTTCCAGGGCCTCCCGGCCCGGGTATGCTGGCTGGGGTACGGCGAGAGGGCGAGGTTCGGCAAGATAATCAATGGCATGGTGAGGGCCGGTAAAATCTCAGCCCCTGTGATTATCGGAAGGGACCACCTTGATTCAGGTTCCGTAGCGTCACCCTACCGCGAGACCGAAGGTATGAAAGACGGGTCTGACGCCATCGCAGATTGGCCTATCCTCAACGCGCTGCTCAACGCCGTGTCTGGCTCGTCCTGGGTGTCAGTCCACCACGGCGGCGGCGTCGGGATAGGGTATTCGATTCACGCGGGCCTGGCGGTCTTGTGCGACGGCACCCATGAAGCAGACGCCAGGATCGAGAGGGCGCTCACAAACGACCCGGGCTTAGGGGTGGCAAGGCATGTGGACGCAGGGTACGAAGAGGCGATGAAGACAGCGAAGGCCAAAGGCGTCAGGGTCCCGATGATGGACCTGCAATCCCTTCCTTGATGTGGAGTCCTGAATAGAAGTAGAAACCTATGTAGACCGCAGAAATGGCTGCGAGGATCCCCGAAAGCCCGTCCACCACCGCAGACGACGACGCGAAGGTGCTCCCTGTGACCGCCCCAGCTAGGTAGCCTGCGTAAATCAGGACGACGGACCACAGGAAGCACCCTGCGACGGTCATCGCTACGAAGCGGGAGAGCTTCATCTCGAATAGGCCCGCTGGCAGAGAGATGACTGTCCGCAGCCCTGGTATGAACCTGGCAGCGAAGACCGTCCACTGGGCCGAACGTCCGAACCATCCCTCTGCCCTGTCTAGGACGTCCCTATGCAACCTGAAGAGCCTCAGCAGTCCGACCACAAAAGGCCTCCCCAGCCAGATGGCCAGGAGGTAATCTAGGAGCGCCCCCGCAAGGCTCGCTACAGTGCTGACGCCCACCGCCACCCAGAAGTTCAGCACGCCTGTCCGAACGAAGTAGCCTGCCAGGGGAAGGACTACCTCGCTGGGGACAGGGAGGGACGCGCTTTCTAGCGCCATGAGGCCGAACAGGCTGGCGTAACCGTACTTTGTCATGAAGGTGGTCAGGGTCGCAGGGGAGAGGATTGAGCCCGTGACGAAGGAGAACCAAGGGCCGAAGGGTATGTTGACGAAGTCCGCCGCCTCAAGGGACCCCACGACGAAGACCACGGTTGCAACAGCTAGGAGATATTTGCTCCGCGGCAGCACCGATTCAGGGTGCCTGGGTGAACCCTGCAACTCCGGCGCGGCCGAGCCGTTCCGCTTATAGGACTTTCCTAGGCCCACAGTTCACTCCGTCAGACTCTTGGAGCGTCTCCAAAACATGTTGATTTACGTGCAGACGCGTTCAGCGCTCCTTCTCCCGGGACGGATTCGCAGGCCTGTGAGGCGAGACTCACCTTCAAACCGAAGGCCATTCGAGAGATTCACAGAGGTGACTTGGATGAGTCCTGAGGTTAGGCGCTCTTCTTTCTGTACTCTTCGACCAGCTCTTTTGCTCTGTCGAATCTGACCTTCCTTTCTTCGACCAGCTTCGCAGCCACGATGTCAATCAGGTCTCCTGTGGCTCCGGCAGAGGAGGCGACGTTGTGTGCATGCAACTTCATGTGCCCCCTCTGGATTCCTTCGCTGGCCAAAGCCCGCAGGGCGGCGAAGTTCTGGGCGAGGCCGACGGCCCCAAGGACCTCGGCCAACTCTGTGGCGGTCTTTGCGCCAAGTATCTTGATGTTCACCCGCGCAGTCGGGTGTGTCTTCGCCGCGCCGCCCACCAGTCCCACGGCCATCGGCATCTCGAGGGTCCCGACGAGGTCCCCGTCGGTATTCTTCTCCCACGTCGTGATTGGCTTGTACTTGCCGGTCCTTGAGGCGTAGCTGTGCGCGCCGGCTTCCAGCGCCCTGATGTCCTGCCCGCAGGCTATCCCAACCGCTACTACGCCGTTCATAACCCCCTTGTTATGAGTGGCGCACCTGTAGGGGTCTGCGTCTGCGAAAGCATACGCGTAGACCACGCCGTCTACCACGTCTTCCCCTCCGATTGCCTCTTTGTCGAAGACTGCAGTTGCCCTGACCAGCCTCCTGTCGGCCAGGTTCGAGATGATTCTGAGGAACACCCTCCCTCCAGTGATCTCTTCCACCATGGGGGCTACCGCTTCCGCCATGGTGTTGACAGCATTTGCGCCCATGGCGTCCCCGGTGTTCACTATGAGTTCAGCGACAACCATTGGTCCCTTGATGCTGGGAAGCACCTTGACGTTGAGGTCCTTGGCCCCTCCGCCGAGTGAGACGAGCATCGGGTCCTGTTCGTTCGCCTTCTTCAAGATGTCCGCCTTCCCTGAGAGCAAACGCGCTTTGGCCTCTTCTGGCTTCGGGACGTTGACCACCTGCACCTGACCAATCATCACGGGGCCGGTGTTCGTCACCTTGAACCCCCCCTTCACCCTCGCCATCTTGGCGGCGTTGCTAGCCGCAGCCACGACTGAAGGTTCTTCCAGAGCCATAGGGATCAAATAATCCTTACCATTGATGCGGAAGTTGGTGGCTATCCCGAGGGGATACGTGTATCCGCCCACTACGTTCTCAATCATGTGGTCCGCGGTCTCAGGAGGGAGCGATCCCGTCCCGGCCACCATGTTGACTTCTTCATCAGTTAGCCCCACAGCATTCTTCAGCAGCTCTCTCCTCTCTCCCATGGAGAGCTTGTGGAACCCCTGGAGTTCGGAATTCAATGTCATCCTTAGGCCTCGTCCTTCTGTCTGGCTATTTAATCGATTGAACGCTGCCTGAGGAATTCTCGTCAATCGGCGAACGGCCCACGGTTCCAGTTGCCTGGCCAAGTATGCTAAGGATAAAAGGCAGGTTCGAAGGCGGTCTAATCAGGGGCCGGTCGTCTAGCATGGTTAGGACGTCAGGCTGAAACCCGTAAGGCTCTGACACTTGCTAGCAGGAGACGGCGAATCAGAGAGCGCCAAGGTCGGCGGTTCAACTCCGCCCCGGCCCACTTCAATCCTTAAAACCCAGCCCATGCTCTTCCTTCTGCCATGAACAGGAACCTGCTGATATTCGGCCTGTTCCTCATAATCGCAGGAATCTTCGCAGGCTTCTACCTGCTGTCGGTCTTCGGATTCCTCATGGTAATCCCCGCGCTTCTGGCTTCTTCGCGTCCAAGCCCGCGGCCACCCCCAGAGCCGGCGAGGGAGGCATCCAGGAGAATCATGCAGAGTGCACAGCCGCAGCCTGCTTTAAGCAGGGAGCCTACCGCAGTTCAGGCCTCGACTGCCGCAGCGCTGACTCCCCCACCCCCCTCTCAGTCACAGCAGTTAAGCTACTCCCCTCCACTTTTCCCAACCGTGCTTCTTCCGTCTCTTTCCATTTCTATTGGTGTCCCACAGACTCCCTCCGAGCAGGCCCCCAAGACCCAAACGAGGGAGGACGACGTGCTGGAGATGGGCGCCGTCCTCGCCCTGGCGCGACTCCTGCTTGGCTAGGGGACGTAGACGTTCATTTCTCGGCCAATCTTCCTAAGCCTTTCTACCCTGTGAGGCAGAGAAGGATGGGTGGAGAACATCTCAGCCAGCGAGTTCCCGCGGAACGGGTTGACGATCCAGAGAGAGGCAGTCGCTGCTGAGGGCGCCTTCGAGGCACGCGTGGCGATGGGCCTCGTCTGCGCCTTGGCAGTGATCTTCTCTAGCGCTGTCACCAGCCCGGCAGGGTTCTTCGTGAGCTTCGCGCCATATTCGTCAGCGCTATACTCATCGTTCCTGCTGATGCCGAGCTGTACGAAGGTGGCCCCCAGCGGTACCAGTATTATGGCCAACAGGGCGAATGGGGACCCACCGTTCCTGTTCCTCCCTCCGCCCCCGAAGATCATGGAGAACATCGCGATTTGCCCTATGTACGAGATTGCCCCGGCCATCGTAGCCGCCACGCTCGACATCAGGACATCGCGGTGTACCACGTGCCCTATCTCGTGACCGATGACTGCCTCCAGCTCGTCAGGGGTGAGCGTCTGGAGGATGCTGGACGTGGCGCATACCACGGCCCTAGTCGGCCCCCTCCCCGTCGCGAAGGCGTTAGGCTGAGGTGAGTCGACTACACCTACCCTTGGCATTGGGATGTTTGCCTTCTGGGCGACATTCTTCACAATCCTGAACAGGGTCGGATATTCGCTCTCCTGAACGACCTTGACCTTGCTCATCCTGAGTACGAGTGCGTCGCTGTAGTAGTATGAAACGAAGTTGACTGCGGCGGCAAGGACCAGTGCCAGACCTACAAATGGCACAGGGTCACCGAAGAAGTACCACCCTACGAGGTACCCGATGACCATTAGCAACGCTGTGAGTACGAAGAAGAGTGCGGTCATCTTCGCATACAACGCAGCCGACATTCTATTTTTTCAAACATGCCGCGGCTGTAAAAGTCTTTGTGCAGCTGCCGCCCTCTGGCCCGACGGGACTAGGCTCTCTGAAAGGATTAAATCCATCCACGGGTCGCTCGAAAAAAGCATGGAAGACGGAGATGAAGATGACTGGGGCATCCACAGGAGGCGCAGGTCTTCCTTCGGCCTGTGGGGGCTACCTGACATCGACGAGATGATGAGGGAGATGGAGAGGGCTTTCTCGGTCGAGTTCAAGGACCTCGAGAAAGAGCTTCCAAAGAACCTCGTGAGGGAGTCGAAGACACCCGAAGGGGGAGTAAGGAAGGAGATCGGTCCGTTTGTATACGGATACTCCGTGACAATCGGACCAGACGGGAAGCCGGTGGTGAGGGAGTTCGGGAACGTGAGTCGTAAAGAAGGAAAGGCCTGGAAGTCCATCCAAGACAAGCGCGAGCCCCTCGTAGACATCGTCACTTCAGACAGGGATGTCAGGGTCATAGCTGAGATGCCAGGGGTACGGAAAGAAGACATCAACGTCACGGTGGACGAAAACTCAGTAGTGATTTCGGTAGAAAGCGAGAACAGGAGGTACTACAAGAAGCTCGACCTCCCAGGCTTAGTAGACCCGAAGGGCGCCAAATCCACCTACAACAACGGGATCCTCGAAGTGACTATCCCCCTGAGGACGACGCGGTCCGGAGGGGTCAGGCTCCGGGTCGAGTAACGCTACTGGTACGGACCGTTTTCCAGCCTCCCCTCGCTGAACCGCGCCATGGCGTTCAGGGTGGCTTCGCGATACCCTTGCCTCTCGGCCAGCGACCTGGCGATGTCGCCTGTCGTGATTATCCCAACGAGAGTCCCGACTTGGTCGACGACAACGAGCCTTCTCACGCGGTACCTGGCCATAAGTTCAGCCGCACCGGTCAGGGAAGCGTTGGGGCTGATGGTAATCAGCGGCGTGGACATAATGTCGCGTACGAGCACTTTCTTCCCTTCTATCGATTCTGCGAGCACCTTGGAAACGAGGTCTCGTTCCGTCACAATCCCGATGGCCGAACCGCTCTGTGTGATGACAGCGCAGCTGACACCCTTTTTTGCCATCGCCTTGGCGCAGTCTGTAGCACTGAGGTTTAGCTCGATTGCCATCACCGTCTGCGACATCGCCTTCGCGACCGTAGGTTCTTCCATGGCCATGTTCCGGCGGCATGCATCGGGATAATATAGAGATTAGGAGCAAGTGGACCGGGGGGGAATTGAACCCCCGACCTTGGAGCCCTTTCGGGGTTCTTCCGCGTGCAAGGCGGACGTTCGTACCGCTGAACTACCGGCCCACACTCCGACGGCTCTTCTGGGCATTTTAAACTAGGAGGGATGGCCTCCGGAAAGAGATGACCTGCTAGAACCGCCAGCGCTCGTACGCTTATAGAGGATGTCACGCGCCCGGGGGCCTGGGCTGGTAGCTCAGTCCCACATGGGGGGCAGCTTGGCTAGAGCACCCGACTGATAATCGGGAGGCCAAGGGTTCGAATCCCTTCCGGCCCACTAAAACAATCAAGAGACTCCTATTCTCTGGACGCTTCTGTCACATTGACCCCATTTGCCGAGCGTTGGACGGTTCTATCGGAGAGGGTGACCGCCGAAAGCTTTCCTGTCTGAGGGAGCGAGCCGCTACTCGTAAGCGGCTTCCCTCGGCCCGATGTAATGGATCAGAATCCGGCGCTCGTTTCACATCACAGCGTACACTATCCTGAGCCCGCCGAGCCTGACTCGATAGACATTGTCGAACCCCTTCAGCTTCACAACATCTAACAACCTGAAAGGCACCGGGTCTTCCTTCAGAACTTGAACCACATCTCCGACCGCCCTCTTCCTCTTCGGGTCCAGCTGTTCCGCGGTTCGGAGTGCGCGACGTTTAATCGCTATGGCGAACGCCAAGGGCACCCATTAGCTCTCTTTCTGTGGCTACTTCGTCCCTCTCTTTGATGGCTCCCTTCTCAGCGGCAGTCGGCTTGTCAATGGGGATGAGTCTGTCCACTAGCTCTTTGTAGAGCACCCTCAGCTCTCGTACTTCCTCTTTTATCTCATGCAGGGTCTGATCCGCCTTGGTCATCTCGCGATTTTGATTCTCCTTCCGTATATTAATGCATATCAGGTTGAGTGCGAAGTATCGGAAACGGAAGGAAGCTCGGCTGCACCAGCCGACACCCTACAGGCTCGGCCAACGCTCCGGGGCAAATTCGCCCCCTCGTTTCGCTCGCCGTGTCCGTCGCTCCGCTCCTCACGGCCTTCCCTCCCTCCTGTCGTCGGGGCTCCCTCCACCATCTTCGCTCCTCGCTCGTCCTTCGCACTCACCCGACCTTGATGCGGGACCCTCCCTCACCCGATTCGCTCGGGGGGTGTCGGCTGGTGCAGGCTTATCAGGGAAGGGGATGCATTTGGGCTCCGATTGGAGAGACAGGCAAGAAGCGCAGCTGTGCTCGCCATCGAGGCAAGGAACGCATTACTTCGAACTCTTGCAATACGAAGAGGCACTCCATCTTTGCCCCTCTGGATGATTGAGGATTCAACCGGCTAAGCTGAAGCCCGCAATCTGCATGTCACCTGTCCGGTTTATGATTGGCTACTAGGCTCTCTGGGATTCCAAAGTACGGCCAACTATTCTGCGTTTCAGATGGTAGTATGCCCTGGTACCGATAAGAAGTCCTCCAAGTGCGAGCAAGGCGAACGAAGAAGTTCCTAGACCGGTAGGATCACACGAGGCGCCCGCGGGAATGGGCTTGCCACATGGGTATACTACATAAGGAAACTCCATTATGCCTATGACAACGAAGAAGACCCCCACTCCCAAGGCGAACAAGCTTCTCCTATCTACTAAATCCATTCACATCCCCATTCACTCGAGCAACCTGGAAAAGAGCAGATGGTCAAACTCGCAGAGGCCTCGCAGTTCTGGGACTTGGCATTAATCGGACTCTGACCAAGTTGCGACATTCGCATGCGGGTACGAGAGTCCACCAGAATTAAGATTGCTGGTCTCTAGCGAATAACATCCGTTGAGATTTCCGCCTGAAGTTATATGGTTCGAATAAAGTAATGTGTCAGTGATCGAAGTTGGGGAGTAAAAGTTGGCATTATATCGGTTGATGATATGGGGGTTCGATCGCTACCATGACGCCGTCGCACGGGTGCCAAGGCTTCGAATTCAGTCCAGTCCAAACCCTTGTCAGGGAGGCCAAGGGTCTGGGCCAGAAATATCGCGATGTGAAGCAATCAGGCTCCTTTCGGCCCATTTTGAAAATAGCTCAGAATGAACTCTATTAGGTAAATGCGAGTTGATTCTGACTATCTCTAATGCATACGTTGACACCTCGGAGAATCTGTCATGTAAGATTGACGTCCTCAACCAGATGGAAAGCATATGGATTACGAAGAGTTTGTTGCACATATCCGCACTGATGTACAATCGGACCCGAGACGCCAGGACCACAGGCCACTACGACGACATCCATGTTGCTTACTCCCGCGATTTGGAACGTCGGGAAGGTTGAATACAGGGTGGGACTGCAAAGGGGAATCTCGCTGCGTGAGATATCGTTAGGGATTGGTCCAATAACCAAGGGAACCCATTCGCAGCTTGAGATCGCCATCCAATAAACCCCCTGGGCTGCTCCTTTGGACGCCGATACGGTGTAGGTCGCTGTGATGTTAGTAGCTCCATGATAAGAGACCGATATTGGAGAGACCGACGCGCTGATTCCGGCACACCCATTGTTGCATGTAACCAAGGTTCCGTTCTCCCCGATGTAGGATGAGATGCCGGCTGCGAAATTCCAACTTTCGTTGCTCTTGTTTCCGTTCGCCGAGAGAGCCCAAACGATGCATAACTTCGACTCGGAGGGGGCAGACAGAATGAACACATCGGAGTAATTCACGTTAGGAGGTTGCGGACCGACTGGGTCTGCACATCCAGAACCTGCGGTTACCTGATTCTCGGCGCGGCCGAAGAAGTATCCGGCCCCCACACCAGTCACGATTAGGACAATCATCAGCGTGGCTACCGACTCCTCTTTCATGCCTTCCGCTAGATTGTTTGGCTGGAAATAAGCCTAATCATAGCACCTACCTCGGAATCGAACCGGGGCCATTAACGGGAAGGGGTACACTTAGAGAACTATGCTCATCCGTTCATGCCCGGACCCAGCTCGCTGTGAACCCGCTTTGTTGTTCCGCACGTGATTCATGGATGAAAAGTCCTTGGGGCAGTACATATTCTCTATGCTATCAAGTAAACTGATTGATGCTTCGGCGCCAGTTGACACCGGTCAGCCAAACCCGTGATATCAATCACCGCTGATCCTGAATCTCCAACATGCCCTTCGGCTCCCCTCGGGGGTAGACCCATTCGGAACCTTTATATGACATTGATTACATATGACGTTCATGTCAGACAAGGTTGTTGAGAAAGCCCCACGTGGTCCTCTTCCAAGCATTGTCAGCCCTATGCGAGTACGCATACTCCACGCGCTTCGCGAACGAGCAGCCATGAGTCTAATGCAGACCAGTGAGGAAACCGGTCTGAAGCAGACGCTCCCACAACCTCCGGTGTCTCGTAATCTGCGGGTTGATCACAGTAGCGCGCCAGGGGAAGTCTGGAATCTGTTCCCTGAGCAAAGGAACAGTCTTACCGATTTTGGAAATAGTGGCGAATCATCTGCGGAAATGTGCCGGCAGCCTCCTGAATTGCGACTTGCTGGAAAGGTAGAATGAACACGAAAGGTTACGATCTGATTATACTTGGACAGGGTTCGGCAGCGTTCGCGGCCGCCATCAAGGCTGATGAGCTCGGCATCAAGACCGCGATGATTGGCGGGAACGCGACCCCGGGGGCGACAGTTGGTGGGACATGCGTCAACGTGGGCTGCGTGCCGAGCAAGAACTTGATTACTGTCGGAAACGCGTTTCATGGGCTGACTCAATCTTCCTTCGGCGCCATCCAATATGGCAGAACCAGGCTTGACTTCAAGAAAGCGATAGAGGAGAAGGATGCCCTGGTGGAGAGGTTCAGGAATGAGAAATATGCCGACGTCCTCAATGGTCTGCAAAATGTCGAGTATGTGCCAGGGCTGGGACGTTTCGTTTCCGGGAAAGAGGTGAAGGTTGGAGGCACGGTTCTCAAAGCGAAGAAGTTCCTGATAGCCACTGGAGCTAGGGCCAAGGTGGTCCCAGTGAAAGGCGTCGGTGGGGTAGGGTACCTCACTAACGAAGAGGCGCTCAGCCTGAAGAAACTTCCTCAGTCAATGATCGTGGTGGGCGGCAGGGCCCTTGGATTAGAATTTGCGCAGATGTATGCACATTTCGGGGCAAAGGTGACCGTCCTCCAGCGGAGCGATAGAATCCTGCCTGAGCACGAGCCAGAAATCTCGGGTGCGCTGAAGGGATACCTGCAAGACGAAGGCATCGACATAGAGACAGGAGTTAAGCTCACGGAGGTCGTTCAGAGGGGAGAAACGCGAGTCGTCCGTTGCACGGTGAAAGGTCATGAGAAGGTGTTCCGGGCTGACCAGCTGTTGTTCGCCTCTGGAAGGGTTCCCAATACCGACCATCTCTCTGCCGACATAGCGGGGGCTGAGCTCGATTCTCATGGCTTCGTGAAGGTCAATGATGAAATGCACACGCGGGCTCCTCATGTCTGGGCTGCGGGGGATGTCATCGGTGAGCCGATGCTCGAGACAATCGCGGCGAAGGAAGGTGCGGTCGCAGTGAACAACGCCTTCAGAGAAGGCAAGAAGAGGATTGACTCAAGGGAGGTTCCCAGTGCCGTGTTCACATTTCCTGAGGTGGCGAGCGTGGGGCTGACAGACGCCCAGGCCAATGGACAGGGGATTAAGTGCGCCTGTGGCGTTCTACCTCTGGATATGGTTCCGAAGGCACGCATCATGGGAGACACTAGAGGGCTGATAAAGCTCGTAGCCGACAGCAAGACAAAGCGGGTGGTGGGCTTGCACATCTTGGCTCCCCACGCTGCAGACCTAATCCACGAAGGCGTGCTGGCAGTAAAGTTCAAACTGACGATAGACGACATCATCGACACAGTCCATGTCTTCCCGACGCTCTCCGAAGCGGTCAAGCTGGTTGCCCAGTCGTTCTACAGGGATGTGGGGAAGATGAGTTGCTGCACCGAGTAGAGTCACCTGAATCCGCCGACAGGCGATTGAAAACGCTGTCTTCGTTCTGAGGGATGGTTTCAACGGTTTGTTTAAGCGTTGAACGACATTTGGTTGTGGGACGAGTACAGGACAACTCTGTCCGCTGGCTCGTCGACCGTGAGGGAGATGCCAACAATCACCTTCTTACCGAAGTATCCCGAGGTCACCCCTGCCAAGCGCAGCGTCGTCAACCGGCCTCTGGCCTCCCCAGCGCTCACGTGCTCTGCGCCCCGTTTGTCATGCAGCTGACAGCAACCTCTCTCCGACCAACTACTTGTTCGGTGTTATCATCATGGAGATCACTACCACGACCAGGACCACGGTAGCTGTCGGGGTGAGAAGACCAAACGCGCCAGGACTTACTGCGCTGGAGAGCAGCAGCACAGCCAGCACTGGGGAGACCCCTAGAACGTGTGCCAATCCCACGGGGCTACTCACGCCTGCAATCCGGGTGGAAAGGAACGACCAGATTATGCGGCTCATGCTCATGAACGCGGCCGCCGCATAGCCGAGATGGATGGAATATATCAACAACAGTCAGATTTCGCCAAAGGGAATCGTCCTGCCAGTCGCGACTGCGATGACAGCCGTTCTGCCGAAGGAAACAAAGAGTACCATACTCAGCAGTCCAAGAGCGCCAAGGACCGTGGACCAGAATGTGTCGTAGGTTCCAACTCCATACGCGGTTAGATATCCGTAGACTACTCGGACTTGTCGCTGATGAAGAACTTCAACGCCCCGATTCCTCCTAGGCAGCGAACACCAGAAGCATCAACGGGAGAGTTTCTGACACGACGGCGAGGGCAGCTACTCCGAGGTCACCCGTTCCCCGATCGTCTGAGCGACGATGAGTGGGACTACTGCGTCGAGGACAAGATAAATCCTGTCAAAAAAATTCGCTCGCCTGAAGTTGATACGGAAAAAGATAGCCTGACCTTCCTGCCACCACTGTCGGATGTTCTCATCCAATTTCCCTTCTGGCCCCGGTGGTGGAAGCAAGGGCCACCCAGAGGCTGAGGAGGCTCAGCCCGAAGAGCAACGCTTCGAAAGCAGGGATGCCCAGGCGCGCAGAGAAGGGCGGTAGGAAATCCACCAGACCCATGGGGAGAGCCAACCAAAGGAAAAGCCTCCTCCTGAAAACCACAGCGAAGACGCAGAGGAGGCCCCAAGAAAAGTGTACTAGGAGAGAAGAGGCCCTCTCCAGGACCGCGTAGCCGACCAGGGGCAAGGCCTCGGACGGGACGTAGAAGAGGGAAGGAGACTCCTTTTCCAGGATGGCAAAGAGTTGCTGGGCACCGGCGCCTCCGCCAGAAAGCACGAGGGTGTAGACGATGTAATCCAAAAGTAAGGTGGCCCCTACCAACACTCCATTCTCCCAAAACGCAAGGCCTGCTCCGTAAGCAGCTGCATCGTCAGCCCGTATCTTCCCCTTTGAGAAGGCATACCGCGCGACTAAGAATGCGCCCCCTACCTCAAAGATCACCGTCTGAAGTCCGAAGTATGCGCCCAGGGCGACCTGACTCCCGCCGACCGCAGCTTCGAAGGATCGAAGAGTAAATGTCTGGAAGACGACCTTGAGGGCTATCGCCCCCCCATACGCGATAAGCGAGGTGAGAAGCACCCAAGCAGAGAAACGCCCCCTGAGGCGCAAATACAGCACCAGCCCGACACTAAACCCTAGGACGATGATAGGAGTTAGGAAGAAGACTGGATCTATGTTCTGCAAGGTCAACCGCTCTTACGTCGGTGCGTGCCTGCACTACTCTTGAGGTAGGTCTGCATCGTCCTTAGTCACTCCCATGAAGTCTATATACACGCGTAACGATTCCGACCCACTGGTATTGCTCCGACCGTTGGAGTAACGGGACGTCTGTCTCCTCGACATTCTTTTCAACGAAGCACAATCAGATGGACTCGTCTTCATCGTTCGTTCAATCTCGCACTCTCCACGTTCGGCTCCCCAATCGCAAAGGCATGAATGCAGGTCTCTAAGCTGCAGGGAGGGCAGAATCCAACAGACTGAATCAACGAAAGTCAAGAATCCCCTGCAAAAGTCGACCGCGCAAGAAAGCTATCCGGTATGCCAGCCTAAGGCTTTTGCTCTGGGAACCGAAAGGAAGAGGAGTCGGGAGAAGCATACGAACTATGTTCGAACATCCAATAGGTGCGCCCGATTCGATGTCCTTGCCCGAGCAGATCCCATAGCAAGTCGTTCATCCGCCTTTGCAGCATTTACAGGCATGCATGCTCTCTGCAATATCTGTTGCATCTTTGCACGGTCATCCAGCTACTCGAGCTGCGCTAGACGCTCTTTCGGTTGGACTATGCCGTTGAAATCCGCCGGACTGCTGGTCCTATGTCTTCGCCTTTCTGAGAGCGAAGCATTCCACATGGGCCACCTCGAAAGTTCCTCTTCTGCGGGATTCCGCCCAGATTTGCCTTGCCTGCTTCCTGTCCGCTTACCAAGGCCTCTGTTTCGTGACGTATTCGGTCCATCTGTGCTTGCAGGACCTGCATTCATGCTCCACCTCGTAGGAGTACACCCAAACATGGAATGGCTCCTTGACCTGAACCCCTCCTCTGGTCATCCAGACTCCCCTAGACAGTTCCACCCTCTCGGCGGACTTTCTCTCGGTCCGTAGCACTCGTTTCCGAGATTTCTCGCGGCACTTTGGGCAGGTATGGTAGTACCACCCCATGGCCGCGACTCCAACGGTCGCACCATTCAACCTTCCGCTAGGTCTGAAGCACGTCGCCTTCCTTGTCCCGGTGGTTGCCAAACCCTTCTCTCACAACTGGTTGTTCGGCCTCCGTTCGTCATGCGAAGTGATACACTATAGTATATGATTGCCCAATGGACCTCATCGAGAACCGTTTTAGCGAACCCGTGTGTCCTTCGGTCCGATGCAAATACAAGAAAAATCAAGCCTCGGTGATGCTGTCTTCCGAGGCGAATTGGACGACCGGAGTCTATTGGCCCTGCTTGCCCTCGTCGGTTCGAAGCGGGCTGACACCAACGTATTTCGCAGGCGTACCAGGTTGTCCCCTGCGGCCTTTGACAGACTTCTCGGCTGGCTTCAGCGGGAGTACTTCATTGACGTGGTATCGACCATGACAGACGTTGGCATCGAAGAAGAGCTGGCGCTAACCGAACGTGGCGAGGCTCTGCTCTTAGCGATGTTGGAGAAGACCTGCGACCTCCCTGAGTATCCCTGAGGACCATCCAGTTCCTCAGACAGCTTGGGGATCCGCGACGGTGAGGTCTATGGCGATTTCTGCTATATCAGACCCATATTCTGCGACCCTCCTGATACTCTCGAACATCAACTTCGCGGAGGCGACCTGAGCCCCACTCATCCTCGGCGCCAGCACCTCACCGCTTACTCTCTCCTCCATCAGCAGGGCATCCTTCGACTTGGCTATGGCTTCTTCTGCCATCTTACCATCGAGTCGGAGCAAAGAGGTGACGGAGCTGTCGAACACCTTCTTGGATAGCGCTGTCATCTCAGTGACTTTCCTGACGGCCTGTTCCGAAAGGTTGCCGAGGTTCTCTGCGTCGGCGGCTATGCTCGCCGCATGGTCGGCTACTCTCTCGACGTTCTTGACCACAAGTCTGTATCCCAGGCAGTCTCTCGTTGATTTCAGGCCTATCTCCTGAATCACTGACCTATCCCTCACTGCAATGTTGAGTTGTCTAAGGAGAAAGTGGTAAAATCTGTCTACCTCGTCGTCCCGCTCTACGACTTCTCCTGACATCCCCTTGTTCCCACCCTGAAGGACCCCGACAGCATCGGTCAGCATTCCCCCAGCAATGATGGCCATCCGCTCTAGCGCTTTCTTCAGCGGGAGGTCGACGTAGCCAGAGAGGCACTGAGTGAGTATGCCCCCTGACGACTCCTCAATTATCTCTACCCCGATTAGTTTACGTCGAATACCCTCCCTGATGAACCCTCTGAGTCTAGGATCAGATCTTCCGATGGCGACCCGTATGGTGTCATAGCCTGCCAGGTAATAGGAGATGAAATGCCTCAGCAAGAAGTCTTTGTCGAGGCCCGGGGAGGTTTCAAGGGTGGCCTCTGACTTGGCGCCTGTCCGTATGTCTCTCCTAGGGACTATCAGGAGCGAAGAATCAGGCTGCACGAGCACGGCCACGGGGTCTTTCGCCTTCAATCCCAAGTCGATGACCCAGCTCTTCGGAAGAGAGACCACGAAGCTGTCTCCCCCTGTCTTTTGCACTCTCCTGAAGTCTTGCCTTCTGGGCTCTGCCATTGAATCACCACTGAGGCCGAGGAATAGCGAGTATATACTCGTTGCCAGGAAGATCAGTGACTATTGGGGAATGCTCAGGAGTCGTATTCTGGCGCGATGGAATTGGGCTGGCCAAACCCCGGCACAGATGAAAACGGAGGCTTCCAAGAGCGTCAAAAGAAGGAGATGGTCAGGTACATGGCCACCTATGTGAGGCTATCCCCCTGACCTCCGAAGCCGTCACCTCAGCGTCAGTACCCTCGTGACCTCTTTGCCTGCCGTTATCGACACCTTCTCCCCCATCGAGACCTTGATCCCCGCCCGGCTGTCTGCGACCCCGAAGAGCCTGGCGTCCGCCTCCCTGAACAGCGAGATCTCTATCTTGCTCCCCCACGGGACCGTGTATCTCAATGGGTGAGTCCCGGCGCCGAGCCTTTCGGTGTAGGTGGGGTTGATGTGACATATTCCCACTTCGTCCTTCCCGACGTGGGCGAATGCGGATGGCTCGATCATGTTCCCTCTGATCCTGTCGACATAAGAATAGTAGCCCGTGGAACCCGCTCGCGTGGTGACCACCACCCCGTCTGCTATGGCTGCCTCTTCGAACCTAACTCCGTTTTCTGAGACCCTCAACTTGTAACGGAGACAGCTCCCCTCATCCCCTCTCTGAAGGTAGACGTCTGTGAACACCTCCCCAAGGACCCTGGCCCCCTTGAAGACCCTCAATCGCGGGTGTTCGTCTATTTCGTATCCGCCGGACCTGATTCTTGCGAGCGCTTCTGGGAGCTCGTCGAGGCCGGTCTGAGCGAGGTGGGCTTTGGACCCGACGGCCCCCTTGGATTTAACCCCCACGAAAAGCAGCGGGAGCTCTTCGGTTCGCCCGTATCTGCTGAACCGCCCGTCCCCTCCTACGACGATCCCGAAGTCCGCACCCGCCCTTCCCACCTTGATGCCAGCCTTCATGACGATCCTGCCCAACTCCTCCGGCTTGACCTTGGGCGCCTCGCCGTCCAGCAGAAGAGCCGCCTTCACTTGTCGCTCCCCGCCCCGAGGAATTCGAGTATGCTCCCTTCCCCTGCATCCCTCCTCCCGGTCGCGATGAACTTGGTCGCCTTCTCCCTCGCTTCGTTCTGAAGAGGGGTCGACACGTCCAACTTTTCCATCATCTTGAGCGAATTCTCTACTGCGAACCCCCTGAAGTGGTTGTTGAAGTAGCCGAACGTGTTCTTCGCCCTGGACGTGACGTCTCTTATCTTCGGGACCCATCCGTCGAGCTCGCTGTCGCTGTATCTGTAGTTGTACCATGGCCTGCTCCCTCTCCCGTGCCATCTCACGAAGGCGAAGTCAGCGGTCACGACTGTGTCTGGAGGGAGGAGCGGCTCGTCGACAATAACGTTCGCCAGGTTCCTGCCCCTGAGATAAGACCAGACCTCTTCCTTCAGCCACGATGGGTGCCTGAACTCGACCGCGAACATCAGGTCTTCGGGGGCCATGTCAAAGAAGTCCTTCAGCCTCTGAAAGTCATCTTGGAAGGTGTAGCTCGGCGGGAGTTGTGCTAAGATGGGTCCTAGTTTCCCCGCGGCTATGAGCGGCTTCAGAAGGCCTAGGAACTTGACAAGGTCCGCTTCGACGCCCTGAGACAGGTCGAGCTTCTTGTCGTGGGTAATCAGCCTGGGGAGCTTCACCGAGAAGACGAACTTCTCGGGCGTATACCTTGCCCAGCCGAGCACCATCCCCTTAGAGGGGTAGGCGTAGAACGTCGAGTCGACTTCCACAGTGACGTAGAGCCTGGAGTAGTATGACAGCTTGTTGACCGAAGAGTTCGGGTAGAAAACCCCATTCCATTCGTTGTACGACCAGCCAGACGTGCCAATGAGAAGGTCGGTCAACCCGACGTGCTGCGGCGTCGCTCTCGATTTAAGTCTGGGGGCCCTTCTCTTAGAGGATCGGCATCCAGCCTGGCCTCGAAGACCACGTGGCGACTGCGTCGTGGGAGTGTATCGATTCGAAGCACCTTCCGCCTATGAAGAGGGCGTTAGGGAACCTGCTGACGCACTCTCTGACGATATCCTCCGCGAACTTCGGGTTGGATTGCGCCTCGAGGATCTTCTTCGCTTCATCCAGCCTCTTCATGTGTTCGATGGGAAAGGCTGAAAAGCACTCCGCGATTCTTCCGACGACGGCAATCGAATCGAGGGGTTTGTTGCTCTTCAGGAAAACCGTCAGTTGAGCTCTTTGCATGTGCCCCACCCCTATCATCTTCTTAGAGCATGGACAGGCCGTCATCCCGTCCAAAACGTACTTGTAGGTGACCGCGCCGCGTTCCGTAGCCCTCATTGTGACCTTCACGAACTGGTCTTCGTAGGGGAGCTCAAAGTCTGCAGTGACGCTGGACCCAGGCTGGGTCTGATTCACCTCTTTGCAAATCCATCTGAGCCACTGCTCCACCCCCCTCGGTTTTCTGCTGTTCGCTGCCTTCACCATCCGGCTCATGTGAACTCCCCTGTGGAGCCCTGTGGAAGTCTGGATTGAAAGCTCGATGGGCATGGTGATGCTCCCAGAGCTGCCAATCACTCTGAGGTTAGCGATACCGGCGTCCACTGGCATTTGAGCGACCTCAGCCTGCACGTCGGCAGTAGCATCAATGTAGTCTAGGGCGTCCGTTGCTCTGTCTGGTCGCCTCAATGAGTTCTCAAACCTTCGGCCACCCCTTAAGTAACTTTTCCTCCGCCTGTCGCAAGAGGGTCCTCAACCCCTGCCTCTCCGAACGACGCCCTCCTCGAGAGACACCCGGCGCACTTCCAGCAGTGCTCCTTTCCATCCCTGTGGCAGCTCCAGGTGAGTCCGAAGGGAACCCCCATCGAACTTGCCAGCCTAACGACCTGGGGCTTTCTCATCTGCCTTAGCGGGCGGACGATCCTGAGCCTCCCCCTCCTCAGAATCGGGGACCCGGCGCGGAACGCCTTCTCCAGGGCAGCGAAGAAGGCCGCGCTCACATCCGCGAAGACGGCTGTGTCGTCTTTGTTGTGCCCTCCTACTATGGCCGACGCCCTGACCTCTTCGGCATAGGACGCAGCGAAGGAGTAGAACACGCTGTTCCTGAGCGGGATGTATGTCGGCGGGAGGCCCCAAAAACTGGCTCCGGTGATGTCAGCGGCCTCCCTAAGGTCAGGGAGCCTCACGAACCGGTGCTCTATCACGCCGAGTTTTGCCGCCATTTCCTTGGCGGACCGGAGTTCGCTGTCAGCTACCCCGCAGTACTCGAAGGTGAGCGCCCTGACCCTGTACGTCTCCTTGGCAAGCAGAAGCGCGGTAGCGGAGTCTATCCCGCCTGAAAGGAGCGCTACGGCTTCCTTCGTGCCGATCGCGCACCTTCCTGGTGGATCTTCGCCAGGATGTGACTCCCCTTGTTCAGCCCTTCGTATACGTAGACTCCCACGGAGGTCACGTTCTCTGGCATCTTGGGGGCAATCCTAGAAAGCACTTCCCTCGCCAGGTTCTCGACGGTTGCCTCTCCATCCAGCAACACTGTGGTGTCCTTAGGGGCCTTGATTGCGAATTCTCCATGGACCGTGTCGAACTTCAGCGATACGCTCCTCCGGTCTACTGACGTCACATACTTCCCGTGAATGAAGAGCTTGTGGTCGAGACCTTTGACTGCTTCCCTGACAATCTGTTTCGCTACGCCGAAATCAACGACCATCCCTTCAATTGGTCTCCCTCCCACTTCCACGAGCACGCTGGAGGTGTGCCCGTGCATCACTGAGCATTTCTCTGTCTTCGGGAGGATGTGCGCGTAGTCAAAGTTAAAGGACGGGTCGTCCAGAAATATGGTCTGCACCCGCCCCTCTTCGCCCAGGCCAAGCACTCTTATGCCGTGGTCGAACCGGTCGCTTCTCAGCGCGTCCCTCCTGATTACAATGCAGCTCTTTCCCTTGAGGAGGCTCAATTCTCTCTCGTCCAATTTGGGCTCGACGAACACCAAAGTGCCGTTAACCTGGAAATCTGCCCTGAGGCTCCCAGCCCCAGGAACCGCTACGTCTTCCTTGAACTCGATCCTCATCGAGCCGAGGAGGTCGGCCAGTAGCTGGTGAGTGCTCGTCCGTCCTTGGGCGCCTCCTGCCCTGTAGCCCTTCTCATAGGCGCCCGTGTCAAGCTTCCTCAGCCGCGGAGCCAACTTGGACAGAATCTGCTCGGTCGACAAGCTTGGAACGGAGAAACTGCTTGGTTTATACCATTTCTGTTCAAGGGGGCGGGTAGTGCGGCCTTGATCCAGTGGTTAGGATAGTGGCTTCCCAAGCCACTCGCCCGGGTTCGAATCCCGGAGGCCGCACCACAAATCGTGCTGTGTAACCATTCGGAGCAGTGGTCGGCGGGGCCGTGAAGCCGGGGCCATTGGAACTTGCGCCTGTTGCGACCGCTGAAGTCATGGTGAAGCTCTAATCCACAGTCCCTTCCTCGTCACGTCTCATGTACGATTGCCAGCTTCGGGGATACTGGTGGTCAGTCGACCTGCGCGGTCAGTCTCGGATTGCCTTCAGAGCCTCAATCGCTTCGGCGATGTGCTGCCTTGGCTTGAGCTGCGACGAGAACTTGTGCCTTACGACACCTTTCTTGTCTATGACGAAAGTGACCCGGTCAGGGATGAGGCCCATCGACTTCGCGCCGTACTCAGCTCTGACTTTCCCCCCTGCGTCAGCGAGCAGCGGGAATCTGGCCCCACATTCCTTTGCGAAACCGTTATGGCTCTCGGCCGAGTCGGAGCTTATGCCGATCACCTCTGCTCCCATCTCCAAGAGGCCTTCGTAGCTTTCACCGAATGCCTTTGTCTCTTGTGTGCACCCCATGGTGAAGTCCTTCGGATAGAAGTAGAGGACCACGTTCTTCGTGCCGGCGAACTCATGCAGCGACACCGTCCGTCCATCCTGTGCTGGGAGGGTGAAGTCCGGGGCCTTGTCTCCTACCCTTGGGCCGCTCAACGTCCTCAGGTCCCTTCCGTGATCTTCCTCATTGTAATCGAACCGTTCCGGATGTCCAAGTCATAGATTTCATTGACGTCGAGCCTGAGGCCGAACAGGTCGTACTCCGACTCGGTCAGGGTCATGATAATCTTGGAGAACCCTACTTCCCTCATCTGGGGCATCAGACCCATGGACTGCAACTGCGACACCATCCCCTGGACGACTCTGGCCTCGTCGCTGGCAGGGAACATTTCCGGCCTGCGCGCATCTCTGACCTCAACCAGCTCGATCTGTTTCGCGGGGAGCCCAGTCAGAGGGTCAGTAACTCCGCTGATCCGGTTCACCTTCACCTTGCCCATTGGTGCGTCGTCCCATGCCGCTGGTATAAACTCAGCGCCGGCCGTTTGCGTGCCGTTTGCTGCATGGAAACGGGCTATTGTTGTGCGTCTGACCCGGGCTCGCCGTGCGTCTCTTCAGGCGACCCCTGCTGCGGCTCCTCCGGGGGCATCTGGACGCCTTCCTCGCCCTGCTGGTTCGCCATGATAGCCTCGACGTCTTCTGGCGAGAGGATTCTTGCCATCGAGAGGTTCACCAGTGAGTTCGCAGAGGCGTCGCCGGACATCCTCCCTATCTTCCCCCTGAGCTGGCGCCACTTCAGCTTCGTGTTTCCGCTCTTGGAGGTGTAGATGATGCCAAGCACGTCCCTCGCGTTGATGAATGTGATGTCTCTGATCTTTTTGAGGTCGACCTTGTCGACGGCCTCGACGTAGATGGACCCTTGGTCTCCCTGCTTCTCGGGGAATACTTCAGGGTCCCTAAGGTAAGATTCAGGGATGAAGCTCCTGCATGTGCTGCTGATCAGAAACCTTCTGAACCCCTCTAGATTGCAGGTGAGATCAAGCTCAACCACCCGACTTCGCCTGAACCCGCGGCGCGTTTCAGAGGTTATAAATTGATTCCCGACACGCCGAGACGCTCACCCCGCGCGATGTGTGGGTTCTCGTACTCAAGATCCTCGACATCTGTCGGTTCAGTAGGCTAAATCCGGTCATCACCCACGACATCTACAAGGCTGGCTTAACATTAAAGCGTTGCAGGCATCTTTCTCGTTGTGTTGCGATTTCTCATCAGGCTAGAGGGGGGCCACTTCCAAGGCGACCTCCTGGGGGTCGTGCGGGCGATGGCCAGAGAGCTCGGCATGGATGCGCGCAACCCGAAGTGGACGTCATACGGCGCCCTGGAGCTGGACGTCTTCGCGCCTGGCCGCCCGGACTTCGACCTCTTCATGGCCACCCTGGCGCCCCTGGTCGAGGTCGAGTTCACCCACGACCTGAACACCGCGCCAAAGTTCCGGCCTGAACACGAACTCCTCTCCGAAGCCAAGGCGCTGTTCAACTCTGAGCGGTACTGGGAGTGCCATGAAGTTCTGGAGGGGGTCTGGCGGACGAAGAGCGGAGACGAGAGGGCCCTCCTACAGGGGATGATACTGGTCTGCGCCGCCTTCGTCCACCATCAGAAGGGTGAAGACGCGGTAGCCCTCGGCATCTTGGAAAGGGCGGTTCGGATGCTGAGGTTCTCACAGCCGTCCTACTGGGCCTTCAGGGTCGACCGGCTGAAGACGAACTCCGAAGAGATGCTGAGGGGGAGGCGCTTCTTCAGCTTCGAAGCCTAGCCGAACACAGGCAGGTTCATCGGGTTCGCCTGCTCCTTCAGTTGCTCCCTGGGCATCAATGCCAGGAGGTTGAAAATCAGTGACACAAGGGAAAGGACGACCAGACCTGCCCAGGCCCCTCCTCCATACCGTCCGGCCCAGTTGTAGAGGGGGATAGCGGCTACAATCGCACAGAGGGCGCCGCCCACCATGAAAGCAATCCTGAATCCAACGTAGCACACAAGCGCGTCCAGGACAAGAACCGCCCCAAGCACGGGCACGGCAACCTGAAGGGCTGGTATTGGGCATCCGCTGGTGGGGCACAGCAGCGACTGGCCGAAGCCCCAGCCGACTACCACAGCCCAAACCCCGGTCAGAAGGTTGAGTACTGCCGAGGCTCTTGGTGTCAGAGCCAGGCTACTTCACCATCGTCAGCCTGTAATGCCCTGCCTCAATGTTCTTGTTGATGTTGTCCTTCACGAGATACAGCCTGTGGATGGGGCTGCCTGTGTTAGGCGAGAGCGTGTAGCCCTCCCCCACCAAGAACTCTTGTACATGGCCGTCCCTGCATGTGTGGGTGACCTTCTTACCCGGTTTGACCCCTAGGGAGTTCATGTACACATCCTTCGGGGTGGTGCACGTCAGCACAGCCCACTCTTCGTCATCGGGGATCGACTCAAACCCCACGCTCGCCTTCAGTGGCTCATCATACCGCTTGTCGTCGCAGAAGAGCCTCTTGCACCCTCTGCACCTCCAAACGTCCACCACCCCCTGCAGGTAGTTGTCGCGGTTCACGTTGACCATCCCCAAGAAGACTATCTCATGCTCATGTGGCGCAGCCATGGCTTTAGGCGCCCTTGGCATCCGCCTTTTTCTCCGTTGCGGCCTCGTAGAGGGGGATCAGCTCGAGAATCAGCCTGTCCACCCTCATCCGTCTCTCGTTGATCTCCCTTATCACCGCTTCCCTCCACGTCCTGTAGTGGTTTGCGATGCCGAGCCTGGGATGGACTGGGATTATCCTCTTTCCATCCCCGGAGACTATAGCCATCCCTCTCTCCAGGAGGGTCGCGGCCTCCCCTCCCCTGGGCAAGGAGATGTGTCCTTCCTGGAGCAACCTGAGGTACAACGACGCTTCACCCCGGGACAGGCCGGCGTCCATGCCGAGCCGCTCGAGGACGCCCTCCTCGTCTTTGAGGCCCTTTCTCCTGTTCATCGTTCTGTCGTCCCTGGTGAGTTCCACAGGAACTCGAAGTAGTCCTTGGCGAAACTCGCCAGCCCGTGGTGTGATGCCCAGATGGCCAGCGGGAGTCCTCCCTGCTCGCCTCCTCCGAGCAGGAGGACTACTTCGCGCGAATCTGACACGAGACCTCCGCCATACATGGTCTTCCTCGTCCTGAGCTCCGAGTGCCTAGCCAGTTGGCCCGCCGCCTCCTTCGGGAGGTCAGGAGATGTGAGTATCAGGCACTTCACCCCCTTCTCCTTGAGCGTCGCGAGCAACGGCTCGATTCTGTCGGTGAACGGCGCCAACTGTGCTGGCAGGGCGATGAGCAACTCTGCCCTGCAGTTCAGGAGGAGGTTCTTCACCCTCGAGAGAATCTCGTTCGTCCCCCGCATGATCCATATGTCTGGTTTCTCCTGTTCCCCCCTGCTGACGTATATCCCCATCAGCTCTTCGAGCGCGAACTGCTCCTTCTCCTTCCTCTCGGTCTCCTGGCGAGACTTCAGCTCCTCCAAGGCCGTGTCGGGGGGCTTGGCCGTATAGACCGTCGGCCTTCTCTTCTGTTCCTCCACCCAGCCGTGCCTGTGGAGGGACTCGAGCGCATCGTATACCTTGGAGTATGGTATCCTGGCCTCCCTGCTCACGTCGCTCGCAGTCATTGTCCCCCCCTTCAGAAGGGCGACGTAGGCCTTCACTTCGCTCCCCGTCAGCCCAAGCGCCTCGAGGGAAGCCATTGCACGCTCGCTCAGAGTCATCAGCTAGTCTAATCACACGGGCTGTCTTTAACTTTTCACCCTCTGGAAAGTAAAAATGCTTATATGCGCTCGGCTGGGGAGAGACTCCAGCGAACCTACTTTGGCTCAAATCGCTGACGTAAGCCTTGAACTGAAGAAAGAAGTCTCCAAGGGGAACTTCATCCGCCAGACGCAGTCCATCTGCCCTGACTGCAACCGGATACTGCCTGCCATCGTCTTTGAGCGCGACAACAAGGTCTGGATGACGAAGACATGCCCTCAGCACGGCGAGACCGAAGAGCTCTACTTCGGCTCCTACGAGATGTACAGCAAGTTCTCACGCTACTGGAAGGACGGGAAGGGGACCCACGCAGCCAATGTCCCGCTTGACGTCTGCTCATGCCCGGCGAACTGTGGCCTCTGCTCCAACCACCTATCGCACACAGGCCTTTCGAACATCATAGTGACGAACAGGTGCGACCTCACCTGCTGGTACTGCTTCTTCTACGTCAAGAAGGGACTGGAGGGGGCTTACGTCTACGAGCCGACCCTAGACCAGATCAGGGAGATGGGGCGCTCGTTGAAGGCAGAAAGGCCCGTGGCTGGCAACTCAGTCCAGATTACCGGCGGGGAGCCGACGCTCCGCGAGGAGCTCCCGACCATCATCAAGATACTGAAAGAGGAAGGGGTGGACCACATCCAGCTCAACACAAACGGCATAAATCTCGCTCTCAACCCAGGGCTTGCGAAGCGTCTGAAGGACGCCGGTGTCTCCAACCTCTACATGAGCTTTGACGGTGTCACTCCGAAGACCAACCCGAAGAACCACTGGGAGGCGCCCTACGCCATCGACGCCTGCCGGAAGGTGGGTTTGGGCGTAGTTCTTGTCCCGACCGTCATAAAGTCAATCAACGACCACGAGCTCGGGGACATAATACGTTTCGGTGCGAAGAACATCGACACCGTCCACGCGGTCAACTTCCAGCCGGTCTCGCTTACAGGCAGGCTGACGAAGTCGGAGAGGGCGAAGTACAGGATAACCATACCTGATTGCATCGAGAGGATAGAAGAACAGACCAACGGCATGATTTCGAAGGACGGGTGGTTCCCTGTCCCGTCCTGTTCCCCTGTGACAGGGTTCATAGAGGCCTTCACCAAGAAGGAGCAGTATGAACTCTCGATTCACTTCGCCTGCGGCGCAGGGACCTATGTGTTCAATGACCCGGACAAGAAGAGGCTCGTCCCGCTGCCGGAGTTCGTTGACATCCCCGGCCTCGTTGAGTACCTCGATGAGAAGACAGAGGAGATCTACTCAGGGACAAACCGCTACGTAGTGGCTGCGAAGGTCCTGACAAGAATTTCATCTTTCGTGAACAAGGAGAAGCAGCCGAAGAGCCTGAGTTTCGCGAAGCTCCTCACCGACGCG